>DSAF01000068.1 GCA_011388305.1 Candidatus Zixiibacteriota bacterium | reverse complement strand
GCTCGTGGAAATGTTCCCAGTTCGCCCATTTGCCGACGAGGTTCGAGTTCGCGATAATCACGCGCGGCGCGTAGCTGTGGGTTTTGAAAACCCCCACCGGCTTGCCTGACTGAACCAGCATAGTCTCGTCGTTCTCCAGCTCGCGCAGGGTGCGGATTATAGCCTCGTAGCAATCCCAGTTGCGCGCGGCTTTGCCGGTGCCGCCATAGACGATGAGCTTGTCGGGGTCTTCGGCGACATCGGGGTCGAGGTTGTTCATGAGCATCCTCAGCGCGGCCTCCTGATGCCAGCCTTTGCAAGAGATTTTGTCGCCTTTTGGCGCGTGGATGATGTGTTCGGGCATGTCTCCTCCGTTCGTTCGTTTTTTATTGATAATGTATCAATAATTCGCGTTCGCGCAACGGGGGAGGCTGGAGGTTTGAACTTATGCTATTGACAAATTTTAAACCCGCATATTATTGTAGGAAATCAGATTTTTAAGAGGAGGAAGAATGGACTTGAAAAAGACACTGCAAAGATTTGAAACCTATCTTAAACAAGATGGTCAGAAATGGCATGAAGAAAGAGAACAGAAACAAGAATTCATTGATAGATACTTCTCCGAAAAAGGATTGAACGAGTTAGATGAAGGAACTCTCCGAGAACTTATCCAACTTCTTTGGGCCTTTAACGGATGGACAAATAAGGACTATCTTCATCGAGAAATGATGGAATCTGGCTTAGAAAAAATCAGAGAGGCATTCAGATATCTTTTATTATCGGGTGATAGTTTAACAAAAAGATACGACAAGGCTATCAGGTCAATCAAAATGCTGGGTTCAGCAGGATTGACCGAAATCTTAGCGCATCATGATCATGCGAATTATCCAATCTATAACAAGCGTTCAAAGCGCGGATTGATAAAACTGGGTGTCGATTCTAACGAACTGCCAAAATCTGCGCAAATAAGCGGAAGGCAATACGAGAGGTTCTGCAATACAGTTTATAAACTCAGAGACAACGAACTTAAACATGAGGACAAATTTCACGACCTTTTCTATTTGGACTTTTTTCTATATTATTTATCTATCATTGATCCGATGTTGGAGGGTAAGACTGCGAAGACTTTGGAATTAACAGACTTCGGACACAGCGAAGCTATAGGCCAGCTTCTGGAATTGGGCAACGGGTTGGGATTCGATGTTGAAAAAGAATACTTTTTAATGACAGGGTGTAAAATTGACGCTATATGGAAGAGTCGAGTAGCCAACTTAGGAACTATTTCATACGCTTTCGAGGTTCATAGAAGGGGTAGCGCCGATTCCGCAATATTGAACCTTCAGCGAGTTCTCAAACATGACCCAACTATTCAAAAAGTCATTGTTGTTTCGACAGCAACAGAGATTGATAAGTTTAGAGGGGAAATATCATCGCTTGGTGAAGACTTCCGTGAAGCTGTTGGCTATTTCAAAATTGATGATTTAATATTGGCTTTAGAAAATCTTGATACTTTAAAGTCAATTCTCAATAAAATTGGCTTGTTAAAACTGGATTGAGAGCAGGACGCGCGAAGGCATCCGGCGGCTGAATTAGTTCTCAAAGCGTAGCTCCAGCTACGCGACGCCCTTGCCCCCGAAGCTCCGCTTCGTTTCACAAATTGCCATCGCTATAACAGCTTGCAGAAAGTGGTTTTCCGACTGTAAAAAATCCCGAAAAAAGTGCTTTTCATTCCGCGAAAAGAGCGTAACTTATATCGTCGTTCACTTTTCGAGGAGTTTATATGAAACTATCAATTTGGGCAAGCATCCTAATCGTTCTCGCAACTACGGCACTCGCGCAAACCCCCGATACGGACAGCTTTCCGCCATCGCTCGATAAGGCGGCATGGGCGCAAATCGACTCGATGCTCATGTTCGCTGGCCTTACACGCAAAGACGCCGGCTTCGAGAAAAAATGGGCGACGGACACGCTCTTCCGGCTCGAAATCGTCGGAAGAATGCTCGACAACCCGCTCGAACTGCCTGACACTCTCGACTCGTGGACGCGGTTTGCGCTGGACAATTACAATTCACCCAAAGCGCATGTTCCGTGGGCTTTCTCGCTAATCGACGCGGATATCCCGATGAGAACCGCGGATCGCTTCGAGAGGCGAATCGCGCAAATATCCGCTAAAGATAACTCTCATGGCGAAGTCCCCGAGCCATATCGAAATGCATTGATGACAATACTGGCAGGCTTCGATATTGCGGGCGAGCATATCGATAATATGCTCAAGGGCATTTCCGAAGAATCGCGCGACTCACTGCTATTTCTCCTGCCAACATTCTGGACGAGCAG
The DNA here is from genome assembly GCA_011388305.1 of Candidatus Zixiibacteriota bacterium. Taxonomy (GTDB): domain Bacteria; phylum UBP14; class UBA6098; order UBA6098; family UBA6098; genus UBA6098. Next base: position 3,129 of record DSAF01000068.1, on the reverse strand, counting down.
TCAAGACACTTCGGCGAAATATCTCTCGACCTTTCTCCTCGATTTGGTGAACAGCGATTTCGATACGAGTTATGAGGTTTCGCTGGATTCTCTATATGAGACTATTTACGAAATCGACCTCGAAGAACTTGGCCTTGCGGCCTATGCCGTTATGCTCGGCGTCGAGAAGGCGGTAGAAATTATGCGGACGGCGACATCCGACGATGCTCCGACCGAGATGATAGAAATTGAAACCCGCTGGGGCAAGGCCATCATCGGCACCGAAGGCTCGGACATCTTCGGCGATGCGCAGATTATTCTCGATCCCGGCGGCGACGATTTCTACATCGGCGAACATGCCGCCGGACGAATCGGCGAAAAGCCCTTCGGCGTTGTTATCGACATGGACGGCAACGACTTATATGACGGGCGAAGCTCGATTTTTAACCAAGCCTCCGGCGTGTTCGGCGTGGGCGTGCTTGTTGACTTGGACGGCGATGACACATACCGCGCGACCCATTATGCCCAAGGCGCGGGGCTTTTCGGCTCGGGCATTCTCATCGACATGTCCGGCGATGACATATACTCCGGCGCAACATTCGTGCAGGGCGCGGGGAATTTCGGCATGGGAATGCTCATCGACATCGAGGGCGAGGACGCATACCGCGCGCACTGCTATGCGCAGGCTTTCGCCGGGCCGAAAGGAATCGGCCTTCTCCGCGACTACTCCGGCTCCGACCAGTATTTCGCGGGCGGGAAATATAACCACGCACCCCTTGCACCCTTCGATTATCAGTCCTTCGCGCAGGGCTTCGCCATCGGATGGCGGCCGGATGTCTCCGGCGGAGTGGGCTTCCTGTTCGACCGCGAGGGCAATGACACCTACTCCAGCGGCATTTATGCGCAGGGCGTGAGCTACTGGTATGCCCTCGGCGCGCTTGTCGATAACGGCGGAAACGATGTTTTCACGTCGGTTTGGTATCCGCAAGGCTCGGGGATTCACCTCTCCGCTGGCGCGGTTGTGAATCGCGGTGGCAACGACATCTATGTTTCCCCGCAAGGCCCGGGGCAAGGCTCCGCGCACGACTACTCTGTCGGCTTCTTCTCGGATTTTCGCGGCGACGACATCTACGTCATCGACGGCGGAAATGCCGCATCGCTAACCAATTCCTTCGCGCTCTTCGTTGACCGCAACGGCAACGACCTCTACGCCAAACGCAGGCTCACCAGCGCGAATTGGGGCGAGGCTCGCGGTGCGCGCGGCACGGGAAGCATCGCACTATTTTTGGACATGGAGGGCGACGACCACTACTCCGACGAGACTCTCGCGGGCAACAACCGCCGATGGTTCTCCGGCGATATAGGCTTTGGCATGGACATCGCCGGCGAGAAATTCCCCGACCCAGTGCGCGAGCTTGCCGAAGAAATCGCCGAGGAGGAGGACGAGGACAGCGTCCGGACAATCGAGAAAATCTTCGCCGATGCATCGATGTGGAGCGTAGGATCGGCCAAGGACAAGGCCGACAAAGCCTTCGAGGAGCTTGTCGATTCCGCGGAATCAGCGGTGAAATACATCTGCGAGACTCAGCTCGACACGAAATCGTCATTGCGAACCCGGACCATCGAGCGATTCTCCAAGCGCGTGCCGGAGTTGATGAAGCCTTGTCTGTATGACGCACTTCACGATAACAAGAACATCCGCAGGCGGGGGAGCGCGATTTATTTCCTTGGGGAAATCGGTGACGAGGAGGCAGTCGATTCGCTATTGCCCTTCCTGAAAATCGAGAGGACACGCCTCGGAACTATCTCCGCGCTCGGCAAAATCAAGTCGAAAGGCCCTGTGCCGGAGATTATGAAATGGGCGAAAGACAAGAAACAGTCCGTGCGATATATGACGGCCAAAGCCCTCGCCGACATCGAGGACGCCCGCGCGATTCCCGCGCACATCGAGGCCTTGGGCGACGAATATATGACCGTCCGTGTGGCCGCGCAGAACGGCCTCGTGGCAATGCGCGAGGAATCGTTCGAGGCGGTTTTGGGCAAACTTCCGACTGCGAAAAAGCCCGCAATATTCCATTTACTTCGCGTGGTCGCAATCTCGTGCGCGAGGTTCGAGGCAGACGAGGAACTCGACGAGCACGAACGCCAAACGCGCCTCGCCATGGCGCGGAATGCGGTGTTCCCTCTGCTCGACTCGCCCGACGCGACGGTTCGCGGGCATGCAGTGCGGTGCCTCGGTTCCGTGGGCGGCGGCGAGATGAAGTCCGAACTCCGCAGGCGTTACGAGATGGAAACCGACTCCTTCGTCCGCTCGATGTTCGAGGCCGCGCTGGGGAGATAGCACAGGCGACTGCGGAAAAAACGATTATTGTCGAATGAAATGGGAGATAGAAACCAGTAGCGCTGGAGCCGACATGAAAAAAGCGACTGGGAAGGTCTTGCAAATGTGCTTCTGGGGCATAATAAGCGGTCTCTTGTTCGGTAGGCCTCGAAGACAGAAGCAAAAAAGGCCGGAGAATTGATACCGGAATTCGGATTCGAGATTGCGCGGAATGACCGTTGAGGACAGGGCGGGTTTGCGTCTCATTTGTTAACTTTTTGAAATCCTGCCAATTATTGCGTTTCTTTTCCTCAAAGATATTCTTGTATTTTTCCGTTAAATGGTTAAATTTATTCTAAATTTATCTTATAATCGACTTTTTCAACTACATGGGAGTGAGCGACTATGCGCATACGAGTTCCTTTGTTTCTGTTCTGCTCTGCCGTCGTATTAATTCTGTTTGCAGGCTGTGGTTCCTCGGAATTGCCTTCTGCGGCGGATGAGGCGAAGATTATTACCCATAAGACGGCGGGGTTCCTCTCCCCAGATGGCGAAATCGCCGTTCGCTTCGTCGAGGATATGGCCGAGGAGGGGCAAGTAGGGGTGGCACTGACTAAAAAGGTCTTCACTTTTTCACCATCAATCGAGGGCGTTACTCGATGGGTAGATGCCCGGACAATCGCGTTCAAGCCTGCCCGTCCTCTCGCAATCGAGACGAAATTCACGGGCTACCTCGACCTCGAGGCCCTGCTCCCCGATAAGATGGCCAGCAGAGGGCGAATCCCTATCGAATTCGAGACATCCGGCCTCTCTATCATCTCGATGTCGGC
>DSAF01000168.1 GCA_011388305.1 Candidatus Zixiibacteriota bacterium | reverse complement strand
GTCTCGGACAACGATGTGGCACTCGTTCTCTCGGGGGGCGGCGCGCGAGGACTCTCGCAGATTGGCGTGCTTGAGGTTCTTCACGAAAACGGATACTCGCCGAACCTCATCGTAGGCGTGAGCATAGGCGCAATCGTCGGCGGCCTCTATTCGGCGGGATACAGCCCCGCAGAGTTGGGCGAGTTCGCCGACCAAATCAGTTGGAACGAGCTGATTTACGACACTCCCCAGCGCACTCGCCTCTTCCAAACACAACGAATGGCCACAGAACAGTTCCTCCTTCACCTGCGCTTTTCAAACTTCAAGCCTCGCATTCCCGAGGGAATCAGCGCCGCGCAGATGATATCGAGCCTGCTCGTTTTGCGCTCTGCCGCCGCCAATTACTCGGCAGACGGCGATTTCGACAGGCTGAAGATACCGTTCAGGGCGGTCACCACCGACCTTCGAACTGGAGAACCGCTTATATTCCGCGGCGGCGACCTTGCGCTGGCAATGCGGGCAAGCTCGGCGATTCCGCTGTTTCTTGCGCCGATCGAAGCCGAGGGAGCACTTTTAGCCGACGGCGGACTGATTTACCCGATTCCCGTCGAGGTGGCAATTGCTGAGGGCGCATCGAAGATTATCGCCGTCGATGCCACCGCCGACATCAAATACCCGCGCAATTTGGACAATGCGCTGTTTATCCTCGATCAAACCACGAACATCATGGCCGAGGATAAAAAGAAATACGAGCGCAAACTCGCCGATCTGCTTATCGTGCCCGAGCTTGAACATCACGGGAGCTATGACTTCAGCGACATAGCCTCTCTCATCGAGGCTGGCAGAAAGGCCGCGGAGGAAAAACTCCCCGAAATCGAGAGGCTCTTTCGCGGGGAGGATAAAGGCGAAAGTCCGCGATATACCGTCTCGTCGGTTCGCTCCGATGTGCCTTTAGGGATTTCCGCCGGCGACCGCGTCTCGCTCGACTTTCTCGAAGAGCGGCTCGGAAGCCTCTATCGCGAGGGCATCTACAGGGAACTCTCGCTTGAATATCGCATCGATGGAGACTCGATAGAAATTGCCGTCGTGCCGGAATTCAACCCGCCCATGAGAGGCGTGAAGATTGCCGGCGTGAGGTTTATGGAGCTGGAAGAGCTTCTGTCCGCTTTCGATATCGACCCTGACAAACCCACCAATCTCGTCGAGATAGACTCGATTCTTGCATCCATCGAGGACCTATATAAGCGAGCTGGCTTCAGCTTGGCGCATATTTCCTTCGCGGCACTGGACGCCGAAACATTGGGGGTAATCTTCGAGGAGGGAATTGTCGAGCTTGTTGATGTATCCGGCAACGAAAGAACTCGGGATTGGGTTGTTCAAAGCTATTCCAACGTTCGAGCCGGAAGAAAATTCGAGGACAGACAGCTCGAGCGGACGATGGACAATCTCCACGCGACGAACCTCTTCGAGTCGGTGATCCCGCGTCTCGAACGCGGCGACAGTAGCGCCGTCGTTCAGCTCGAAGTTGTTGAGAAGCCCTATTTCGGCGTGAGGCTCGGCGCACGATATGACATCGTGAACAGCATCGAGGGCGCGTTCGAGGTTGGCGACGACAATCTGTTCGGCATCGCTTGGAGACTCAATGCAGGCGCATTCGGCGGCTCTCGCCGCTGGCATGCATATTCGAAGCTCGAGGCGGATAGAATCGGCAAAACTTTAGTGGCGAGCAATTTCAAAGCGTTCGCTACGGGAGAAAAATACGATATTTGGGATAGCGACACGATAGCCGAGAAGCTCACGATTAACACCTACGGCCTGCGCATCTCGCTCGGTCAACAGATTCGCCGTTTCGGGACAGTGTTCGCCGAAGTCGGCTCGGAGTATGTCGTTTACGGCCCGGATAGTCGAAACATGAAAGAATATCCCATGAACCGCCTCACGTTTCGCTCCATCGTGGACACTTTCGACAAGCGGCAGTTCCCGCGTTACGGCAAATACCACGAGAGCTATTTCACGATGAGCCAAGACATCCTCGGCGGCGAGTTCTCGTTCACGAAGGCATACGCGAGCCTCCAGAGCTACTGGACTTGGACGGAACCGCTGACTTTCCACCCCTACATTATGGGCGGATACATGTCCGGCGGCCCGCCGCATTTCGAACGATTCGAGCTTGGGCACGAGATACCGTTTTGGGGGCTTCGCGGCGACGAGCGGAGGGGACATTCCTTCTTCAAGTTCGGGTTCAACTTGAGAGCCAACCCGATGGATCCCGTATATATTTACACAGGCATCGTCACAGGGAGGACTTGGGACAAGGACGCCAAGCTCGGTTTGGAAGACCTCATCTGGGGATGGGGCGCCGGATGGGGAATCGCCACGCCTTTAGGCCCGATTGAGCTTTACTGGGGAACGAACACCGAGCGCCTTCAGCAAATAAATTTCTCGTTCGGGTATAACTTCAAGTAATAATTCCCATTGCGGCTATCTCATGCGAGATTCCTCAAAAAAACAAAAGGGCGACGCAACCGTCGCCCTCGTTTAATTTCACATTGCAGGGAACTACTTAATCAATAACAACTTAGCCCGTGCGGACGTGCCCGAGACTTTCGCCAGATATATCCCCGCAGGGCGGCCGTGGGCATCCCAAAGAACGGTGCTGTGCGGCGCGTTGAACGGGATGACATCGACAAGCGCGCCATAGATGTCGTAAATCTCGACCTCCGAGCCGAACTGCGCGGAGACATCCAGAAGAACCGCCGCGTTGAACGGGTTGGGATATGCGTGAATCGAGGCCGTCTCGGGCAGAGGCGGCGTCTCGTCGATATTCGCCGGATTCACCAGCACAAACGGCGCGGATGTGTCCGAAGTCGAGTTGAAAACCGAGTCGTGCACCGTCACGCGGATGTAGCATTCCGCACCCGGGTTGCGCGGAAGATAAAACTCGAAGTCCTCCTCCGGCGATGGATTTGGCACGCTATTGAGAATGTGCCAGCTCGTCCCGCCGTCGGTGGAGTAGTCGATGATTGCTTCTTTCACCGCGCGGATGTTATATGTGGTGAAATTCAGCGTGAAAAGCGAGTCCGAGAAAAGGGTGTCGCCGGCATGGAGGGCGGTGGTAATCTCCGCGAGCGGCATGATGGAGAAATCCAGCATCCTCGCGAGAAGTTGCTCTTTCGTGTTGCCGCCGCGAGGGATGTTCCCGAACTGGAACGGCAAAGTGATGACCGCGCCGGGAGAGTAGCTTCGGCGTTGAATCCCTCGCGCGGGGGATTTCGACGATGCGTTGAACAGGTAGCGAAGGTGATGGCCGTCCCACACGGCATCGTTGATGATGATGTCATCAAGGCTCGTCGCGGCGGGGCTGGGCGCGCGATAGCCGAAACTCATTCCCTGCGCCAGCGAGCTGTCCTCGCCGGAGAGAACATCCGGCGGGCCGCCGTCGTCAATAAGAAGCAATGCGCCCGTGTAATCGGCGAAGGTGCCGGCGTATGTGTAGTGCGACGCGGAGGTGTCGCAGTAGAGTTTCGCGAAGTCGTTGCCCTCCAAAATGACGGCAGTTTGTCCTGCGGGCGTGCGGTCGGTGGCATCAAGGTGCGCGATAATCTGCGCTTGTTTGGCCGCGTCGATGTCGTCCGGGCCGGAGCCGTCGATCCACCCCATCGAGATGATAATAATGCTGAACGGGTTCAAGTCGGTGGGCCAGTCCGTGCCGTATTCGAACATAATCGTGTCGCGCATGCCGTATATCGCGCCATCCGTGTCGGCCTGAATGGCCTCCAACGCTTGAATCCAGCCATCGCGAGGGCGAACGAGAGATGTCGAAGTTGAGTCGGGGTGCTGGAATGTAGCCCCGGGCGCGGCGGCATCCCAGATGAAGATGCTCCGAATCACGCCGCTCGCGGAGCCGGAAACAATGGCCGCAAGCAGGGCAATAAGCAGAAATTGGCGCACTCTATTCATAATAACCTCACTTTCGTATAGATTATAGTGAATGTCCATATCAAATCAAGTTTTTATTTGCCGCGTAGAACTTGGAGGCGTTATTTCGTGCGATTTTTCATGCGCGCATGTGCGCTCCGTTCTCTCGAAGTTTCAGGAGCACTAATTTTCTCCTCGGCGGAACAAACGCGGGCGAAATTCTGCTTGATTTTGCGGGCGCAAGTCGATAAATTAAAGAGTTATCAATGTTTCTTGTGAAAAGGGGACAATTGGGAAAAATTATTGCAATAGCCAATCAAAAAGGCGGAGTCGGCAAAACTACGACCTCCGTGAACCTCTCTGCATCGCTCGCCGCCGCCGAGAAGGAGACCCTGCTCCTCGATATCGACCCGCAGGCAAACGCCAGTAGCGGCTTCGCGGTGCGCGTAGGCGAGAACGTCGCGTCGGTGTATGAGGTTTTGCTCGGGCTTATCCCCGCCGAGAAGGCAATTCAGCGCTTCGAACATCTCCAGCACCTGTCGCTCATCCCCAGCCATATACGCCTCGTGGGCGCTCAGGTCGAGCTGGTGGACAACCCGCGCAGGGAATACTGCCTCCGCGAGGCGCTCGAGCCTATTCGCGACGATTACAAATACATCATCATCGACTGCCCGCCGTCGCTGGGGCTTCTCACACTCAATGCACTCACCGCCGCCGATAGCGTCCTCATCCCGATTCAATGCGAGTATTACGCACTGGAGGGGTTGGGGCAACTTCTCACCACGCTCCGGCTCGTGCAGAAAGAACTCAACCCCGAGCTTGCTGTCGAGGGCGTTCTCATGACGATGTTCGACCAGCGCCTTAACCTCTCGAAACAGGTCTGCGACGAGGCGCGCGACTATTTTGGCGACAAGGTTTTCAAGACGATAATCAGCCGCAATGTCCGGCTCTCCGAGGCGCCGAGTTTCGGCAAGCCGATAATTCTATACGATGTGAACTGCACGGGCGCGAGGAGCTATCTCTCCCTCGCGCGGGAGATAATCAATGGGTAAGCGAAAAGCATTGGGAAGAGGCCTCGAAGCTCTGCTTCCGGGGTCGGTGTCGGAGATGCTGTCGGGCGAGGAAGTCCTCAGCATCCCGCTCGATAATATTCACGCCAACCCCGACCAGCCGCGCAAGATGTTCGACGAGGATGCGCTGAATTCTCTTGCCGACTCGATTCGCGCACAGGGCGTCATCCAGCCGATTCTGCTCCACCGGACGGAATCCGGCTATGAGATTGTCGCGGGCGAGCGGCGTTTCCGCGCCGCGAAAATCGCGGGCTTAAAGCGCATCCCCGCAATCGTCCTTCCGCAGAGCGACCCGGAAATCCTGCTCTTCTTCAGCCTCGTGGAGAACCTCCAGCGCGAGGATTTGAACGCCATGGAAGAGGCAATCGCATACAAACGCCTCGTAGATGAGTTCGACCTCACGCAGGAACAAATCGCCGAGAAGGTGGGCAAATCGCGCCCCGTCGTGGCGAATACCCTGCGCCTTTTGAACCTTCCGGCGGATGTGCAGGCGCTTATCGGCGAGGGCAAACTCTCGCCGGGCCACGCGCGGGCACTT
>DSAF01000026.1 GCA_011388305.1 Candidatus Zixiibacteriota bacterium | reverse complement strand
GCGCCCCAGGACGCCTTGAGTGCCGTGGCCCAGCCGAGCACAGAGCCGGTGAGCGCCGGATCGCCGTCGCCGATGAGAAGCTTCGCCTTGTGAACCCGCAAAGTGAAGCTGGTTATGACTTCGCGGACGAACTTCATCACAACTATCAGCACCTCGATGAAGACATCGCGCCGCTCTATCCAAAACGAAAGGCCGACATCGCGCGCTTCTTTTTTCTTGGCGGGTTTGCGGGCGGTTTCCTCGGGCTTGTCGCGTTTTTTTGATTTGTCGGGCTTGTCGGGCTTCGGCTTGAATTTGTAAAACAAAAAGCGCGAGCTTGTGCGCCCGTTTGCGAACTCCTTGCGATAGCCAAGGCATTGAATGGCAATAAGATAACTCCTTGCGCTGACCTCCACTCTCAAAGAAATCGGCGTTGTGAGAATGACAATTGTCATGATAGCGCAAATCGCGACCAAGCCCAGCAGTATGTAAAGAACGATGCTCATTCCAAAACTATCGAGTGCCTATCTTATATATTCGATTCCTTTTGTCAAGCGATAAATCGCCTCAGCTGTGTATTTCTCCGAAAAGCTCAATCGTAGTGGAACCGTTCGTGGTGCTCGATAATCGCCTCTATCTTCTTGAGCTTGCCCTCCGGTATTCGCAAAACGCCGTCGTGCGGAGCGTTAGCGAAAAGTGCTTTGAGAAGGGCGATGTCCGTCTCATCGAGTGTGATGCCGGAGCCGCCGCACTTTTCGCACCTTATCCCGCCGCCTTTTGCGGAGAATTTCGCGCCGCCGCCGAGGATGTCGCCGCAAAGCGAGCAGGATTCGACTATCGGCGCAAGGCCGCCCGCCGAGAGAATCTCCGCGCGGAAGCGAAGTCTGAGCGATGGAACTTCGTCCAGCTCGCAGGAGGCGAGGAGGGTGAGCGATGTCAATAGTGCGTCCCACGTGCGGGCGCAGGCGTCTTCCTCGAAAGTCATGCGCTCTATGTGCTTAGCGAAGAGCGTGGCGGCGGTGATTCTGTCGAAATCGCTTTTTATTGCGTGAAAGTCATCGAGAATCTCCGCCGATGAGATGACCTGCATTGTCCGCGTTGGTTTTGCATAAACCGTTGCTTCGATGCGATTTAGGGGTTCGAGGGCGCTGGCCAATCCCCTGTTGGATTTGGGAGAACGGGCGCCCTTCGCAATAACGCTCATCTTGCCCCGCTCGCGAGTCAATAGCGTCGCGATAAGGCTGGTGTCGCCGAATTTCAAGCGTTTTAAGACGATTGAGTCGAAGCGGGCAATTTCCATTTCGACGAGGGACTAACCCTGAAGTTGCGCCTCGGCCTGCCTCGCCTTTTCGACTTGCTCCATGAGGAAAGTCTGAATCTCCTCGAAACGCGCCTCAATTACACCGACTTCGGCCTCTGTAAGGCCGCTGGGGGTCGATGTTCTTTGTTGTTTGGCGGCCTCGAGTTCGGCGATGGCTTGCTGAATTTGCATCTTCTGCTCTTGGGGGGCGTCCGGGTCGTTCAGAAGCATTCTGAACTGGGCGATTCTCTCATCGATCTCTTCGTCCGAAATGCTCTCCAATCTTGCTTTCTGTGCGATGAAAGAAGTCGCATACATTATCTTCTGGTAGAGCATGTTGAATTCATCCATGTCGATGCCAATGGCGGCGAGTTCGCCATATACTTCTTCCATGGCTTGTGTGCCCAGCGCGCTGATGGCGGGATTCTCGTCCTGCATCTTCTGGAGGTCTGCCATACGGGCGTTCACCTTTTCGAAGACTACCGGATAGTTTTTTATAAACTCGTCTATCTTTGTGTTAGTGATAGTCGGAATTTGCGTTCCGGTTCCGGGCATAGCCATAGTTTCCTCGGGCGTTGCATCTTGATTCTCATCTTTTGCACAGGCTGAGAGTAAGACGGCGAGCGCAATCATGCCGACTAACAGAATTCTTGTCAGTTTCATTTTTCTCCTAATTATGGGTTCAATCGATATATCATTCTTGGGAACGGAATCGCTTCGCGGACATGCGAGATGCCGCAAATCCACGCTACAGTCCGCTCTATGCCGAGGCCGAACCCCGAATGAGGCACGGAGCCGAACTTTCGGAGGTCGAGATACCAGCCGTATGCCTCCTCCGGCAAGCCCTCCTCGCGGATTCTTGCGCGCAGGACTTCGATGTCCTCTTCGCGCTGGCTTCCGCCGATAATCTCGCCAACGCCCTCCGGCGCGATGAGGTCGGAGCATTTGACAAGCTCGGGGCGTTCGGGGTGTTGCTTCATATAGAAGGCTTTGATTTTCTTCGGGTAGTCATAGATGAAGACCGGCGAGTCGAAGTGCTCGGAGATGATAGTCTCCGCGGCGCCGCCTATGTCTCTGCCCCACTCGATGTCCTCGCCCTTCTCGCGGAGAAGTTCTATGGCGTCGTCGTAGGAAATCCTCGCGAATGGCTTGCGCGCCGAATTGAGAAGGATGTTCGTGTCGCGTTCGAGGATTTCAAGCTCGCGCGGGCAGGCCTCGACGGTCATCTCGACTATGGCACGGACGAATTCCTCTTGAAGGTTCATGTTGTCATCGCTGTCATAGAAGGCTTCTTCGACATCGACCATCCAGAACTCTGTAAGGTGGCGCCGCGTTTTGGACTTCTCTGCGCGGAATGTCGGCCCGAAATCATAGACGAGATTGTGGGCGAACATCGCGGCCTCGAGGTATAGCTGTCCGGTCTGGGCGAGGTATGCTTTGCCGAGGTCGAAGTATTTCGTCTCGAAAAGCGTTTGCCCCTCCTCGCCTATGGAGCCGGTGAGAATTGGCGTGTCAATGAGCACGAAGCCCTGGCCGTCGAGGTATTTGCGAATCGCGAGCACGAGGGCGCTACGGACGCGGATAATCGCCCATTGCTTGGAGCTTCTGAGCCAGAGGTGGCGGTTATCGAGGAGGAACTCCGGGCCGTGCTCTTTGGGCTGAATCGGGTATGGCTCGGCGATTTGCAGAATTTCAAGCTCGTCCACGCCCATCTCATAGCCGCCGACGGCTCGCGGCTCCTCGCGCAATGTGCCGGTAATCGCGATTGATGATTCCTGCGTAAGCTCATCGAATGCCTCGAATGCGGAGTCGTTCGCTTCCCCCTTGACGAGCACGCACTGCATAAGGCCGGTGCCGTCGCGCACTTCGACGAAGCGGACTTTGCCGTGGCCGCGTTTGTTATATAGCCATCCGCGGACAGTGACGCGCTCATCGGCGTGGTCTTTTGCGTTTCTAATGTAGAATCTGTCTTTCATACTTTCCATTTTCTAAGCAAATTTAACGCAGTAATATAAATGCAATGGCGCGAATGTCAAGACATCGTTTGGGAAGGATTATCTCTTTTTTGAAAAAAATAAAAATATACCTTGACATTCGAGGGTGATATGCATTTATTTTGCGAAACTGTGGCCGGCGGTTTTCGCCGATGTAGCTCAAGGGTAGAGCAGCGGTCTTGTAAACCGCAGGTTGGGGGTTCGATTCCCCCCGTCGGCTGTTGACATTTTATACTTTTTGGTGGGGTTCCCGAGTGGTCAAAGGGAACAGACTGTAAATCTGTCGGCAACGCCTTCGGAGGTTCAAATCCTCCCCCCACCAACTTTTCCGCGGAGGCGAGCGCACCGTTTTGATTAGCGGGAATAGCTCAGCTGGCTAGAGCGTCAGCCTTCCAAGCTGAATGTCGCGGGTTCGAACCCCGTTTCCCGCTTTTTTGAGCATATTCGCCCACGTAGCTCAGGCGGTAGAGCACCTCCTTGGTAAGGATGAGGTCACCAGTTCAAATCTGGTCGTGGGCTGTTTTTGGAGTGATATGCGATGTCCTCGTTGTAGCGGAAACCTTGTGCAGGCGGATTACGAGGGCTTTCCCGTGTCCCATTGCGGCGATTGCCGCGGATATTGGGTCACGGGCACCGTTCTTTTAGATATTTTGGATAAGCGCGAGAAGCAAATCCCGCAGGAGGCGATAGAGACCGCGCGGGAGTGGCGAAGGACGCAAATCCCGAAGACCGAGCTTAATGACGAGCTGGAGTGCCCTTCGTGCGGGAGAATCCTCAACCGTAGCGTCTATGGCTATGACTCGGGGATAATCATCGACCGATGCCTCTGGGGTTGCGGAATTTGGCTCGATGCCGGTGACCTCACCGCGCTCGTCGCATTCGATGAGGTGTGGGAGAAGAAGGCCAGAGAAATCTTCGCGGAGAAGAACTTGCAGATGGTTTTCGATTCCACTAAAAACGCGCCGCCCGATATTATAAGGAGAGGATTTTTCGGGAGGTCGGTAATCGGATGGCTGGCGGACTTTTTTGTAGATTTTTTAAGTAAGTAGTTTGACAACAATCGTTTAAGTATCTCTCAAAGGAGGAGATGATAAATGGCAAAGGAACATTTCGAACGAACGAAGCCACACATCAATATCGGCACTATTGGCCATATTGACCACGGCAAAACAACGCTGACCGCCGCAATCACGATGGTGCTCAGCCGTAAGGGCTTTTCGAAGATCGAGAAATTCGATGATATCGACAACGCCCCCGAAGAGAAGGCCCGCGGTATAACGATCAACACCGCGCATGTCGAGTATCAGACCGAGAACCGGCACTATGCTCACATCGACTGCCCAGGGCACGCGGACTACATCAAGAACATGATTACCGGCGCGGCGCAGATGGACGGCGCGATTCTCGTCGTTTCCGCCGCCGACGGCCCCATGCCGCAGACCGCCGAGCACGTGCTTCTCGCACGGCAGGTGAACGTCCCTGCCATGGTCGTATTCATGAACAAGTGCGACATGGTTGACGACCCGGAGCTACTCGATCTCGTTGAGCTTGAAATTCGCGATCTTCTCTCGAAGAACAACTTCCCCGGCGACGACATTCCGGTTATTCGCGGAAGCGCGCTCGAGGCGATGAACGCTGGTATGATGGAGGATAAACCCATCGATGATCCCGCATTCGCGCCGATTCTCGAGCTTATGGATGCGGCCGATAGCTACATCCCCGACCCAGTCCGCGACAAAGACAAGCCCTTCCTTATGCCCATCGAGGATGTATTCTCGATTACCGGCAGGGGAACGGTCGGCACCGGCAGAGTCGAGCGCGGCAGAATCGAACCGGGCAAGGAAATCGAGATTGTGGGCATTAAGCCTACGCGGAAGACTGTGGCCACGAGCCTCGAGATGTTCCGCAAGATTCTCGATTACTCCGAGGCCGGCGACAACGTCGGTGTGCTTCTTCGCGGAGTTGACAAAGACTCTCTCGAGCGCGGTATGGTTCTCGCCGCTCCGGGAACTATCACCCCGCATACGAAGTTCAAAGCCGAGGTCTATGTTCTCAAGACGCAAGAAGGCGGCAGGAGCAAGCCGTTCTTTTCCGGCTATCGCCCCCAGTTCTATTTCAGAACTACGGACGTTACCGGCGAGATTAAGCTCCCCGAGGGTGTCGAGATGGTAATGCCCGGCGACAATGTGACGATGGACTGTGAACTTATCAGCCCCATCGCCATGGACGAGGGTCTCCGCTTCGC
>DSAF01000182.1 GCA_011388305.1 Candidatus Zixiibacteriota bacterium | reverse complement strand
GTGTTTAACAGTAATTAACAAACCCAAAAATGAATGGAGGGTATGCGATGCGTAAGCACGCTACAACAGTATTCTTAATGGTGCTCTTATGCGCTGGGGCTTTGATGGCGCAGGGAGTCGCGATTACCCAACCCCTCAACGGGCTTACCACGTCCGTTGAAAACCAGGTAGTCTCTTATGTTTTCAGCACGCCGAGCGAAGTCGATCAGGCCACAGTCGTGCTGAATGTTGACGGTGACGACTACACAATCGGTGAAGGCCTCATTTGGACGCCGGTAAGCCTGACCTTCGACCTTCCCGCTCCCTGGACGGAGGGCGATCACACGCTCATCCTCGGAGCACTCGACACTGAAGGCGATCCGATTGTCGGGACGCCTTTGGAGACTCATTTCATGGTCGATCTCTCTGCTCCGTATATGAGCGACCGCACTCCCGGCGAGGTCGGCGAGGATGAGCCTATCGTCACGACCAATGTTTTCGAGCCGATTTCGCTGACGATTCTCGACGATTTCGGAACTATCGATGCTTCTTCGATAGTCGTTTCTATCAAGGGTGTCCATTACACCGAGGCTTCCTTGGGTGTGACGCTCACGGAAGTTGACGGCGGATTTCTTTTCGAGTATGATCCCGAAGAGGCCGGCGCGCCTTGGAATGAAATCGACGAGGTCGCTGTTCAATTCATCACAGCGCACGACCTTCCTCATTATGGCGCTCCGAATGTGGCCGCTCCCGGCGAAGAGTTCGTTTTCATCGTTGATGCTAAAGGCCCGCGTTGTCGTCCTATCGACCCTATCCCGGTAGTTCGCGATATGATCTGGACAGGATGCTCGGATCTCGAGCTTACTTGGCTCATCACGGATGAGAGCGGTCTGGATTTAGCTACTTTCTATTTCGAAATCAACTCGACCAGATATAACTGGGGAAACTATCGTTTATCGGTCGATACTGTCGATTTCTATGAAGTCTATGAGGACATCGACTCTGTCACAGTTGATACTACAATCTTTGTTACCGGTGCGCAGTTCACTTTCACGCCGAACCCATATTGGTATGAGGGCGTTGATTACTTGATTCACCCGCCCTATGTCGAAGACATCTACGGCAATCCCTCGACGGGATGGCATTTCGAGCCTTACGCATGGACGGAATGGAAGCTTCGTTACGACGGCACCGGTCCTGCGGTTTCGAACCCGGTTCCCACTCCGGGCTATGTCACAATGGATCTTGAAGAGCCTGTTAGTTGGGACATGACCGATGCGTTGGGTTCTGTCGATCCCTCGACGATACACTTCGTTATCCAGACCTCTGGCGGCCAGTATATTGAATACGAATTCTGGACCTATGTATTCGAGCCGGCGATTACTTGGGACGGTCTAACCATGACCTACCATCCCAATGTAGCCGGAGTTGCTTGGGAACAGGGCGACACAGTTACGATTACAGTCTGGGGCGTTAGTGACTCTATAGAATTCTGCGACCAGAATCCAATGTCGCACGGTCCTCTGACTTGGAACTTCTTCGTTGCTAACGGCCCGATGGCCGATAATCCGATTCCGGGCAATAACGAGTTCACTAATTGTCAGGCTCCGTATATTAGCTTCGAGCTAATCGATCCGGACGGCATCAACCCGTCTTCGGTGCTGTTTGAGGTCGAGGGTGTCGTTTTTCATACGGAGTTCGAGATTGTAACAATCGAAACTGTTGCAGTTATCGGTGGCGTTGTCGTTACTGACACCACGCACGACTTCCCGTTCTATCAGGATCCGACTTTGCCCTCGAGGTTCATCCTCGACATGGCGCTTGTTCCGCCGAGCCTTATTGAGTTGCGCGACGGACAGGAGATTAACTGCCGTGTTCTGGAAGCCGCAGACTGGGGTGCCAACCCGATGTGGGGCGGCCCGTTCAGCTGGCGCTTCTGGATCGACTGGACAGGCCCGATTGTCGGCCCGTCTAATCCTCCGGACGGCGGCATTACCGGCGGCCCGTATCCAGTTTTCTCAATCGACATCCTCGACGAGGGTTGCGGACTGGTTGACCCATACGCCACGACGGTTCAGCTTCGTGGGATAAACTTCACTCCGGCGATTGACCCAAGTGTTCATTGGGAAGTTATTCCGGGCGGAGGCAGAATCATCATCGACACGGAGCCTGAAGGCTTCTACTATGCTCATGGCGCTACCGTTGAACTCTGCTTGACCACTACCTATGATGCTCCGCAACATCGTTGCGGCTTCTTAGGCAATCCTTCGACCGAATTGCCATATTGCTGGAGTTTCACGGTTGATAATCGCGTTCCCGTCGCAGAGATAGTCGAGCCGTTGCCGATGACTGTTTCGGCCTGCCCGAGACAGCCGATTATCATTGAGGTGACTGACGACTTCGGCGTAGATCCGACGCTCTTTAGGATGACCGTCAATCATATCATAATCTATTGGGGCGACCCGAGGCTCACTTGGGATGGCACTTACCTTACTTATACGCCTACCGCAAACTATCCAGAGGGTCTCGTCACATGGTCATTGACCCGTCTGGGCGACATTGCGGGCAATATCGATGATGAAACTCCTCTTAGCGGCGGTTTCTACACCGATTACACTTCGCCGGCAATTATCTGGACCGAGCCTGAGGACGGCGGCATGGCTATTGTCGAGCCGGATTTCCTCAAGATTGGCACGGACGATATCGCCGGTTTAGATCCTGAGCACACTCAGTTCATCATCGACGTTTACACCGATGAGGAGACCTTCGAGACTTACATAGTTGACGAGGCTACTTTCCCGGGTGTTTTTACATGGCACGAGGAACTGGGACAGCTCTGGCTTGACTTAGCGGTTGCGGGCATCGCATTCGACCATGAGGTCTATCGCGTTGTCGCTCTCATTAACACAGCCGATGCTCCGGATTACGCCTGCCCCGACCCGAACTTCCTCGATGGATTCCAGTATGAGTTCTTCGTGAACCCGGGCTGGAAAGTCGATGTCGAGTTCTGGTTGGATGAGACAACGATGGTTGATCTTTATGCCTTCGGAGCATATTTCGGCGCCACTGCGGAATATGATGAGGGAGTCGATGAGCTTCTTCCGCCTCCTCCTCCGACAGTCACCCCGCTGGCGTTCCTTACGCCGGGAGCGGGCACGGCGCTCAAGCAGGATTATCGCGGCCTCGATGCGGACTCGTGGAGTTGGATACTCTACACCGGTTCTCAGTCCGGTTGCATCCGCTGGAATCCGGCTGACCTCCCCGCACTCGGCAGTTTCGTCATCAACGGCGAGATTGACATGCGTGGAACCGATGAGTATTGCTTCGGCCCCGGCGAGGGCATCGCAATCAATGTCACGCGCAGAGTCTTGACCCTCACCAGAGGTTGGAACCTCATCTCCGTGCCGGTTGTCCCTGATAATCCGGCAATCGCGGCAGTCTTCCCGATGGTCAATCCTGCCGATGTTTGGGAATATACCGGTGGCACACCGCCGTATGTGAACCCGGAGATCGTTCGTCCGGGACATGCTTACATGGTGCTTTACACTGGCGATGCCCCAGTTAACTTCACAGTTCAGGGCGCCCCGCTCATGGAATACACGAGGACGCTCCGCAAGGGCTGGGCGACAATCGGTAGTGTCTATGATTTCGGCGGCGTATCCTTCCTCGACCCGGACGACACACCGGACGGAAGTTGCGAGCCGATCCTTTACTATCTCGATCCGGCCACCGGAATGTATGACTTCTCCGATGTCATCGTCGCCGGATACGGCTATTGGAATCTCGTCAATCCGCCCGCGCCGTTCTTGACTGCGGATCTCCGTGTTGCGGTGAGCTACGGCGGCGCGCCGAAAGCTATACCGACCTTCACCGACGAGCCGGAGTGGACTACTACACTTACGTTTGCCGGCGAGGCAGTGCGCGAGATTACTATCGGCGGACATCCCGATGCCTCGGTCGAGTATGATCGCGGACTCGATATTCCGATTCCGCCTGCTCTCCCGGGCGCTACGTTCGATGTCTTCGTCGAGGGAACCATGTATGGCAGACTCATCAAAGACATCCGCGACACCGACGGCTGGACGATTATCGTCAACTCCAAATCGCCCGTCGAGGTGACCTGGAGCGGCGACGCCCCCGAAGGCCTCGTGCTCGAGGGAATGGGTGTTGAGATTGAGATTACCCGCGAGGGTAGCGCGATTCTTAACCCGGGTGTCTATGTCGCCAAACAGAGAGTCGAAATCCCGAACGATTTCGCTCTCAGAGGCGCCGCGCCTAACCCGTTTAACGCCGCGTGTGGCATCACCTTCGACATCCCTCGCGATGTCAACGTGACCATCGAGGTGTTCGACATGATGGGACGCAAGATTAGCACTGTCGCCGATGATGACTTCAGCGCCGGAACCCATCGCGTTATTTGGCAAGGCACCGACGACTCCGGTCGCGAAGCGGCCAGCGGTGTTTACTTCTATCGCATGACTGCCGGCCAGTTCAAAGCCGGTGGCAGAATGGTGCTCGTTCGCTAAGAACAAACGACACCACTAAATCAAAAGCCCGCCTTTTGGCGGGCTTTTTTTATGCCGTAGGGATGGGGCGCTGGCGCGCGGGTTGCTCCGCAACCCCCGTGCCAGCGCGGGAGGGGGCGGCCTGGCGAGTGCGGCGGAAATCCCGCTATTCAGCGCCCGGGGGCGTCGGCGCGCGTGGACGCGCAGTGAAGTAGTCGGGGTGCGATTGCCACTCAACACATAGTCTTTCCACCGACTACTTCACTCCTGCCTGCGATTTGTAAAATCGCAGGCAGGGCCGACGCCCCCTCGTCGCGGACAAAAAAAGGCGACCTCATGGTCGCCTTCTTAGATCAGTTCATTTGGATATTAGAAGCGGGCGTAATCTTCCACATCTTGGAATGCCGCTTCGAAGTAAATTCCGCGTGTAGGTGGTGCTCCACCTACGAAACTCACTAAATACAATTTGCCGTAATTACTGCCGGCTTTGATCGCATAAATCCTCTGGGGTTGACCAAGAATAACCATCTCCGTTGTCCCGACAGTTCCGGGGGTGTTGTATGTGGCAAGGCCTTTGCCCTCCTCGGGAACACCGAGAAGTTTGATATACGTCTCACGGCCTCCCTCTGCCCACCCGGGGAATAACCTCGGCGATTTAAGAGCGAGATCATTCGACTCATCAACGCCGAGATAGATGTCGATAAAAGTTAGATTCGCCCCAGTCATCGGAAGAACGCGCTGATTTCTGAAATCAATTGCAGATAGAGCCTCTGCTCCACCTTCGACCTCCCAAATCGTGTCTGAGAACCAAATCGTAGGCGATGTGTCAACAGCATTCGAGAGCGAACTCAAAGTCGTGTCATCGCCCTCAACTTTGATTGCGCGAACGGCGAAGAAGTGCTTAATCGAAGATGCCAGTCCGACCATCGTTGCATTGACGTCGGTGACGAGCATAGGAGAAAGACCCGCGAGTTGTTCCTCGGTCATTCCGGCGAAACCGAGGTTGTCATTTCTATAAACAAGATATCCCGCGAACCCATCGTC
>DSAF01000039.1 GCA_011388305.1 Candidatus Zixiibacteriota bacterium | reverse complement strand
TCTATTATCTTATCAGACATATCTTTAGGATGATTTGTCACGAAGCGAATACGCTTGACATCCTCAAGTTTGTGAATTTGATACAATAAATCGGCAAAATTGGTATTCGTTCTTTCGTCAAAATAGCTGTTGACATTTTGGCCAAGCAAAGTTATCTCTTTGATACCCAAAGAAATATCATGTTTAATCTCATCCAAGATATCTTGGACTGGACGAGAACGAAAGTGACCTCGAACATAGGGGACGATGCAATAACTACAATAATTCTCACATCCGCGTGAGATAGCAACGAACGCCTTAACATCGCCTTCTTTAACAGTCGCTCGAAGACCGCAACCGTCTATCCTGTCGTCACTTAAAAGATTTCCCGTTGTTGAAACTCCTTCGGCAATTTCAACGATTCTGTCGATCTCGCCCGGCCCGACTGCGAATGAAATTCGCTTATACTTGGCGAGAAGTTCTTCGCCCTTATCTTTTGCGACACAACCGATTATGCCGACTGTTTTTTCCGGGTAGGTTCCCGCAATTGTAAGAAGCCTGCCGATCGCCCGATCCTCGGCGTTTTGGCGGACGGCACAGGTATTCACAATGACTAAATCGGCATCCTCAATGGTAGATGCCCGCCAACCGACATTTTCGAGCATGTTCGAGACAGCTGACGAGTCGTATTCATTCATCTGACAGCCGTAAGTTATAATATTAAATCTTTTATCTCGCAATTGATTATACCTTTGTTATAAGAAATAGGATTAAGTAATACAATGTTATTCACTGAAATATAGTCAGATACAAAAAATGCTCTCATATAGTTGTCGCTCCATCCTGAAGCAATGTTATCGACCGAAACTCGCTCCACAATTACTGTTTGCGCAACTCCCATCTGTGTTTCGGCGAATTCCTGTTTCTTTCTATCGCGAAGTCCGATGAGACGCTCCATGCGCTCTCGTTTGATTTCTTCTCGAACTTGATCGAGAAAGTCTGCGGCGTCGGTGCCTTCTCTGCGAGAGTAGCGGAACACGTGCAAATAGCTCAACGGCAGGGATTCGATGAGATCGTAAGTGCGCTGGAAATCGTCGTCCGTTTCGCCCGGAAAACCTACTATAACATCCGCGCCAATGCCGATATTATTCACATTGGTATGAAGTCTTTCAATGGCGGAGCGGTAAAATGCACTCTTGTATGGCCTTCGCATTCGTTCTAAAACAGCGTCGCTACCAGACTGGAGTGGGACGTGCAGGTGCGATGCTACTCGGGAAGATTCAGCCAAAAGATCAATCAAATCATCTGTAATCTCCGTAGGTTCAATGCTACTCAATCTTATTCGGAAGATGTCCGTTTCGTCGAGGATTTTGCGACAAAGGCCAGACAAATCGAGGCCATCTCGGAAGTAGCGCCCATCGTGAACGCCCGTAAGCACCGCCTCGTGAACACCCGCTGAATGTAGCTCTGCGACTCGCTTGACAATTTTCGAAGGTTCCTCGCTTCTCTCTCTGCCCCTGACAAGAGGGACGATGCAGTAAGAGCAGAACTGATTGCATCCATCCTGAATTTTAACGAAGCCTCGGACTCTGCCTGCGAAAGTTTCACGAGATTGCGAAGTTCCGACGCCATGGCCAAGATATTTCGCGATTGCATCGGAATCGTTTCGCGTAAACGTTTTTTCAACATAAAGCTCACATGCCAATTCCTCCCCGATGTTGACAGCGCTACAGCCGGAGAGAATCAGGCGCTCGACTCCATATTCGCGGCGCATTCGGCGGAGAAACTGCCGAGCTTTGAAATCCGCGCGGGAAGTGACAGTGCAACCACAGACGATGACAACATCGAACGGGGCGCACGTGACGACCTCGTGCCCAATCGATATGAGTTTCCGCTCGATTGCGCCGGCTTCGCATTGATTTAACTTGCAACCGAATGCTTTAATTCTTATTCGCATTTTCTAACATTTCGAAAAAATGAGCTTGCACAAATCGACAAATTATATATTTATTGTAGCATGAGTTCAAGTGGAAAGCCGACATATTTTTTTTCGGATGCGCATCTCGGTGTGGGAGACGATGACGATCGGCTCCGGCGGATGGGCGATTTATTCGATGAAATTGCCGCTCGCGGTGGCGATTGCTTCATTCTCGGCGACCTTTTTGATTTTTGGTTCGAGTTCTTCACAGGAATTCCAACAGGATACGATGAGGCGCTCGCTATTCTTAAAAGCGCCGTTGAGCACGGGGTAGGCTTGCATCTTATCGGTGGCAATCACGATTATTGGGTGGGGAAAAAAATTACACAATTAACAGGTTGCCTTGTTCATAAAAAACCTTTCATCGGGGAAATCGACGGCAAGATGATATACGCAGGGCACGGCGACGGCCTCGCGCCCTCCGATTGGGGATACAGAAGCTTGCTGAAGCCGATACTTCGATTTCCACCAAATATCTTCCTCTATAAACTTCTCCCGCGCTCGATTGGGGAAAAACTTGCCCGTTCAGTTTCGGATGGGAGCCGCATCTATACGAAGAACCGCAATCTCAAGTTCGAGGCGGAGTATCTCGATGTCGCCCAAGGCATGGCGCGAGACAGAATTGACTTTGTGATTGTGGGACATACTCATGAACCTGCGAAAATTGTGCCTATGAAAAACATTACTTATGTCAATCTCGGGGATTTTTTTGAGCAGTTCACTTATGCGGTGCTCGAAAGGGGAGAGGTGCGATTGGGAAGGGTGAGCAAGCCATAGTCCCTTGGCATTGTCGCTGGCGATAAATATTGTCGATATAGTCAGTAATATATACGCATTCAATAAGTAATAATATTATGCGTATTTTAATCAGACACTTTGTCCAGTATTTCGCGCACTTTTTTGGCCAAAGACTCCGCCGAGAAGGGCTTCGCGAAGAATTCTCCCGGTGCGCTCTCTATCTCCGGCTCCATGACCGTCTTGTCGGTGTATCCCGATATGTAGATTATTTTCACGTTGGGGTATATATCGCGGATTATCTCGACGAGGTCTCTGCCGCCGAGTTTCGGCATAACTATATCCGTAATAATGAGATGAAGCGGTCCTTTGAGGGTTTCAATTTTTTCGAGGGCTTCGCGGCCGTTGGATGCTTCGATTACGCGGTAGCCGTTGTGCGAGAGCGCTTTAATAATCGATTTGCGAACATCGTCGTCGTCATCAACGACGAGAATCGTTTCGTCGCCGTCGTATGGGACGTCTTCGGCAGGAGAGTCTTCATGGGAATCCCCCAAAATAACGGCAGGGAAGTAGATTTTGAACGTCGTCCCCTCCTCGGGTTCGCTATAAACGTAGATATATCCGCCGCTCTGCTTAACTATGCCATACACCGTAGGCAATCCGAGGCCGGTGCCAACGCCCTCGCCTTTTGTGGTGAAGAACGGCTCGAACACTTTTGACAGATTATTGGATTCGATACCGCATCCTGTATCGGAGACGGCGAGTTGAACGTGCTTGCCGAATGATGCGTCGGCATGGGCGTGGACGTAATCCTTATCGAAATCGACCATTGATGTCTCGACGGTCAAACATCCGCCGTCAGCCATCGCGTCGGCGGCGTTTATCACGAGGTTCATAAGAATTTGTTCGAGCTGACTTCGGTCAACTTTAATCGGGGGCAAATCTTGTCCCGGCTCGAATCTAAAATCGATATTTTCCCCGATAATTCTTCCAAGCATTGACACCATATCTCCGATTACCTCGTTGATATCCAAAATCTCTGGGCGTAGAAGTTGGTTTCTGCTGAACGCCAGCAGTTGCTTTGTCAGCGAGGCGGCTCTCACGGCTACACTCTCGAGATCCTCTACTGTAGTGTAGTTCAAATCGTCAGTGGGCATATTGAGTTTCAAAAGATCGATGTATCCGAAGAAGCCGGTGATAATATTGTTAAAGTCGTGTGCAATGCCGCCCGCGAGCCTTCCGAGCGCTTCCAGCTTTTGCGCGAGCTGGAGTTGTGCCTCGAGCTTCCTCTTCTCGGTGATGTCGCGTGCAAAAGCGATAATCAGCCTCTCGCCGGAGACAACTATCGGCATGACGCTGACCTCCACCGGAACGAGCCTTCCATCCTTGTGGAAATGATATGATTCGACGCGGAAACCCTTGCCCTTCTCGAGGTTCTCGAAGTGGACTTTGAGCTCGAGAGCTTCCTCTTTCGGGACAATCTTCGAGATGTGCTCCCCAATCAGTTCATCGGGCTTCCAGCCGATAATATCCGTCACACGGGCGTTCACATCGAGAATAATGCCATCCAAGTTTTCGATGAAAACGGCCTCGGTCGCCTGCTCGAAAAGTGCGCGATACTTGTCTTCTGACTCTCTACTGCGCTTCTCGGCGAGTTTGCTCGGTGTAATGTCCTCTACCGTGCCCTCGTAATAGAGCAATTTCCCGTCTTGGCCGAGGACGGCTTTGGCATTTTCGCGAACGAAAACTTTCGCGCCCTGTTTGTTAATCCATCCTGATTCGAGGCCATTGACCTTCCCTGTCAGCTCGAGTTGTCTTTTGAAATTCTCGCGTGGGGAATCTGGGGCGTAAGGATTGTCCGACTCTAAGTTTGCTCTCGCGAGTTCTTCAAATGATGAGTATCCGAGCATTTTAAGTAGCGCCGGATTGGCCATGAGGATTTTGCCATCCGGTGTTATGCGATAGATTCCGAGTGCTGAGTTATTGAAAAGGTTGCGATATCTTTCCTCGCTCTCTTTGAGGGCTTGCTCGGTTTTTTTCCGTTCAGTAATATCGATAATGAAGCCTTCGACGAACATCTCGCCGCTCTCGCCATTAACTCCGCGTCCCTGCTCCCATGCCCATTTCTCGCGGCCATCTGCGGATATTATACGATATTCGAGAGTGAAAGGCCTATTGTTCTCTATCGCACTCTGAACGCCCTCCCAAACATATTCTCTGTCGTCGGGATGAATTAAGTCATTATATGACAATGCCTTATTGTCGATAAGCTCATCGTTGGCATATCCGGTCAGCGGAAGACAGCCCTCGCTAACGAACTCCATTGTCCAATTCTTATCGTTTCGGCAACGATACGCCATCCCCGGAAGATTGCTAAGCAGTGTCGATAGCTCGCGTTGGGCTTTTTCGAGAGCTTCTTTGGATTTCTTTTTTTCGGTGATGTCCCGAACGAGGACAAAATCGGCCGCCCGCCCTCGATAGAGAGAAATCCCCGCGTTGAACTCGACATCGATGAACCTGCCGTCTTTGTGGCAGAGGCGCGTCTCGTATATCGGGGGAACTTGTTCGCCGGCTATGCGTCTTGTATATCGGTCGGTCACTTTAGCGCGTTCTTCCGGCGCGATAAACGGTATGAACTCCCGGCCCTCCAGTTCATCAACTGAATATCCGATGATTTTAGCGAGTTGTCGGTTGGCATACTGAATGACGAAATCCTGCACAATGCAGATGCCGTCGTTAGCTCGTTCGACGATGCTACGGAATTTTTCTTCGCTCTCCTGAAGTGCTTGGAGCGTGGGATGGCTTAAAGAGGCATCTTCGATAATGCCCTCTATACGCCGCGTCTCAGTATCGAATGGTTGAAGAAGAAGGTGAATGCTGTGTGGCTCCTCTTT
>DSAF01000193.1 GCA_011388305.1 Candidatus Zixiibacteriota bacterium | reverse complement strand
ATCTACAATCGTGCAGGTCGAAGCGTCGAACTTGAACAGCTTTGCCCTCTGCGCCGAGAGGCCGCCACCCATTATCCAGAGATGGTCATCGTGCCAAACGCAATCGGCGGTGTATCCGGCGAACAGCTCATCCGCTACGCAGGAATCCGGGTAAATCTCGTGCGTGACGGGATCAACGCGATAGACTCGTTGCGTATCGTCCGGCGAGACATACCAGCTTCGCGTCACCCACAAATCTTCGCCGTCCCATGCTACGCCCTCGGCATCGGGAATGTGGAAAGAATCGGTGACCGTCAGGATGCTCGCTGTCGAGTTGTGCGCCCCGATTTTCACCGTGAAGTCGCATCCCTCGCGCCCCGAATAGTCCGCACCCATGTCCCAATAGAAGCAATATCTTCCGGGGCTTACCCAGCCCAAATTAGGCGATGGATAGCCCGGAACTGTCTCGCGAATCGTAGTCGCAGGGATGCGCTCCGTCGAGTCATAAACCACCAGCGCCGTGAAAACCGAATCGACCAACGGATCGCTCACCTCATAGCAAATTTCCACGAGAATCTCGCCGTCGCATTCGGTCTCCTGCGCCACCTCCAGCGCGTCGATAGAAAGCGAGCAGAAGAGATAATCGGCAGAATAAAAATCCTGCCCATCGTCGGAGTCGAAATCCTGTTGGCGGAGCTGGAGGCCGTAGTTCGGGCCGGTCGCCCAGCTCTCGTATATGGGCTTGATGTCCAGCGAGAGCCAGCCCTCCCAGTCCGGGAATGGCGGCGTCCATCGGTCGGAGGCGATAGACATGTTCACCTCGGGCGCGTTCAGCCATGTGATGGTCATCTCATCCCACGCGCCCTCGACAAGATACGCCTGAACCCAATTCGCATGCGTTGACGTGCCGAACTTATATAGCCAAAGCTCACACGCCTCTAAAGAGTCGAACTCCGCTACGATAGTGTTGAAGCGAATGAACGAGCGGCGAGTCCAGTGCCAGTCCTCCTTGAGGGCGAGCTTCGGCTCTCGGCCATAGTTGATGCTGTCGCAGAAGATGCCGTCGGGGCCGCCGTTATGGCAGATATATGCGTCGTTGCCCCCACTGCGAATGGGCTGGTATAAAAGGCTGTCCAACGCGCCGCCCGACCAATAAAGCACACGGAACTTTGGCGCGAGTATTTCCCCGAATGCGCTTCCCGCGATGAGCAAAACCACCGCGGATATAGCGATTGCCCAATATGTCCGGCGCGCAAAGCTCATAAATTATTTCACCAATAGCGCTTTCCGCACCACGAATTCTCCGCCGAACTCCATGCGCACAAGGAACATGCCGCTGGCCGAATCCGTCATGGCGAGCGGGAATTCATGCAGGCCCGCGCTAAGCTCGCCCGAGAAGACCTCGCCGACAAATCTGCCGTCAATCGAGAAGACTGCGATTCTCGCCTCGCAGTCGCTCGGGACGATGGCCTCGATTCGCGCCGTGCTGTTGAAGGGGTTCGGCGCGATGCGCAAAAGTTCGACGCTCTCCGGCCGAGCGCTCCTCTCGGCGATGACCGTTGCGGTGTTCGGCGCTCCGGGGCTTCCCTGCCCCTCGCTAATCCCCCAGCTCTCCGGCAGGGCGTTGTCCATGGACGGATCGATAAGCTCCAGCGACGGCCCGCCATTGTTCGGCTCGGTAGGCCATGGCGCGCGGTTTGTGTAATACACGAAGTCCACGAGGTCGCCATCGGCGTTATACAGCCGGACGGCATCGCCGGTGTTGTTCAGGTTGAACGGAACGCCGCCGATTACTCCCGTGATTCCATACGCAGTCTCGATTGAATCGGCGTTTTTCGCCACGACAAGAAATTCCCCCGGCGCAACGACAACACCGCCCAATGGAATCTGAAAGGTATTGTATTCGAGATCGTCCTTGATGAACCATCCGCTCATATAGACGCTCGCGGTTCCCCTGTTATAGAACTCTATATACTCGAAGTAGTTGTCCGAGCGCGGCGTCGCGGGGTCATACATTATCTCGTTAATGACTATGTCGCCGTCAATCGTGTCGCCGGATGTCACAAAGAACGCGGAAATCTGCGTGGTATCGGTCTGCCCGGCGTCGTCTTCGACGACGGCATGGTATCGCACTGTCGCTCCGGCGGGGTTTGCGGGGATAGTTCCGTTCCAGATTATCGCTCCGGGAGATGTCGGCGAGAGCGCCGTCGAATCCGGCTCGCCGAAATCGATGGCGTAAAACAATAGTGCCTTGGTGATTTCGCCGTCATCGACGATGCGCGCCGTGACGACAACATCATCTGTGGGCGTGGGGAATTCCGGCGTGTGGAAAAGCCCGCCTACCACCGGCGGAAAATCGATGCTCGTGTCATAGACGCTGTTCTCAAGCCAAGGTGTGCCGCCCTCGACCTCGCTGGGTAGCCAGTTTTCAGGGCTGTTCGACGGCCCAAGCGGGCTGACACGCTCCAAAGTCGAGCCATCGCCGCGAGCACCCCACGACGAGAAGTATGTCACCGAATCGACGACCATGCCGTCATAGAGAATGATCGCCTCGTCGGAGGTGTTGTTCAGGATAATCCCCCGGCCGCTGGCATCGACATCCGGCTCAAACGGAAACGGCGTCGATGGATTCTCGTTAACCTTGATGATGAGATAGCCGCCGGCATCGATTGTGATGCACTCGAAGCGGTATGTGCCCTCGCCGTCGGTGAGCGTCCACATCGAGTCGAGCGTTATCGGCGAGCCGGTCATGTTGAGAAGCTCTATCCACTCGTTGTCCGCGCCGGACTCGGGGCTGTCATACATAATTTCATTGACGATAATATCCCTCGGACTTACGGCAAAGGCCACGGCGGCAATTAACAAAGCAATAGCAAAAAATCTCAAGCTCCTCCTTTGATTGCAGATTGAAGATTTTCGATTGTCGATTTTATTATGAGCATTATCCGCATTCCCGTAGGGGCGAGACGGCGGCTCGCCCGAAGCAATCTCATTGATTAGGTGAGATTGCTTCGTCGTCCTTCGTCGCCTCGCAATGACAAAGGCGACGCGCGCCTAAATTATCTTCTCCACGCGCACCGGCGTGTTATCGCGGAAATTGCCCTCCGCGAAAGACTTCGCCGACATTATGACGAAATCGCCGTCGTCGTGCGCCTCGCCGGCATGGATGTGATTCGAGCGAAGGCCGCCCAGTCTCTTGCGATGGTCGGCTATGTATAGCAAATCGCCGGGGTTCGCCTTGAGACGCTCCATCGCCTCGCGCGGCAGATAGACGACTTTCTCCTCGCCGGAGACGATCTTCACATCGAGCACGACCTTCTCGCCGGCGACCTCGTTAGGCTCGCCGCCCTTGAACTTGCGCTTGGCCGCCCAAATCGTGCCCACCGAGAGGCCGTCGATGTCCTTCTTCGGCTTGGTGAAGAGGCTAATCGCTACGCCCGCGATGAGCGTGACGACGAGGCCAAAAAGCGACCTAAAGTATGAATACTCTCCCGCGGTGCGGAAACCGAAGCGCGAGACATTGCCCGGCGCACTCTCCGGCATCTCCCGTGAATCGACAAGCTCGATAATCGGGAGCTTGTCATCGTCGAGACCCTTGTCCCAAACGGCATCGAACGCCTCGCCGGTAGCGCGGTTGACCACGCGGAAGCTGTAATTGTCGCGTGGTTTAAGCTCGGTGAGGTTCGCGCAGAAGCGCTGGACGGGCGTGCCGTTTATCGTGTCGAATCGTGTCCAAACCGGCGCGATGTTCGTGTAAGTCCCGTCGAACTGGCTCCGCAGTTCATACTCGATGACGAAATCGGTGGGACTGCCGTCCTCCTCGGTGAATATCTCTTGCCAGTTATATGCCCCGCGCGGCCCCATAATCGGGCCGTCGGCTACGGCCTCGAACACGATGTTCGCCTCGCTTCCGTCGGTAAGGCCGTGCGTCCGCGCTATCGGGACGATGATGTCCGGCACGATGATGCTCATGAGAATCAGCAGGCCGCCGATAATCATGCCCCAAAAAGCGCCCTTGGGCGTGAACCGCTTCCATACGACCCCGAGGAAAATCGCCACCAGCATGGGCGGGGAAATCATCGCGATGAAGGCATAGTGCGCCTGAAGTATGCTCCGGCTCTGCGCGAACGCCGGCACCAGCGCCAAGCCTATGAGCGTCGCTATGATGGAAACGACCCTGCTCGCGCGGAGATAGTGCTTGTCGGGTGCTTCTTTCTTGATATAGTTCTTGTAAACATCGAAAATCCCGATTGCCGCGACGGCGTTAATCAGTGTGTCGATTGTGCTCATGAGCGCGGCGGTCAGCGCGGCGATGACGAAGCCGAAAATCCCCGGCCGCGTGACGATGTTCGCCACAATCATGAAGATATCCTTGGCGTTTACGCCGGTGTTGATATGGCCGGTTGTCACCATCGATGCGGCAATCCAGCCTATGCAACCCACGACTACCGCCGAGATGGGCATGAGAAGCAACGTGTTGAATGTCAATGTCTTGCGCCCCTCGTTCACCGATTTGACGGCGAGGTATCGCATGATGAAGCCCTGATTTATGAACGTGAACGCGAGGGTGCCGACTATCCCCTCGCCCCAAAATATTCCCGTGAATTCGAACTCCGCCGGGCGGTTGAACCCCGGAAACGGCAATCTGTGCGCTACATCGAGATTCGCCCACCACTCGGATAATCCGCCGACGTGGCTGAGGCCATAGATGAGCAATATCGCCCCCGCGATATACAGAAACAGCCCTTGAATGAGGTCGGTGAAGATGACGGCGGTCTGGCCGCCGGTGGTGACATAAATTGCGCTTATCACCGCCACCACGGGAATCGCGAACCACATAGGAATTCCGAGAAGGCTCCGCATCGCAAGCCCCATAAGGTAGAAGTTTAGGCCGATGTATCCCAGAAGATACAGAAGCGTGAATATCGTCGCGACGAGGCGAGTGCGCCTGTCGAATCGGCGGTCGAAATACTCCGGAATCGACTTGATTCGGCTGAAATAGATAATCGGAAGCCACCCGAACATGAAAAGCGGAATCATGAACCAGTCGTTGAGGTATGTCATCGTCGAGCTCATGCCCGCTGTGAATCCGGTTTGGGCGTATTTGAGGAAGCTGTAGCTTCCGATGCCCGTCGCGACGAGCGATGCGGCGATTAGCCACCATGAGAAGCGTTGCCCGCCGAAGAAGAAGTCCTTGGTCGATTTCGTGAATCTCGCGAAATATGCGCCGAAGGCGAGGATGAACACGAAATACAGGATGAGTATGACATAGTCGATGGTCGTGCCCATTAAATTCATCGTCGCCCCCTATGAGTGAATGGCCAGAATTGTCCACACGGCAAAGACTGTCGCCAGCCCGAAATAGCCGACAATAAGGGCAATCACCCACTTGCGGTCTTCGGAGAGTTTGAGGTTCGCCGAGCCGGATTTAATGACGTAAATCACGCCTGCGGCGAAGAAAATCCCCCCGACGATGAATTGATATAGATAGGTCAACCAACCGACATGCATAAGCCCCCCTAAGATGATTAGGTTCCTAATAATGTAGTAATCAAAAAACCAGATACAAGTGCAAAAGCGAAGCTGGACAGCGTGCCGATGAGAAAACATTCTGCGCTCAGCTGTGTGTCCGCGCTCAGTTGATGCCTTGCTAAAGCCTTCGCCGCGACTATCCATCCGATGGCTTCATATCTTCCAATAAGTATAAGTAAAATTATGAGAAAACGCTCGAAAAGCCCTATGGTCTTCCCTTGCCCGCAGTTTTCGGTAGAATCTTTCGGGCATCCCGATTTATCGAGGATGCTAACTACTATGAAATTACAACCGATTGCTCCGAAGATATACAGCGAAAGCGCTACAAGATATTTAGCCCACATTGGCACGGGCAAGGCAATCGAAATGATTACTGCAATGAAAAGTAAAATGGATATTATGCTTTTAGGCAACATATGCGTCTTCATGCTTCATGCCTAAATATAACT
>DSAF01000190.1 GCA_011388305.1 Candidatus Zixiibacteriota bacterium | reverse complement strand
TCATATCCGCGATGCTCCGCTTTATCGCCCTCCGTTCGGCCAGAAACAGCGGAAGCACTACGGGCAGGCAGGTCGCGAGACACGAGGCTCCGAGGCTCAGCCCTAAAATAAGTCCCTCTGCAAACATTCCGCCCATTATTCGTCCGATGGCATCTCGAGCGCGTTCACGGGGCAGGCCCGAACGCACCTCGCGCAGGAGATACACTTGTTGCGGTCAATTACTGGGAGGCCGTCAACCATCTGGATAGCATCGACGGGACAGGCCCGGGCGCAAAGCCCGCAAGAGATGCACTTCGCTGAATCGAGGATGGGCACGGCGACCGAATCGACACCGGCAGTGGCTTCGACAGTTTCTTCTTCCGAAATCTCCTCGGATTTAGGAGAGACGAGCGAGTCATAGACTGCTTTCGCCGTCGCCGAAGTCTCCGCGACCGCCGACAAAGGAGCGCTTGCCGGAGGCTCCGGCGCGGGGGTTGAGTCCTGCGAGATGGCATCGACGGGGCATACCGTCGTGCAGAGGCCGCAAGCTATGCACTTCTCCGTGTCAATAACCGCACGGCCATCGACGAGCGTTATCGCCGAGGCCGGACACACCGGCACGCACTGCGCGCAACCTATGCAGATGTCACGATTTACGCGGAATGTGCCCGGCAAGGTTTGCGCGAGCAATATAGTGAACATAATCAATGCGACTATCGCTAAAGCTTTCTTCATCTTACTCCTAACAGATGCGCGGAAGTGGCGCGCCTTCAGGCTCGACGAGCAGTCGCCTTCCGCCGGAGCGTGTCTCGATAACCACGCCCTCGCCAGCCTCGACACTGCCGATTATCACAGCGTCTTCGCCATAAGTCGTTGTTTTTAATGTAGTTATTAATTGCCTCGAATGCTCTTCCGGCACGACGAAGAGCATTCGCCCCTCGCAGGCCAAGAACATCGGATCGTATCCGTAAAGCTCGCAGAGGCCGTGAATCTGTTGTGAGATGGGAATCGCGCCTTCATCGACGACGAACTTGCACGACGACTGCTCGGCCATTTCGCAGAGCACGCCTCCGAGGCCGCCTCGCGTGGGGTCTCTCATCGCGCGAATTTGCGGGACTTCGCGAAGCGCCGTGGCGACCATGTTCGACAGCGGTGCGCAGTCGCTGGTAATTGGCGGGGCGGCGCGCAGACCCTCGCGCACGGCGACAATCGCGCCGGCATGGCGGGCGATGTCTCCGCTTATGACTATCGAATCTCCGGGGGAAATAAGCTCCGGCGTTCGGGGAAAATCGTCTATCACGCCCACGCCGGATGTCGTGATGAACAGACCGTCGCCCTTTCTGCGCGGGACGACCTTCGTGTCGCCAGCGCAAATCTCGACGCCGGCCTCAAGCGCGGTTTTCGCCATGCTTTCGACGAAGCCTTCGAGCTGAGCTATTTCCAGCCCCTCTTCTATTATGAACGCCGCCGACATGAGCACCGGCCTCGCGCCCACCGCCGAGAGGTCGTTGACTGTGCCGCAGACGGCCAATTTGCCGATGTCGCCGCCGGGGAATTGCATTGGCTCGACGACGAAAGCATCCGTCGTGAAGGCTATATTTCTCGTGCCGATTTCGGCCACGGCGGAGTCAGCGAGCTTTGACAGGAGTGAGCCATCGAACCTCGACAGGAAAATCTCGCGGATGAGCCGCGATGTCGCCCTTCCGCCTTCGCCATCGATGAGCCTTATGTGCGAATGCTTCTTCATAATCATATAACATATCAATATATGTCGTGAAGTCAACTTTGCGGACAGGAATTTGCCTTGGCGCGGACGGCTGAAGACTAAAATTAGCTTGCCAATTAATGCGCAATTCATTGAAACTTTCGAGGGATAATTCCCAATCATCAATTGAGCCTTGCACTCGGCGTTTTCGGGAGCTTTCTGAATCTTCAATCACGCAACTTGATACAAACTCCTCATAATTGGGTTGCTTTTCACTTTTCTCCGCTTATAATATTCATGCTATGTGTAAAATTAGAATGAGATTTTGGAGCCTCTATGAACGTTAAGATATCGGTTTGTCTAATCATCGCGCTTCTGTTCATAGCCTTAACTTCTTTCGCAAATCCCCTGCGCATAAGCAATATCGAGCTTGACCGCGTCGGGGTTCGGCTTCCGGAAGTGACGGAAAAGGACATCATCAACAACCCCGGCCGCTACTTGCTCGACAGTGATGAGCCATTCACCGGCGGCCTCGGCTGGGAAGTATTCTGCCGGCTCGATACCGGCGGCGTCGATATTGTATTCATCATCGATTCCACCGGCTCGATGGGCAGTCATATTGCAGGCGTTCGGGCTAATATCGACGGCCTGATTAGCGCGCTTGAAGACGAGAATTTCGACTATCGCCTCGGCGCAGTCACATACGGCGACGGGCATAATATGTGGGACTTCGACCCCGGAACTCCGGGATACCAGATGACATCGGATGGCGATCTATTCATGAGCGCGGGATACCTCGGCGGGGTGGGGGCATCCGGCGGCGCGGACGGCCCCGAACAGGCACTCATGGCATTCGCCAACGCCATCAACGATTACCAATGGCGTCCGGATGCAATGCACGTCATTATCTTCTTCACGGATGCCGCATACTGCCAGCGCGATGATGCTTGTATGTCCGCCTGCAACCCCGGAGCTGGCACGGGATGCGCATGGTGCACATATAATGGCCCGGAAATATGGCTCGATACCGAAATCGCCGATATGATTGCGGCCAGCGGAGTGGTTGTGTTCACCGCAACGCGAGACCCTGTATATACTTCCACATGTGCGTCTTTCACTCCGCCCGTGCCGTGGACACCATACGGCGGAACCGGCCACACCGGATGGTTCCAGCATTTCGCGCATCTGTCCGGCGGCAATTGGTATAACATGACAACCACGACTTGGGATGTTATCTTCGACGATGTCACCTCGCTGATTCGAGAGTTTGTCAGCGTTCGGGCTACGGTTTTCAACGACTCGCCAGAAGCGATAGACACCATCTATGCGGAACTCATTCCCGGCGCGTGCATCTCGATTCTCTCGGCGAATCCTATGTCATACGGCCCCATCGGCCCGGGCGGTTCGCGCAATTTCTACTGGCGAATCGACTATGACTCGACATGTAGCGGCCCCGACCTCTGCTTCAATGTTGAATTTACGGGCGGGGATTATTTCACCTCGGCAATCGGATGTCTTTATATCGAGAACTGCGCGTGCCCCGGCCCTTTGGCCGAGCTGGTCTGCCCGCCGAATGTCTCCATCTCCGCTTGCGACTATCAGGACATCACGATTAACATAATCGACGAGGGCAACGGCATTGACATGTCGGAGATTGCGCTCGAAGTTGACGGCACAGTTTATCACTTCCCAACGAACATGACTTGGGATGGTAGCCAGCTTAGGTTCATGCCATCGGAGCGCTGGGAGCACGACAGGGTTATCGTCTGGAACCTCATGAACGTCAAGGACACCATCGGTTGCTATCTTCGCGAGGATTTCTGGGGCGCATTTCTCGCCGACAACCAACCTCCCTCCATCACCAATGCCGACCCGCCTGTCGGTTTCGAGTTTTACGATACCATCCAATTCTCTTGGAATCTCTATGATTACCCCGGCGGCATCGACATTTCGAGCATCGTGCTCACCATTGCGGGCAACGATTATACTCCCGGCGACGGCCATTTGCAGTATAGATATTCAGCTTTGCCCACTGCGCCGGACACATTGAAATTCGTCGCTAACACTTTCGACATCGGCCTTATGGCAGGCCAAGCTTTCGATGTCTGCTTATATGTTGCCGATGGCATATTGCCATCTATGGATGGTTGCGATCTTTGCGGGCCGAACGACACGACAATTTGCTATGAATACAGCATCTCGCCCTGCATAGGCCCGGAGGCCTCGATAATCTGCCCGCCTCCAAGCTCACCCGCCGGCCAGACAATCTCCGCGTGTCCATATCAGGGCATCAACATGGAGCTTATCAGCGGGGAATATCCTTTGCTTCTGCCAACTGTCGAACTCGAAGTCGCGGATGTTGATTTCACGCTCGCCGATGACGAGCTTGAATACATCGGCAACGAACTTATCTTCACGCCGCAGAGTCCATGGACGCACGGGCAAGTCGTCTTATACAACCTTCATCGCGCCGACGACACTCGCGGTTGCCTCCTGACAGAAGATGAAGGCTCATCTGTCACGATAGACCTCGAACCACCCCGTGTCCACGATGTTCAACCACAGCCCGGCTTCGAGTTCACGAGCATCATGGAAATTGCCATGTGGATAGAGGACGTGCCGGCAGGCATCAACTATGAGAACATCGTGATGACGGTTGACGGCGTGGAATACACCATCGGCGACGGCTTTTTGTCTTACGAAGGCAGTCGCGAGGCGGGAATCGCCACGATTAGCGGGCTTCCCAGCGATTTCGGCATAGCACGTGGAGACACTTTCGATGTGTGTATCAGCGTTGAGGACATGGTTCTCCCGAACGACGGAATCTGCGAGCTTTGCGGCCCAAACAGCACCACCTATTGCTTCAGCTATATGTTCTATCCCGAGACATCCTGCGAGAGATTCCCGAACCCGTTCACGCCGGACGGCGACGGAATCAACGACTACGCGCAGTTCGTATATCCCGAGATGTATCGCCTCGACGGGACTATCTATATATACAACACCCGCAATGTCAAGGTGAGGGAAATTCACGTCAACTATGGCCCGGGGGCGTTCGAGATGGCGCGCTGGGACGGCACAGACCGTTTCGGGAAACTCATGCCGATGGGACTTTACATGTATGTGATAATGACCGAGAACATCGTCGTTTGCGAGGGAACGGTCACCTTGGTGCGCTAACTCGCCTTATCTGTAATAATCATTGGTTAGCAACTATAGTCGCTTCCGGAGCGCGAGAATGCGGCGAAAATCCCGCCATCCGAGGGACTTTGGCGTGCGGTTAGCTCGGAAGCAAGAATAAGCCCTTGCGCGGTGGAAAACGATTAGTTATATTTGGGATATAAAGGGAATAGAGATGAAGAAATGAGTAATCTACAACAGCCAGCTTTAGGAGGGCTGATGAATACACTCTACTATGGAGACAACCTCGATATAATGCGGGAGTTTATTGGAGATGAAACCGTTGATTTGATCTACCTTGACCCTCCCTTTAATTCAAACAGAGCCTATAGCCAAATTTTCAGGGACGAAAAAGGCAATTACCCGCCATCTCAAATTAAAGCCTTCGATGACACATGGAGATGGGGCGAAGAGAGCGAAATTATTTTAGATGAGCTAAGAAGCCCCAAATATCCACCCCAGCTTATTCAAACCTTGGAAGGCTTCAAGAAGATATTGGATAATTCAGACTTGATGGCCTATTTAACAATGATGACGATACGCCTTTTCGAGATGAAACGCGTTATGAAAGACACTGCCAGCATATATCTGCACTGCGACCCTACAGCGAGCCACTATCTCAAGGTTGTTATGGATCAGGTGTTTGGAGTAAAAAACTTTCGGAGCGAGATTATCTGGTCCCTTGAAACAGTTTCGGGTTATAAATCCCAAGCAAATAAGTGGATTAGATGCCATGATACAATACTCTATTATTTGAAAACAGATAAATTCACTTTCAACAAAGAGTATTTACCTCACAAAGAAGAATATATAGCGCGATTTAAGAAAAAAGACAAAGATGGCAGGCTTTACCGTGACGACAGGCCGGGAAAGAGAAAGCAGTATCTTGACGAAACACCCGGAAGAATGCTTGGCGATGTTTGGAACGATATTATGTCTTTTCAACAGGCCTCTACACTTGAAGAGCGTCTCGGATACCCAACCCAAAAGCCGGAAGCGCTTCTCGAACGCATAATAAAGGCCTCTTCCAATGAGGGCGACCTTGTCCTCGACCCGTTCTGCGGTTGTGGAACGGCAATGGCCGCCGCAGAAAAACTGAATCGCCGATGGATAGGAATTGATATTACAG
>DSAF01000023.1 GCA_011388305.1 Candidatus Zixiibacteriota bacterium | reverse complement strand
TATATATATTGTGTCAAGTTTGATAAATTTACCCATGTTCTCGGGGGAAGAATGAAAAAAACGCTACTGCTTTTCTTCGCACTTTGTTTTGTTATTACGGCCTTTGCGCAGTTCGAGGTCGGTATCAGTCTCGCATTCCCGCGTGAGATTGCATATCCATGCAACTCCGCCGGCGTCGCGACCGGACAGACCTATTTTCATGCGGACTTCATCGACACGCTCAACTCCGGATCGACGACTTCTTTTCCGGTGACATCCGCCAAAACGCACATCTCGACCAACGGCGGGACATCGTGGCTCACGCCGCTTACGATGTCGAGCCTCACCGAGATGCACTATGAGGACACATGGCAATCCTCGCGGACGAACGCGGCTTCCGGCAATGTCATGTATTATTTCCAATGCGAGACCGAATCGACATTCACGACGGAGACTCCGAAGAACGACCCCGTCTCCTTCCCTCTGCCTGCCAATAAATCCGCACATGTTAACGACCCGACCGGCGACCACGAGCCGGCAGAAGGGAAATTACCACAATAGTGTGGACATAACGGGCTTCTGGGCGAGCTACAGCGATACGGAGTTCTTCTTCCGTGTGACGGTGGCCAGTGGCTGGACGGATAGGAGGTCGAGGGGGGTCTTGAGCTATTATTACCACCTTCTCGTTATTCCCTTATTAAACAATGAATCTCCTAACCGCGACAGCTTGTTTTTTGCAGTAGTTATTGGCCATATGAATCCGGCTGGACTTGGCATTATCAATGTTTGGGACGGTCTATACAAATTCTGGGCGGATGGCGATGAGCCTTTGGAGAGCTATGAGCGCATCAGCGATTTGAATTTCTCGCCCAACCCTGACGGCTCAACGGATATTTCCGTTCGCGTGCCGATTAGCACGCTGACGGCCAACGGCTGGGGCTCATGGCCTACCGAGTCGAGGGCGATAGGCACCGGCGCGGCGACAATTACGGCGTGGCTATCCGGCTTCGACCCGGAGTTCGTCATCACCGATGTGACGAAGGCAACCGGTCTTATCTGTCAATCGCACCAATACACAATCGGCACGAACACCGCTCCGACGCTGACTGCGAATCACAGCATAGACTACAACCGCGACACGACTTGGGTGGATTTATCTTGCGAATACACCGATGCCGACGGCAATCTCCCCACCGTGCGGACGCTCACAATCGAGGGCGAATCGCCGATAACAGTCGGCACGCCCGACCACGACTATGCGGGCGGCTCGCTTTTCGAGCACATGTTGACATATCGTTGCGATTTCTTCGACACGCTGAAGTATAAGTGGGATTTCGACGACGGCGCCGGGCCTGTATCGACGGGTTGGCAGTCGATTGCCATGCCTATCGAGCTGAGCTATCATCTTACGGGCGCGAATTGGCATATTGGCTATGAAATCGGCCAAGGCGACACTATTCAGATGGAGCCCGGTGATGTGATAACCGCAATCAACACGGGCAACAGCCCGATAGACCTCGGCATACAGATGGATTCGATTCCCGAATATTGGCAGTTGGGGACGAGAGCAGAACACGACACGGCGGTTTTCTATGCGCGTTTCTCCGATGATCCCACTCCGCCGGATTTCAGCCTTTTCACAACACGTGAAATATTTACGTATGCACTCGCTTGGGCGGATGGCGGGCATTTTGGCGGCGGCGGCCGCGGTTTGTCGTTCTGCGTCGATGGCGACTATTCGGAGAAGGTGCATTTGGCGTTCATCGTGCCGGAGCGCTATCCCTATTATGCCGGCGGCGAGCAGACAATTAAGATCAAGCTTTGGGGAAGAACCCAACTGCCGTAGGGAATGCGGTAGATATCAGATTTCCTAATAACCGCACTCTTCGGGGTGCGGTTTTCTATTGGGGTTATTCGACCAGCATCGCGTCGCCGTAGCTGTAAAAGCGGTATCTCTCCGCGACGGCGTGTTCGTATGCTCGCATGACATTGTCTCTTCCGGCGAACGCGCTAATCATTACGATGAGCGAGCTTTTCGGGAGATGGAAGTTGGTGATAATCGCGGAGACGAGTTTGAAGTCGAAGCCGGGGTATATGAAAAGCTCTGTGCGGTCGGAGTGGAGACGAACGGGCAAGCCTCTCGCGGCTGATGATTCGAGCGCGCGCACCGTAGTCGTTCCTACTGCTACGATTCTGCGCTTGCTCTCGATTGCGGAGTTTATCGCGGTGGCTGTTTCCGGCGGGATTTCGTAGTATTCGGCGTGCATCGAGTGTTCGCGGATGTCCTCGGCTTCTATCGAGCTGAACGTCCCCCAGCCTACGTGGAGTGTGACGTTCGCCACTTCGATTCCCCTTTCGCGAATCTCGTTCATCACTCTATCGGTGAAGTGCAATCCCGCGGTTGGGGCGGCGACAGCGCCGCGGTTTCGCGCGTAAATCGTCTGGTATCGCTCGGCTTCGTCCGGCCTGTCTTCGCGGTCGATGTAGAGCGGAAGCGGCGTGTGGCCATAGCGTTCCAGCGCAGTCCAGATGTCGCCCTCGTGGTGAATTTTCACTTTGCGGGTGCTATCTGGGAGGGGTTCGAGAATTTCGGCTGTAAGCTCTTCGGAAATTTCGACTATCGTGCCGGGCTTGAGTCGGCGGGCGGGCTTGATTAGCGCACTCCAATTCCCGTCGGGCATCCTCTCCAAAAGAAATATCTCGGCTTTGCCGCCGGTGGGCTTGGTGCCGAGCAGTCTCGCCGGAAATACGCGCGTGTCGTTCACAACGAGCAGGTCGTCATCGCGGAGAATCGCCGGAAGCTCGCGGAACATCGCAGAGCGGATTTCGCCGGTAGCGCGGTCTAATCGCAGAAGCCGCGATGAGTCGCGCGGCTCGACTGCCTCTTGCGCGATAAGCTCTCTCGGGAGGTGATAGTCGAACGCGGATATGTCGAATTCCTTGGTCATGCGGATATTATAACGCTGAAGAAGAGTGTAGTCAATATCGGTTGAAATCCCTCTGGAGAAATTGTCAGGTCAAAGGATGTCCCTCAATCTGCATCTCATAATCTAAGATGCGTGAATTTGACTTTTTCGGGGAAATCGATATAATTTTAATGCTTCACACAGCATTTGGTTGGAACCTCCGACCTCATAACCACGCTCGCATAACTGCTTCGCGCTGTCGAGTGAATGTTTAGTAATAGTAGCAATTTAGGAGGTAATGTTGAATTGGAAAGATGAATTGTCGAATAATGTCACAACCGTTGACGAGCTGTCCAAATACATTCTGTTAGATAATGACGAAAAGTGGCGAATAAGCAAGATTATTCAGATTCACCCGATGTCGATTACGCGCTATTATCTCTCGCTCATCGACCCCGAAGACAAGGACGATCCTATCCGTAAAATCGCGATTCCATCCGAGGGCGAGTTTCTCCTCAATGGCGATTACGACACCAGCGGCGAACATTCCAATACAAAGCTCGCGGGACTTCAGCATAAATATGGCGAAACGGCACTGCTCCTGACGACAAATCAGTGCGCGACTTATTGTCGGCATTGTTTTCGAAAAAGGCTTGTCGGCGTAGATACCGAGGAAGTCCTCAAGCGCATTCCCCGCGCCGTAGGATACATTGCGGAGAGGCCGGAGATAACCAATGTCCTCATAAGCGGCGGCGACCCTCTAATGCTCGATAATGAAGTTCTCGAAACGCTCCTCAAAGGCCTCGACGGAATCCGTCACCTGAAATACATCAGAATCGGCACGAGAATTCCCGTAGTCTTTCCAATGCGAATCTTCGACGACGTGGAATTTCTGAATATGGTCGCCAATTTTTCCCATAAGTGGCGAAGGCTCTATTTCGTCGCGCACTTCAACCACCCGAGAGAGATTACCAAAGAATCAGTCCGCGCTGTGGACGCGCTTCTCTCGCGCGGTGCTATAATGAGCAACCAAACCGTCCTCCTCCGCGGCGTGAACGACGACCCGTTCGTGCTGGCGAAACTCCAGAATAAGCTCACGGCAATCGGCGTCAATCCGTATTATGTTTTCCAATGCAGACCCGTAAGCCGCGTCAAACCGCACTTTCAAGTGCCGCTCGATCGAGCGTATTCAATCGTCGAGCGCGCCAAGACTATGCTCGATGGACACAGCAAGCGTTTCCGCTTCGTAATGTCCCATAGAAGGGGCAAAATCGAGATAGTCGGCATCGATGGCGACCAAGTTTTGTTAAAATACCATCAGGCGAAAGACAGAGAGAATCTCGGAAGAGTCTTTAGTAGAAGGCTTGTCCCGGGCGCGGGTTGGCTGGATGACCTCGAAGTCGAACACGTCGCAGATAACGAAGACTTTTCTCTGCCGGAGCTTTTTCCACCGGACCGGCGTAATTAGATGAAAGCAAGTTGATGAGGGGAGGCGCTGGCGCGCGGGTTGCCTTCGCAACCCCCGTGCCAGCGCCGGAGCGTTATTCGTAGCGCAAGGCGTCAACCACATCGAGCTTGCCCGCCCGATACGCCGGAATTATCCCGAAGACAACGCCCACAAGGAATGAGAATATCAGTCCGACAACAATCAGCGCGGGCGGCACAAAAATATTTATAGGTATCGGGTCTCCCTCTCCGCCGGCGGGTATCATCACCGTCCCTATGGCCGATGCCGCGCCCCAGACTATCGCCATGCCGATAATCCCGCCAATCGACGAGAGGAATACCGCCTCGATTGCGAACTGCATGAGAATATGTTTCGAGGATGCGCCGCAGGCCTTGCGAATCCCTATCTCGCGAGTTCTCTCGCGCACCGCCACGAACATCACGTTCATAATGCCTATGCCGGCCACGACGAGGCTCACTCCCGCGATGAGTAAGAATACCAATGCCGCCGCACCGGTAATTTTCCCGAAAAGCTCTTCCATCATTTGTGATGTAATAACGGAAAAGTTATTGTCTTGTTCAGGCTTGAGGCTTCGTAGCCTGCGAAGCGTTGTCACGGCCTCGTCCTCGGCGGCTTCCATCATCCCCGGATACGCCTCAACGTTCAGCTTCATGCGCCACTCGAGCCAACGCCAGTGTTTGACTGCCGCAGTCACCGGGACTATCGCCACTTGGTCGGGGTTTGTGCCCAATGCCGCGCCCACGCCCTTGAGAACGCCGACCACCCTGCACGGCAACGGCCCGACATTGAGTTGCTGGCCGATTGGATCCATCCCCGCGAAGAACTCGCGTGCGACATCCTCGCCAATAACGCAGACATATCGCCTGCGGAGCACGTCATCGGCGGTGATGAACCTTCCGTCGGCAAGCTCGTAAACGCCGCCCTGCAAGAAGTCCTCGTTTGTTGCTATGACGGGATATGCTTCCAACGCGGTTTGTTTCTCTCGGCGGAATCGCATGGAGAACTCGGATGCCGGCGCGACTGACCGAATGCTCGGATTATTGCGAAGTTCATCGACATAGTCGAGGCTCATCGGCGGTCTTCGCCACAGCTGGAAAAGTTCTTGCCTGTTGCCCGATGTCCACAAAAGTGCCATCTCGAATTGGCTCATCCGCTCCACCGTGAACGAATTCGCGCCCATCTGCGTGGCCTGCCCCGCGAGAGCGTGCTCCATGCTCTTCGTAAGCGATCCCATGCCGATAACTGCCACAACGCCGATTACAACGCCGAGAATCGAAAGAAAACCGCGAAGACGGTTATGGTTGATACCTCGGAGAGCTATGCCTATAGAGCCGAAGAACGCTTTCATCAGCCGAACCTCAATGCCTCGACCGGCGGTTTTTTGGCCGCCTTAATCGCAGGATAAAGGCCGAAGAAAATCCCTGTTGCGCTGGTGAAAGCGAAGGCCAACGCCACCGCCAAACCCGAAACGACGAACATAAGTGGCGATATCGCCGCAACCACCGCCGCGAAGAAAATCCCAATCATCGCGCCGATTAGCCCGCCCAGCCAGCACACTAACAGCGCTTCGAGAAGAAATTGCAGAAGTATCCAATAGCGCTTGGCGCCGAGAGCCTTGCGGACGCCAATCTCGCGGGTGCGCTCCGTCAC
>DSAF01000165.1 GCA_011388305.1 Candidatus Zixiibacteriota bacterium | reverse complement strand
TCGGAGAGGCCTATAAACATGGATTTGCCGTGAGTGCGAAGCGCGGTGATTCTTCCGGCGAGGAGCACGACCGTCCCGGGGCGGATGACATTTCCGGCCTCGTCGGTGAGTTGCTTAAGCTCCTCCCATTCGCGTCGGACGAAGCGCACCATCATGCGCCCCTCGGGGATTCTCGCGGGATATGGGTCGATTCCATCTGCGCGAAGCTGTTCCATCTTGGAAATGCGAATCTGCCGCTGGTCGCGCGGGTCAATTTCGTTTTGATTCATCCTATGGCTCCATTCGTCTGCTATGTCGTTCTATTGCAATGAGTTCGCCGGTTTCTGCCGCGATGAAAAGCCGCGAGCCGTGGACTATCGGCGGCGCCGTCACCGGCGCTTCAA
The DNA here is from genome assembly GCA_011388305.1 of Candidatus Zixiibacteriota bacterium. Taxonomy (GTDB): domain Bacteria; phylum UBP14; class UBA6098; order UBA6098; family UBA6098; genus UBA6098. The sequence goes on along the minus strand of DSAF01000165.1, from coordinate 5,843 downwards.
GATCGACCGTGCTCTCCCTCGCGCCATCGGCGTAGAAAACCAAATTAAGCTCGCCCTCTGCGGTAATAACGGCGAGTTGCCTCCCCCAGAGCACCGGCGCGGAGAGCACAGGCGTCGCGAGGTTGGTCTGCCAGAGAATGCCTCCTCCTCCGAGGTCTCCAGCAAAAACAATGCCCATCCTCGTCACGCCGAAAACCGTCGGCCCCATGCATGCGATGTCCGTCGCGAGCTGTCCCGGCGCGTCGATTGTCACGCGGATTGTGCCGTCGAGGAGGACGACGAATATCTTGCCGCTCTCGGTGGGGACAATCACATGGTCGGGGATGACTATGGGCTGTCCGACCGGCGGCGATGGCAAATCGAGCTTCCATCGGACTTTGCCGGAGTCGGCGGTTATCGCGACGAGGCGCTTGTTCGAGTCGGCGATATAGACGAGGCTGTCTCGGAACGCCGGCGGATGGTTTATCACCGCCGAGGGTATCTCCGCGCGCCATTTGCGCTCGCCGGTGCGGGCGTCTATCGCGAAGATTGCGCCCTTTGCCGTGGCGAAATAAATCGTCTCGCCGCAGACTATCGGCGCGGAGAATGCTCGGTCGGCGTCCTTGCTCCAGAGGAACTCGCCCTCGCGGAAGTCATACACGCGGAAGCGGTTGAAATCACTCCTTCCGGTAATCGCGAGAATCCCATCGCCGAGCGCGATGCCGTTGTTGGGGAGCACATCCACCCAGAGCCTGCCCACGCGGTCGCCGGTTTCGGCATCGAACGCGAGAACGCGGCGGTTGGGCGTAGGCACGAAAATCTTGCCCTCTGCCGCCAAAGGCGCGGCTATGATGGGGATTTTGGTTTTCGTGCGCCAGACAATTTCCGCGTGGCCGGTGCCATCGCCGGAGAACGCCCATCCGGCGCAGTCTCTGCGAACTGCACTCCATGGGGCGTCCTTCGCGCCGCCATCGGGCGCGGGGAATGTCAGCTTGCCCGCGCATCCGGCGAGCAGGGATGCGGTCAAAATTGCCGCAAATATTTTCGATAAATTTAGCTTCATGAAAATCAAGTCAGAAAAACATTCCGCCGTTCGTTGTCTCAATAGCGTAATTATACATGTTAATCTTTTTCGGCATTTGCGCAAGCCTTATCGCACGCACTTGCGATTGGCCTTGGTGAAGCGGCGGAGTGCGCGGATGCCTCTATGCCAAAACCCATAACCTAATACCCAAAAGCAGTGCTCACCATCTCACCCAGCGCTTGCGCCATCGGGCGATTTGTTCGAGTGCTTCGAGGGGGGTAATGCGCTCGGGGTCGATGTCTCGGAGCTGATGGACGAGCGGGTGGTTCTCCGGCTCGAAAAGGGAAATCTGGACGCCCTCGGCACGGATAGTCTTGCCCTTCTTGCCGCCGATGCGGACAATCGACTCGCTACTGAGCTTCTCGCCGCTTTCGAGTGCGCTCAAAATGTCCGTTGCGCGAAAGATGACGGATTCCGGCACGCCGGCGAGCTTGGCGACATAAATGCCATAAGAGTCGTCGCAACCGCCGGGCACGATTTTGTGGAGGAATTGGACGGCGTCTTTATGCTCGCGCACCGCGACCTGAAAGTTCCTGACACGCGGGTATATGTTGGCCAGCTCGGTAAGCTCGTGGTAGTGCGTGGCGAATATTGTCATCGCGCGGTGGCCGGCGGCGTTATGGAGAAACTCGCTGACCGCCCAAGCGATTGAGAGGCCGTCGTATGTGCTGGTGCCTCGGCCGATTTCATCGAGGAGGACGAGGCTGTGGTCGGTGGCGTTATTGAGGATGTTTGCCGTCTCTATCATTTCGACGAGGAAGGTCGATTGTCCGCGGGCGATGTTATCCATCGCGCCCACGCGGGTGAAAATCCTGTCCACCGGCCGGAGGCGGCATTTCTGCGCGGGCACGAAGCTCCCAATCTGCGCCAGAAGCACTATTTGCGCCACTTGCCGAAGGTATGTCGATTTCCCCGACATGTTCGGGCCGGTGATTACGAGAAGCTGGTTGTCGTCGGAGGCGAGGCGCGTGTCGTTCGGGACGAAGCTACGGTCGCCGAGGATTTGCTCGACCACGGGATGCCGTCCCTCGACAATCTCGATGACCGGCTCATCGGTGAACTCCGGCCTAATCCAGCCCTTCCGGCGGGCGATTTCCGCGAGCGAGCAGAGGACATCGAGGCGGGCAAGGGCATCTGCCACTAATAGCGCAGGCGCGGCGAATTTCGACAGATGCGCGCGAATTGTGAGGAAAAGCTCGCGCTCTATCTCGAAAATGCGCTCCTCGGCGGAGAGGACTTTTTGCTCGTATTCTTTAAGCTCGGCGGTGATGTATCGTTCGGAGGCGACGAGCGTCTGTTTGCGCTCGAATTCCGCCGGAACTTTGTCCTGATTGACTCTGCTGACTTCGATGTAGTAGCCGAATACGCGATTGTATCCGATTTTGAGCTTGGGGATGCCAAGCTCTTCTCGGAGGCGCTCTTGCATCTCGGCGAGATATTTCTTGCCTCCGTATCGGATTGTGCGAAGCTCGTCAAGTTCGGTGGAGACGCCGACGGCGATAACTCCGCCCTCGCCGAACTGTATCGGCGGCTCGGGGGCGATGTTCTTGGCGATAATCTCGCGCATCTCGTCCATCGGGTCGAGGGCCTTGTCGATTTCCTCGAGAAGCGGGTTGTGCTTGGTCGGGAGGAGTTGCTTTATCGGCGGCACGCGGTCGAGGCCTATCTTGAGGGCGACCAAATCGCGGGGATTGGCCTTCTCGTTGCCGAGTTTGCCTATGAGGCGCTCCATGTCGCCCACTTGGGAGAGAAGATCGCGGACTTTCGCGAGGAGCATGGGGTCGGCGACGAGGGATTCGACCGCGACTTGCCTTTGGTCAATTGACTGACGCTTTATTAGCGGCTGTAAAATCCAGCTGAAAATTTTCCTTCCGCCCATGGGCGTGCATGTCGCATCGATGACCCAGAGTAGCGTGCCCTCGAGCTTGCCCTCGGAAATCGAGCGGACAAGCTCGAGATTGCGCACGGTCGATGCGTCGAGTGTCATGGCGTCGTCATCTGTGCCGATGGTAATCGAGCGGATGTGAGCCATCTCGCCCTTCTGGAGGTCTTTGAAATATGCTATGAGGCCGCCGGCGCAGGAGATTTCGCTTGAAGACAGCTCGCCGTATCCCTCGAGAGTTTTCACGCCGAAGTGCTCGCGGAGCCGCTCACGGGCGAAGTCTATCTCGAATTTCCACGGCTCTTGAAAACTGATTCGCGCATTATGGGCGATTGATTTGATTTCATCGAGCAGTTCCTCGGATATTTCCTCGGAAACGAGAATCTCCTTGGGCGCGAGGAGCTGAAGCTCATCGAGAAATCTCGCTATGCTCATCGAACGCACATCGAAACGCCCGCCGAGAAGGTCTGCCGTCGCGACGGCGAGAGTTCCGTCGCCCTCTAACGCCGACACAATACAGCTGGCCTCCGCGCTCGCTCCCGTCTCAATTGTCGCCGTGCCGGGGGTCATAATCTCGACTATGTCCCTATCGACTATGCCCTTGGCCTTCTTGGGGTCTTCGACCTGCTCGCAGATTGCGACTTTGAAGCCCGCCGCAAGCAGTTTCGACAGATACTTCTCAATCGAGTGGTGCGGGACGCCCGCGAGTGGCGTAGGCTCGGGCATGCCGTGCGAGCGTTGAGTGAGGGCGATGCCGAGCACCTCCGCGGCGATTTTCGCGTCCTCGTCGAACAGCTCGAAGAAGTCGCCCATGCGAAATAGAAGCAGGGCATCCGGCACGCGTTCTTTGATGCTGTAATACTGCGCCATCAGCGGCGTTGTTTTTGCTTTGTTTTGCTTTTTCTCGGTCATATCAGTGATGATTCATAGTCAGAATTTAGTAAATGATAACGATTTCGACGGATTTTCAAAGGGCTTTTCGCGATGTTTTTGGAGCGGGATTACTCAACAATGAAAGACATGGGTGGTTACCATGTCTATTTGCCACCCAAGAGCGCTTCACGCCTGTCATGCAGGAAGATGGCATTCAGCATAATCTCGCGCCGGGGGCGTCGGCCCTTCCTGCGATTTGGAAAATCGCAGGAAGGAGCGAAGTAGTCGGTGGGAAGACTTCCGCGCGAGGCGACAATCTTGCCCCGACTACTTCGCTGGCCGTCCACGGCCGCCGACGCCCCCGGCGCGGCTTACTTGATAAACATTCCCTTAGCGATTCGCGTTTCGTTTGGTGTGGTGATTTTGAAAAGATACACGCCCGTCGAGACTGGCGCGCCGCCGTCGTCTCGGCAGGCCCACACCGTGCGATATGCGCCGCTCTCGGCGGCGGTGCCGGCCAGCGTCATCACGAGCCTGCCCATCACGTCGAACACTTCGATTATCACTTCCCCCGGCTCGCCAACGTGGAAATCTATCGATACAGACGCGTTGAACGGGTTCGGATATAGCTTCAGCGAAAGCTCCTCGGGGAGTTCGGCCTCGGAGATTTTCTCGCAAAGCACCGGAATCAATATCAGCATATGCGGCCATGTATCGACCCTCGGGATAACGAAGGTCGTCTCGTTCGTCTCGGCTGAAAAGCTACCGGGAAGCGAATCCGTCAGGATGGCCGTCCATGTCGCGGGGCAAAGCTCGCGCCCGCCGGCAACGAGCAACTCCTCGCCTATCTCTTGAATGAACATGGTCGCCCGGCTATAGTAGCGCTGGCCGTCCGGCCCCTCGCCATAAAGCTCGTAGTCAATCCCGTCATCCGGAAGCGAGTCCGGCGGGAAGCCCTCCAACCCGAGCTTGAAGTGGTAGCAGGCTTGGCTCACGAAAATCTCGAACGTCTCAGGATAGTCATCCGGCGAAACCCACAGGGTGTCCCAAGGCGAGATAAAATTATGCAGAGCGAACTCGGGGGTAATCCCCTCGAAGATAATTCCGCAGGGTTCCGGCCTCAGCCGCAACAGAATATCGCCAGACTCTGGGAATGGGAACTCTTCAACGATTGCACCCGAAATGGGGTCATAGAATTTCGCCTTAAGCTCGCCTTGGCGGACATCCCAAAGCCCGTCGTCTTGCTCGAAAATGACGCGGATGACATCGGCAAAACCCTCGAACTCCACGAAAAGCTCCACATCCGTCAATATGCCATCGACGATAAGCTCTGTCGTTGCGCCCGCGAAATCCCATTCTCCGGGGGGATATGGCGGCTCGATGCCGAGAAATACAGTCCTGTCGCCATACGCCCAATTGAGCGTGAAATCGCCCATCTCGTCGGGGCGGGCGTAAAATTTCTCACCGCCGCTGTGGTCGGACATAAAAACGATAAGCTCGCCAAATAATGCGTCCGGTGGATCAAGTGTTTCGAGAACGACGCGCCCTGAGACGCCGTGCGTCAAAGGTTCCGGCGGAATAACCGTGAACGCCCATTCCAGCGAAACCAAATCGTCGAAGGCGTGAAAAATGTAGTCCCCCGGCGGAAGGTTGAACGGCGGACGAATGCGAATGTTGCCCGGCACATCGTCTTGATCGTTGAACCATTCATCGACCCAGCGGTTATCGCCGACAACCCACGTCTGGCCGAAGAAATTCCAGTCGCCATCGCCGATGGTGCCGTCGCCGTCCTCATCGACGATGAACTCGATGTTCACCGCGGAAAATTCCCTGCAGTCCATCGCGAAAACATAGTTCTGCCCTTGCTGTTGCACTGTGGCCTCGGCGCCGTCGATTCGCATGCGGAGATTCGACAGCCTATCGCCGAGCGTGAATAAAATCTCCCAGCCCTCGGCGTGGCCATCGACGTAGAACATTGGCATGTCCGGCATGTTGTATCCGGGGATTTCCATTAAAAACATCGCC
>DSAF01000002.1 GCA_011388305.1 Candidatus Zixiibacteriota bacterium | reverse complement strand
GAAGAATTCCGATATTCCGGCCCGAAACCGCAATCGAAAGAGGCCGCCATCGTCATGATGGCCGATACCGTCGAGGCGACTGTCAGATCGATGGGCGAGATTGAGAAGAAATCCCTGAATAGAATTATAAAAAAGACCATCGAAGAAAAGTTTATCACTGGCCAGCTGGCCGACTGTGACCTTACAACAGAAAATCTTACCATAATCGGCGAGTCTTTCGCTAAAATACTCGAGGGCGTGCTCCACCGAAGGCCTAAGCTCGAGATGAGAAACGACGCCGAAAGAGCCGATTAAAACGAGGAGGTGTTTCCCCATAAGGGGATGCCGATGCTGTCGATCATCATTGTTCTTCTTATCTATGCCATGATTCTATTGCTCATGGATGCGTTATCGAGGGCGGAAAATGGCATATTCTCGCTGTCCGCCGACGATATTCGCACGCTTTCAGCCCGCGACGACTCTCCTGCGGTCTGGCTCTCGGAACGCTTGAAAAAACCCCGCGAATTCGTCCAGCTGTTCGCCATTTTGAAAACTTTCCTAATTGCCTGCCTCATAGCAATCTCCATGCTCTTTTACTCCCTCGTGCCACAGTGGTGGGCAATTCTCGTTGGCGGAATTCTGGCATGGATGGGACTCATCCTTTTCGGTAATGCATTCCCCGGTGGTGCAATTCGCGGGAACAAAATCGAGAAGGCTCTTCGATGGCTCCCTATTGTCCGCGCAATGGGCTTTGTCCTCGCCCCGCTCATAGCACTTTGGAGGGCGACACTCCACGCCCTCGTGCCGGAGGGCGGAATCGGCGGGCCGATGGCAATCGAGCGCGAACTGGACGACCTCATGCCAGACGGCGAGGACTTCTCATCGCTCGAAACCGACGAGAAAGAGATGATCCGCCATGTCATGGAGTTTCGGAGCACGACAGTGCGCGAAATTATGATCCCACGCATTGATATGGCCTGCATCCCCGCCGATGCCACGCCCCAAGAAGCGGTTAAGCTCATCAATGAGGCCGGGCACACAAGAGTCCCCATTTTCCAAGACAGAATCGATAATATCGTCGGTGTGCTTTATGCTAAAGACCTTCTGCAGGCCCTCAGCTCCGGCGATGTTGGCGACCTCACCAAAATAGCCCGCCCTCCGCTTTTTGTGCCCGAGTCCAAACTCACGAACAACCTGCTTCGCGAGCTTAGGCGCACCCGCGTGCACATGGCGATTGTCGTCGATGAATACGGCGGAACGGCGGGGCTTGTCACGCTGGAGGACCTCATCGAGGAGATAGTCGGCGAGATTCAGGACGAGTATGATTTTGAGGAAGTTCCCATCCGCAAGCTTTCGCCCAATGTCTATCTCGTCGAGGCGAAACACCCTATAGACGAGGTCAACGAGCAATTGGGCATCGAGCTTCCCGAGGACGACTCCGAGACGCTCGGGGGCCTTATATACGGCCTCGCCGGCGCAATTCCCAACGCGGGTGACCGCTTCGAGTTCGAAAATATAATCTTCGTCGTCGAGTCGGTCTCCGGCCAGAGGCTCAAAACCGTCAAGGTAATTATCCATGAAAATGACGAAGATGCAAAGAACTCCAATTAGATTTGCCCTCCCTTTAATTCTCATAACTGGACTTGTTGCGCCTTCATTCTCGGTCCTTCGTCCGAATTCGGTTGATGCTCACGGCTTTTCCGCCATCTATGAAATCGACGATTGGTCGATAGAGGCGATGGAGGGCGGATATTCCGAGCTTCTCATGCCCTCTGCCGGTCTCATCTCGATTTTGGGCGACCCCGAACTTCCGGCGCACACAGAGTTTGTGCTTCTTGCGCGCGATGGCACGCCGTATTTGGAGTGGGAGATTTCCGTCGCGGAAACGATTTTCGCCTTGCCTCCTCACCCCTCGCAACATCCGCCATTCGAGAACGGCGAGCCGGGAGGCGCGCCGGTTCCGCCATCGAGAGTCTATCAGTCAGGCGCGGTCTATCCGCCGGAATTCGCGAGCATTCAGGTCGTCGGCACGGCGCGTGGGATTCCGCTTGGCAAACTAACAATCTTCCCCGCGCGATACGACTTCTCCATAGGCGCGTTTATCGTGGCTCGCAGGGCGAGGCTCTCGGTGAATTTGGGCGGAAGCATTGCCCCACCGCCGGAGCGCCTTCGAAGCAGGCCGTTCATGGAAATGCTGTCATCTATCACGTTCAACGGCCATGCCATGCCCACACCACTCTCCGAAGACCCCGGCGAATATCTCGTCATCTGCCCGGACAACTGCTGGGATGCTTTGGGGGAGTTCGTCTCGCATAAAGAATCGCGCGGCCACAAGGTTGTTTCGGTGCGGCTGTCCGAAATCGCCTCGCCGCCGACCACCACCACGGTGAAAGCCTTCATTCAGGAGCAATACGAAACTCTCAACCCCGCGCCGACTTTCGTCGTGCTCATCGGCGATGTCGATATGGACGACGGCACGCGCGTCCCGCACCACGGCTTCTCGACATACCACTCCGACCACGGATATTCGCTCCTCGACGGCGACGATTTCTTCAGCGATGTCCTCATCGGGCGCATGTCCGTGAATAATGCCTCGGAGTTTCGCGTAATGACGGAGAAGATCCGCCGCTATGAAAACGAACCGCTTGCGGGCGGCGCCGACTGGATGCAGAAAGCGATTGTCGTGGCAACTTATGACCACGCTATTACTCCGGTTTGGAATGTGCTTTGGGTGCGGGAAATGCTTTTGGCACATGGATTTACGCAGATCGATTCCTTCTTTCAGCGCGGGAGTTCAATTCCGCCAGCCTCGACAATCTCCGAGAAAATCAATGCCGGACTTTCCTATGTCGATTATCGCGGATGGGCCGGCTCGAACGGCTGGTGGGAGCCGCCTTATGACCGCTTCGATGTCCTCGCGCTGACCAATTCCAACGCATACCCCGTCGTGACGAGCATAGTCTGCGGGACGGGCGACTTCGGCTCGACATGGACAGACCCGTGCTTCGGCGAGGCGTGGATTCGCGCGGGAAGCGTGACCAACCCACGCGGTGGCGTGGCCTTTTATGGCACCTCCGACCACCACAGCAGAACACGATACAACAATCCTATAAACAGCGGCTTCTACACCGCGGTTTTTGACCACTATCTTCCGCACATAGGCCAGTGCATGTGGGTGTCGAAAGCCGAATGCCAGCGGCTTCATCCATTCGATATTGAAGAGCTTGAGAAATACTTCGCGACTTACAACCTTTTGGGCGACCCGGGACTGATGATGTATCACGGCTGGACGCCGGAGGTTGAGGTCGAGCACACGCCCATCGAGCTTGGCGCGAATGTTCTCGCGCAGGTCTCATCGGGGGGCGTGCCGCTTTCGGGCGCGCTGGTGTGTCTTTATCGGCCGAATACGGGCGAGAGAAGTCTCGCATACACGAACTTTGCCGGCGAGGCCGAGCTTTTCGTTCCCGGCTCCGGCGCGGGGACTGTCCGCATGACCGCCGTCGCGCCGTTTCACATCACATTTACCGAGGATTTCACGGTCTCCGGCGCGCCGAACATCTCGATTGTCTCGACTCGTTTCAACGACTCATCCGGCGATGGCGACGGCCGCATCGACCCCGGTGAGTCTGGCGTTCTCGAGGTGACGATTCGCAATAACGGCGCTCTCGTGCGCCATCTCGAGTGTTATCTCTGGTGCGAGCACGAGGGTTTTACTATAACGGCGGGCTTCGACTCTTTGTCACGAATGTGGGGCGGCGAACAGCGGACGCTCGAGTTTGAAATCTCCGCTAACGGCTTCGCATCCGGCGGCGGCCCTGCGAAGTTCGACCTCCTATGCGACACGCGCGAGGGCGCTGTTCTTCTGCCGTTCGAACTGCAACTCGAGCCTTCGTCGTTCCGCCTCGATACGATTCTCATCGATGGCGGCCACCTTCTCCCCGGGGAAACATCGACCGCGCGCCTCGTGGTTCGCCACACAGGCTCACTCGACCCTCCGCCGATGACATTCAGAGTTTACTCAACATCCGGCTGGCTCGATGTCCTGTCGGACTCGGTAGAGGTCGTAATCGACGGCGGCGTGGGGACTTCCGCACCGTTCGGGATTTCTGCCTCGGCATCTGCCTTCAAAGGAACCGTTGTTGAGCTTGACATTTTCCGCCAAACGCCCGATGGCTCGGCGAGGTTCGCGAAGTTCCCGCTGGCACTCGGCGAGAGGACAAGCACAGACCCATCCGGCCCCGACGGCTGGGGATATTTCGCCTATGACGACACTGACATCGCATCGGGATTCGCGCCGACATCGGCGTTCGAGGACATCTCACTGACGGGGGATTTCTACACCGTGGGCGACGACGATAAGTTCGAGGTGCTCCTTCCGCTGAATTTCGTCTTCTACGGGCAAGCCTTCGACACGTTGACCATCTGCACCAACGGATGGGCCGCGCCGGGAGTTCAACCCTACTTCATGCTGGACTTCTACAACACGCCCATCCCCGCGCCCAACGGCCCATGGGGCACGCTCGCGCCTTTCTGGGACGACCTCGACCCCATTCTCGGCCCGGGCGGCATTTACTGTCAACACTTTCCCGCCGAGGGCAAGTTCATCGTCCAATGGGAGAGGATGCGCCACGCCAGCATCGATGGAATGGATAACACCTTCCAGATTGCAATTTTCGACGCCGACATGCACCCCACTCGCACTGGCGACTCCCCCATCGAGTTCCGATACAAAGGCGCAATCGAGAACGTGGATTATCTCGAAGAGTTCGCAACTGTGGGCATCGAGTGCCCAAACCACTTCCACGGCATCGAGTATATGTTCGGCCTTCGGGAGGACCCGGGCGCGGCATTTTTGACGGACAACCGCGTAATCCGCTTCTCGACAGACTGCGGCTCGGCGCTTGTTCGCGGACGCGTGAGCCTCGAGCGCGGCCACCCCTGCGGCGCGGAGATTACATCCGCCGGTGGACACCGCACCGAACCCGACACTTCGGGACTATACCGCTGGACGGAAGTTGTTCCGGGAACGCACATTTTCACGTGCACGGCACCGGGGCACTTCGCGCAGGTCGAAACTATCACGGCCTTCGCCGATGAGGCCGTCGAGCTGGACTTCAACCTCCGCCTCGCTCCGATTCCGGACTTCTCGCACATTAGCAAAGCCGAAGGCGAGGATTACATTACATTAATATGGTCGCCGCCGGCGGGCGATGTCGAGCCGACGGGCTATCGCATTCAAAAATATCTCTCCCTCGGCGCGCCGCCGGAGGTCATCGAGACTTCCGACACTGCATTCATCGACGCGGATGTCCACCCCGCGCGGAAATACTGGTATAGCCTCGCCGCTGTCTATGAAGCCTGCGCGAGCCTCCCGAGCGCGCCCGACTCTGGGTGGGTCGAGCTTTTCACGACTATCGAGGAGGCCGACCTTCCGCGCGAATTCGCCATCTACGCCTACCCCAACCCGTTCAATTCGTCGGTGACGATTGCGATTGACGGCGTAGGGGCAATTCATGAATTGCCCCTACGGGTGGAGATTTACGACCTCGCGGGGCGGCGCATCGATGTAATTTCGAGGAGCGACAGCGACGAGAAATCTCGCACAATTCAAGGAGATTTCTCCCCTTCGGGTCGAAATGACAGCGAAGCCGAATTCATCTGGCAACCGGACGAAACCCTCCCCTCCGGTGTGTATCTCGTCAGGGCACGCTGGGGCTCCGCTCAGCGACCGGATGGCGGGCAAACGGCGATGAAACGTGTGGTATATCTCAAATAACTCTTGCCGAACACCGAAAGGGCGAGCCTTTGCTGGGGGCGCACGATGCAGAATGAAGCCAATGATTGACCGCACCCGGATTTGACGGACACGGGGAACAAGAGTGTGAGGAATTCCCAATAGTTATTGAAAAAGATTTGTATGGTTATCCGTAGGCGCGAGACGCCCGCACGCCCAGCTAATCCCTCCGCGCCTATCGGCTCGCCTCTCTTTAATAAGTGGGAAGATAAGACAATGCAACTTCGGGAGAGAACATGGACAAAGAATACCTCATCGATTTAATTAAGGTCGCCAAGAGCGATGCGCCCGCCGACATCGTCCTTCGCGGCGCGAAAGTCGTCAGCACCCATACCGGCGAGATTTTTCACGCAGATGTCGCTGTGTTCGGCGACACAATCGCGGGCGTGGGCAAATACGATGGCAAGGAAATCGTCGAGCTGGGCGGCGGATACCTCGTGCCGGGGCTAATCGACAGCCATTGCCACATCGAATCCAGCATGGT
>DSAF01000133.1 GCA_011388305.1 Candidatus Zixiibacteriota bacterium | reverse complement strand
GTATAATTACGGTAGAAAAAAATATACCATATATGGAGGTTGCATGGCGAAGTTAAGCATCAAAGAGACGCTCGAACTCCTCCTGAAAACTCAGGAAATCGATGTCGAGCTTGCGAATCTCGAGATTTCAAAAATTTATTACCCGAAACTTCTCGAGGAATTGCGTGAAGAGGTAATCGAGCTTGAAAAGAAATCGGAATCGATGAAAGAGAGCATCATCGGGCTTCGTAAGAGTATCGATGAGAAGAACTTAGAGCTTGAGCAAACGCGCGAAAAACTCTTGAAGGGACAGCAAAGATTGTTGACTGTCAAGTCGAACAAGGAATACGATGCCGTTCAGCGCGAGATTCAGGCGTCAGAGGAATCGATTGCCAAGCTCGAGGTCGAGATAATCAGCCTCATGGAGGATCTTGACCGTTCGGAGGCCGAGGAAGTCGAACTCCGCGAAGAGCTGGAGAAGAAAACAGAGGAAAATTCGACGCGAATCGAGGACATCACACAACAATTCACGGCAATCGAGAACAAAACCAAGCAAATTCTCTCGAGACGCAAGGAATACACAGAGAAGATTGACCCAAAAATCCTTGACAAATACCAGATGATAGCGGATGGGATGAACGGTTTTGCAGTAGCGAAAGTCCTTAACCGCGCCTGCGGCGGATGCTATCAATCTCTTCCGCCGAAGCTCTGTCAGGCCATTCGTAGGCAGGATTCGATTATTTGTTGCGAGGCATGCGGAAGAATTCTCGTGTGGGACGATGAAAGCTCTTAATAAGTCAATCGATGAAATTGATAATCAACATAGACGGCGCTTGCCGTGGGAACCCCGGCCCGGCGTCATTTGGCGTTCTCGTTAAAGATGATTCGGGGCGAAAGATCGAGGGGCTTTTCGGGCTTATCGGCATTGCGACGAACAACATCGCCGAGTGGACGGCACTGATTCGCGCATTGGAATACGCATCCGAGAAGAGCGCTCGAAGCGTGGAAATTCGCTCGGACAGCCAACTTCTCGTCAGGCAGATGAACGGCCAATACAAGGTCAAATCGCCGAATTTGACAGGTTTGAGAGACAAGGCGGCGATGCTCGCGAGGGGCTTCGATTCATTGAAAATCAGGCACGTCCCCCGCGAAGAGAACGCCGAGGCGGACGCGCTCGCAAACAAGGCGTTCGAGAAGAAGCCAGTAATGGCGAAACCATATTAAGAAGGCGTTAAAATGGAAGTCCCACACAAAATTCCCAATAGGCCAAGCTATAGCTTCGACGACATTCTTATTCTTCCGGCATATTCGGACATTCTCCCGCACGATGCCGACTTGCGCGTCGATTTTGCGGGGGGTATAACGCTCAATTTGCCAATCGTTTCTGCCGCGATGGACACCGTCACCGAGAGCAAGATGGCCATTGCGCTGGCACAAATCGGCGCACTTGGAATAATCCACCGAAACATGCCTCCGGAGATTCAGGCAAACGAAGTTGTCGCCGTCAAAAGAGCCAAAAGCGTCCTCATCCGCGACCCGATTACCATCCCCCCATCAATCACAGTCGGGCAAGCGATTTCTTTGATGGATAAACACAACATCACCGGCCTGCCGGTCGTAGAGAATGACAAGCTCGTCGGCATCTTGACGAGCAGGGACATCCGCTTCGAGCCAAACCTCGACCGAATCGTCTCAGAGCTTATGACTAAAACCCTCGTCACGCTCCAAGACGGCGAGCCGCTCGAGAAGGCCGCCGAACTTTTGCACAAGCACCGCATCGAGAAAATTCTCGTCGTTGACGCCGAGGGCAGGCTCGTAGGCCTCATCACCGCACGCGACCTGCAGAATAAGAAGGACAACCCTGAGGCAATTATCGATGAGGAAGGGCATCTCATTGTCGGCGCGGCGCTGGGCGTAGGTGCCGACATCGAGGCGCGTTCGGAGCTTCTTTTCGAGGCCGGCGCGGATATTTTCTCAATCGACACCGCCCACGGAGACAGCAAGAATGTTTTCTCGGCGATAGCTTTCCTCAAAAAGCGATTTCCGAATATTCCCGTTATTGCCGGGAATGTGGGCACCGCAGATGGCGCTCTCCGCTTATCCGATGCCGGTGCGGATGTCGTTAAAGTCGGCATTGGGCCGGGATCGATTTGCACAACGCGCGTTATCACGGGCGTTGGCGTCCCGCAGGCAGAGGCAGTCTATGTGTGCGCCAAAGCCTTGGAGGACAGGAAAATCCCCATCATCGCAGACGGCGGAATTCGCTACTCCGGCGACGCCGCCAAAGCGATTGCGCTTGGCGCAAGTGCGGTCATGCTCGGGAACATGTTCGCCGGAACCGATGAGGCTCCCGGCGAGACCGTGCTGTTCGAGGGTCGAAGGTTCAAAGTTTATCGCGGAATGGGCAGTCTCGGTGCCATGCAAAAAGGCGCTCGCGACAGATACGCCCAAGAGCATGTCACGGACATCCAAAAGCTCGTGCCGGAGGGTATCGAGGGGAGAATCCCATACCGAGGGCCGGTCGGCGATGTGGTCTTCCAGCTCATCGGAGGAATCCGCGCGGGCATGGGGATGGTCGGCGCGAATGACATTCGGGATTTCCAGAATAAAGCGAAATTCTGCAGGGTGACATCGACTGGCCTTCGCGAAAGCCATCCGCACGACATCTCAATCACGAAGGAAGCGCCGAACTATAAGAGCATGTAGATTGCGCAAGGGCGTCTTGCGGCAAGAATCTTAAACGCCCTCAATTTTGCCACTGCAAGAGCCAAGAAGGAAACGCTCAAATCCCCTCCAGCTCGAACTCTTCGATGCAATGATTTCTGGTAGCGAGAGCGCATGGTGTTCTATTATGGGTGGACAAACCGTAAAATATTGTTATTTATAACGGGTTATTATTTAGTTCGCTTGATATATGTCAAATTTTTTATGCAAAGCTTTCTTTCTCGCCCTCCTCGCAGGTGCTTCTCTCGCTCAGAGGGCGACTTTCTACCTGTTCTCCGAACTGGGATGCGTCGATACGGTTAGGATGAGAATAGACCGTTTCGATTGGTCGAAGTTCCCCGAACATGATATGGCGTTCATCGAGGCCGACTCCAAGAGCGACGAGTGGGCTTATCTAATCAAAGCCGTCGAGAAGAACCGGCGCTATGATGGAGTGCTCGCAAGATATGTGCTTGACTGGAGAGGCCGCGTTTCGAATGATTCATTGCGAATTCTCCTCGGAAAGCCGGATGACCAGAATTTGCGCTTCATTCCGGCGAACCTTCTCTTCGACGAAACCGACGACGACTCGCTCCCGTATCGATTTTACAAGCCGGACATGCTGACGCTATCAAGCCGTCAGGGGTTCCATTATGTTAAGAGCTGGGAACGCCATCCCGTTTTGGTGTTCACCGATGAGCATTACCCCGATGTGGCGTGGCTCTCGTTCCACGAAGAGCCGGAGGAGATTCGTCTCGAACCGATTGAGTTCGCATTCGCGAGTGTTTCTTTCAGGGGATACAATATCGAACGCTTCCGTCTAATACGAAAAAGACCGCTGAGAAAGAAGTGGAAATCGAGCGATGCGTGGTGCAGAGTTCCCATGCTTTTGGATGATGATTACAACGAATTCAGCGCGCGAAAGTTCGGTTTCTGGGGGAAGTCGCTTTCTCTTCGCGCCGACGAGCAGAAATCGCTGTTTCTTAAGCAGTGGCTTTATTTAAATCCTTCCATGGTATGGGCTTGGGAATCAGGCCGTCCAAACGGCCCTTGGCCCTCGGATATCGTGCTCGGCTTCGATATTTCGGGGATAATCCCCGGCAACGAAAAGGCCGTTGAGATAGGCATAGATTATGAGCTTGTTATCTCTCCGTTTCCCACCGCCGGCAAGGCCGGAATTACTTGGTTTTACGGTGATTGGGCAAGTATCGATTTATATTACCTCACCGTTTTCGACTCGAACCCATTTCGTCACGCCGGCCAAGGCTTCATCGCGGAAGCCGAGCTTAGCGGAAAAATGCTCCTCGGCAACCGCGCATGGAAATACTTCCCGATAGTGTTTCGAGGCGGATATGGCACGGGCAGAACGTTCCATCCGTCCATATATCGCATCAGATTCCTCGGAAACGAGTCTGCACAGTATGCCAGAGGCAACGGCGGCTATTTCTCCGCGGGACTGGAGCTATGGTTTTTGCGCTCGGCGCTCCTTCGCCCGATGATTGAGGCGGGCATTGCTTTCGGCAACGGCTCGACTCGCACCGCCGAAGATGAAGTAATCTCGCGTTCCGACTCGGACGACGAGCGAATGTTTCCTTTCCTGCGCATCAACTTCAAGCCTTGAGGCTTCGCCGCGCGGGGGCACGAACATCCCCGCGATATATAGTCCCCTGCCTACAAGTTCATCATCATCATCAAAAAATTAAAAAATACATTGACATTTTCACATGAAAACAATATTTTGAATATAAATAAGAACTTTAAGTGTTTTCAATAGTTAATTTATATTGAAGCTCTTACGGAAATTGTTCATCGCGAGCGAAAAGTTGCGGGGCGGATAAATGGAAAATACAAAAATAAAAATTCTTCTTATCTGCTTTCTGTTTGTTGCCGGTCTTGTATTTGGGAAGGACAGAAGCAGTCCGTCATTCTATTCGCGCCCTAAGTCCAAGGGGCGGGCGAGGCCTTCGCAATATGACTGCAGATCGTCGTTTTATAGAGATACCGACATCTCCGTCAGGGGCATAGCATACGGTTCTTTCGGGAGGATTTATTCGAGCGAGGTCGAAGGCGACCTTGACTACAACCAATGGATTCCATCGGCGGAAGCCGGAATCGAGTGGGCGCTCCATTCAATGGACAGAATCGGCTTCAACATACATCTCCGAATAAATGGCGGCTATTGGCTACAGACTTATAAAACGGAGAACGAAAAGTGGCGTTTGTTCGAGCACGGCTATATTTTCGATCCCTCATTAGGGGTCGAGTTGCCTCTTGGGTGTAGGGCCGGATTTGTTTTGGGCGGAGGCGTGTTCATCATGAACCACAAAGTGACGGCCTTCCCAGACATCAAGAAAAATACCACCCATTGGGATGCCGTCGATCTGTCGGAAGTGACGTATTTTGGGCCGAAGGGATACGCGGAGCTTCGTTTAGGCTCGGGGTGTTTGAGCTATATTATCGGCTTCAGCTACCAATATTGGAGAGCGGACAATAGTTTGTATAAAACAACGGGAGAGAACATCACGCTCGAAGTTGGCGAGGTTGACAGACACTATTGGGGAGGCTATTTTGGGATTCAATACTATCCTTAAGCTAATCTTCGCAGGGATTATCCTGATTGCTATCTCCTGCAACTATTCTCAAGTCCCTTTTGGTTATGATGTGGTTGATGTGGAGATTACATCTCCGCCCGACCGTTCGGAGTTTGACGAGGGCGTGCCTATAACATTCAGTGGCACGGCCACAACACAAAGCCGGACTTCGGAGGGGACGAGTTGCACCGTCAGCAGAAGCATCTATGTCGAGGCAGAAGTGACTTCGTATTCGTGGCATTCCGATATTGACGGCGAACTTGGAACGGATTCAGAAATCTCCATCGATTGGCTTTCGCCGGGCAGTCATGTCATTTCCTTTATTGCTTCAGATAATTATGGCTCCAGCGGCATAGAGACGATTAACATAGAAGTCATTGCCGACGATGTCTTACTTATTACATCGCTGACAGCGAATCCGAATCCGGTGACGGCGGGAGAATACTCGACACTGAGGGCAAACATATACTACACGGGAAGAGAAGCTTTATCTTATAATTGGATTACGGGCACGGGGACTATTCCGGTGAGTAATCAGGCAGAGGTTGTATGGATTGTTCCGGATGATACGCTCCCCGGTGATTACGAAATATCTTTCACAGTGACAGATGGGACGCTGGAAGCTTTTGCGATTCTAACCGTCACAGTTAACTGAATTTCACCATCGCCTAACATTTATTTCAAAAAATAATTTTTCGCTTGCGCGGGGGGATTATATCATTATTGTTCTTTTTTGTCGATTGACAAAGCCGCCGATCGCTTCGTGTCATGGCAGAGTCGGCGGATTGACTGGATGAATGGCACGAGAGAGGAAGACAGAATGGATATCTACGTCGGGAATCTTTCTTACGACACCACAGACGATGACCTTCAGGGGCTTTTCCAACAGTATGGCTCGGTTGTTTCTGCGAGAGTCATTGTTGACAAAATGTCCGGAAGGTCGCGGGGCTTCGGCTTCGTCGAAATGCCTGAACAAGCCGAGGGCGAGAAAGCCATAGAGGCCACCAACGGCATGGAGTTTCAGGGCAGGACATTGCGCGTTAATGAATCCCAACCGAGACCTTCGAGGCCGAGGGGCGACAGGCGTCCCCGATAGATCCCGAATAATAGG
>DSAF01000049.1 GCA_011388305.1 Candidatus Zixiibacteriota bacterium | reverse complement strand
AGCCAGCCCCAACTGCCCGCGAGTTCTCCGCCTTTCATCATGCTGTATAAGTCCCACCCAAAATAAGTCCCGAACAGGAGAAAAAGGAGCGCGAGCGTGTCGATGGCCGTCTCGGATATCGTGCCGGTGGTAGTTTCGGGCTCCATTATCTGGCCGAAGACCGGCGAACACATCGCAAGTCCGAGGATTATTAAAAACAGTAGCATTTCCCTCATCACAACTCCTTATTTTTTTATCTGGAGAACCCTGAAGAGGTCCTCATAGACGCTGAATTTTTTGAGCAAATCTTTGTTCTCCGTGAGCAGGTCGCCGATTTTCGAGATAATTCTCGACAGGCTCGCCTTCATCTGACGCATGCCGACGGATGATATTGTCTTTTCCAAGCATGAATCCAACAAACTTGCCAGCCCCGAAGACATGATGTGAATTCGGCTCTCCTCCGGAAGGCGCTCGGACAGCGTGACGAAGTTCACGAAATCGAACTTGCCGTCCTGCGAGACCGTGACATTTTCGAGCACCGGGTGCGATTTGGCCGCTTCTTCGTATGCCGAGATAATAGCCCTGTCCCCGGCTTTGCCGAGCTTCTGGTTGAGTTCCTCACGAACTATCTCGAGCGTCGCCGAATAGACCCTAACCATTATCTGCGTTACCTTCTTGCGTTCGTCGATTTTGGCCTTGGTGCTCTCTTTCGTGCCGGAGGTCGTGATAATGCCGGCCATCATGAGGCCATAAATCGAGCGTGATGTCTCGAGGTCGTCGAACGGGGATCTGTCCTTTATCTCCTCGATAGAGCGCTGGCCGTCGATAAGGCTCAGAATTCTCGCCTCGGAGGAAGAGAGCCGCACCTCTTCATTTTGATCGAGGCCGTTTTGGACGACCTTCATAACGGTGTTCTCGCGCGGGAGCGTATTGCGGATGCGGTTCCACTCGTCGATACGGCGCGTGCCCTCCATGAGTATGCTCATAGTGTTCAGCGCGTTAATCACCTGCTCGGTGTCGGGAAGCTCTTTGTCTTTGAAAACGAACGCGCCGTCCTCCCAGCTGAAAACCTCGTATATGAGATTCTCGATATGCTTCATCATCATCTCGGCGACTTGCTCCTTCGGCATGAGGCCGAGAAAAACGAGCGTGCTCGGGAGGCTCTTACTCGTAAGCTCCATCACCTCTTTAGCCTTGATAAGGTCATCCTTGGTGAGTTTGCTCTGTTTGAGAAGGCTATTTTCGAGAAGCTCGGCGTCGTTATTCGAAGTCGCCCAAATTATCGAGCCTTCTTTGAAGCAGACCTCTTTTCGATTCTCGTCGCGTTCGATGAACAGCGTTCCTGTTTTTTTGCCCATGCCGAGAAGTTGCAGAATGTCGGCAAAACTGACGCTTGAAAGATTACCTTCAAATCCCATGTCGTCCTTTGTCGATAATGTTGTTAACAGTAGAATATATTGTTTATACACCCATTATGTCAAGGCTAAATTTCAATAATTAAAAAAAGCCCCCCGAAAATCGGAGGGCTTTGATTCGAAGTCGGCTGTGGCTACTTCATTAGCATAAGCTTGGCGGTGGAAACTCCGCCGCTGGTGCTCATCCGCACGAAGTAAACGCCGCTGGGCATGCTGGAAGCATCCCAAGTCGTCTCGTATGTGCCGGGAGTGAGGTCGAGATCGACGAGCGTCTCAACTCTTCTTCCTGTGACATCGAAAACGGTGATATTGACAGGCGATGCATCCGAGACATCGAACTTCACGGTTGTCACCGGGTTGAACGGGTTCGGATATGCGCCGGCAATGGCCATCTCTTCGGGGCGAACGTTGTCCGCCTGCTTGATGTATGTGTTCTCGAAACCAAGCTTCCAGAGATATGCCGAGACTGCGCGAAGTTGCGGCGTCTCCGGGTCGGTGATTCCGCCCAGATAAACCGCACCAACGATAGCCTGCGATGATCCGTTGTAGAAGAAGATTCTCGGAACAGAATCCTGATCCCAGCCCATGGCTGTCGTGATACCGCTGGTCGGCGCGAGAACATCAACAAGGCGGTCGGCGAGGCCTGCAGAGTCATATTCGACCTGAATGAACGGTCTCGCGGGGTTGCCCCATAGCGTCGGCGTTCCCCAAATCCTCGCGACGTTCCACGTCGCCGAACCATCGTGAACGAGGTTCAGATTCAGGTTGCTGAAGAAGGGCTGACCGCTGTAATCTGCGCCAAAGTCCGGGCCTTCCACGATGAGCTTCTTGCCGGGAGCCGCACGATAAGCGTTGAGCTTCGTGAGTGCCTCAGTCGGAAGCGTCGTATTGTCGGCGTCATTGATGCCGAGTGCCACGATAACCAGATCGTAATCGTTGAGGTTGTATCCGTCCAGCGGATTCGCCGCGCCATCGTCGGTCATTCTCACGTTGAGAGCGAGTCCGAGCGCAGGATCGGCGAGCATGTCATTCCACCATTCGCCGACGCCGATAGTTCCGCCGTTGCAAGGCGTAGCACCGTTGTCCCAATCGACGATGAGAACATCATGGTCGTCCGCCTCGGTCATCGAGACAGCCTCTTCGTTGCCGACGAGCGGTGAGAAGTATGACTCGGCGTCATATTTGACAGCGACATCGTAGTAGTAGGTCGTGCCATCGACGATAGTCTCGTCGGAGTAGCCGGTTGCCGGTGCGGGCACCGTAGCGATAACGCTCACCAAAGGCGACGTCGTCGAAGTGAACGGCGCGGTCGAGCGATAGACATAGTATGTGTCCGGCTCGGCGCAAGCGTCGTCAGGCTCCGTCCATGCCAACTCGATAGCGAGCGCATCGGTGGTCGGGCGCATAACCGTCTCGCCGGTGGCGGAGAATCCCGTAACTGGCGCGAGGAAGCAGAGAGAAACATCGACGGTCTCGCTCGAAGTGAGTTCAATGTCCGTCACGCTCTCTGACTTGTGATAAGGCGCGGAGACATTAACAGTATATGTGCCGTGCGAAAGGTCGGTGAAGGTGACAACACCGCTCGACGGGGTCGTCTCGGTGCCGACACCAACGAGCGTGACAGATGCACCACTGTTATCCGGAGCGCCCTCCAGCTCGACCTCAACGCGGAGGCTAACCGGCGAAGGCAGGAGATTCAGGTTAATGCCCGTCACTCCCTCACGCGGGACGTTAATCGTCGTGCATGCATCGAAGTATCCCGGATAGCTACCGCAGATGGTATGCATACCGATGAGAACCTCATGGGCGAACTCGCCGTCGGCATCGGTGACAACGCCAGAGGGCGTGCCATCGACGGAAATCGCGATTCCCTCGGTGGGCGTGCCGCTGAGCCTCGCGATACCGGAAATCGGCACCGGAAGCTGAACGAGGTTGTGGTTAATCTCGACATCCTCGGAAGCGACGGTGAACGTCGTATCCCAGAGCGGGTAGCCCGGGTAATCGAGCGTCATTGTATATTCGCCGGCGGGAATAAGCGGGAAGTTATACGAGCCGGTCGCCGATGTGTAGGTATTGAATACATCAGAGCCTTCAACAGCATCCACAAGGATGGTCACGCCTGCCTGCGGCGCGCCATCGACGGTGATAAGGCCATAGACGCGCTGTCCCGGAGGATAAACCGTCACGTCGTTGACTACTGTCTCGCCGGAAACTGTGCCGCAAACCGTGTCGATTACCGGATCCCAGGTGCCATAGGTGTATGTCAACTGGTGACAACCGAGCGGCAGGCCTACAAAGCCATACTCGCCGGTCGGGCCGGTCTCGACCCAAGAGCCGCCGGCGACTTGCACGCGAACGCCGCTGTTGTCCTCTTCTCCGAACACATTGACCGTTCCCGAGATGTTGAAGTTCTCGACAACAACTTCCTCGGGATAATCAACGGAAATCCACAGAATTTGCGTTGCACTACTGTAGCTAATCTCCGAAGCGTCGCTAAGAACCGACCAACTATCGTCAATATATGGTCTATCCGGAGGCGGTGCGACAGCGGATGTAACTTGGTAATACAGCGTCACATGGTGATCGCTGAAAATTGCCGCGCTGGGGTTCCATGTCACATCGACTGCGATAGGGGTCATAACCCCGACCTTCCAAATGCTTCCGAGGTCACAGTTATTGCGAATGTCCCGCGCCAGTCTGTTATGAGGCGCGGATTCGGAGCTAACAAAGTGGAAGCCGGAGGCTCCGGGACTTGGCGGAGGAAGAATCTCGTCGATACCTATGTCGAAGTTTGCGCTCGCGTCCTCGTCCATACCGAAAGTAATAGCCTCGACGCCACCTGAATAGGTGAAAGTCAGACCGAGATCAAACTCCGGGCCGCAGGCGATGGAGCCGGTCGTGAACGTCCAGACTCTGTGCCTATGGTTGGGGACAGGCGCGTTGTCCGAAACGTGGACATCGACTGTATATGTTGTAAGGTCAGACCATCCGAGCCCCGGCATATAGCATACATGGTAGCCGCCGGAGATGGGAGTGGCCGTAAAATCATCGCGCATGACGCCGTTGATTGTAAGCGTGAAGCTCTCGAAGTCAACGCCGCTACCGTGATCGACAATGTCGAAACAAAGCGGAGAGGTGACGTCCGCACCGGGCCCCTCATGGGTAATGTTGAGAATCTGGGGCGGTGTGGTGTCATCGCCGCCGGGGAGCATGCGAATGAAGACTTGCTGGTCAGCGTTGAAATTCGCAGAATTGTAAAGCTCCATCAGCGTGTAGTCGCCGCTGGCGGGAACGCTTCCCCTGTCCACGACGGCAAAGAGGAACGTAGCCTCGGTGCCGCCGAGAGGGAGTGCGGTGTTGTCCCACTTAACGAGCAATTCCGGCCCGGGGGTGAAGACATCGACAATCCAGTCCTTGATGCTGTGATCGGCGGACTTTATATCTGTCGAAAGTGCTGTGACGTGCGGGTTCGCGGGATCCATTAACGGGAAGTATGCGCGCGGATGTCCCGGAATAAGATGTTGCGGAACATCGAGACCGACATCATAATAGTCGGTGCCGTCGTTATGGATGCCTATACGCAAGTTCGTCGTCGCGGTGTCAGCTCCGTTAATGGAGTGGACTTTGAACTGATAGGTGAACTCGGGCAAATCGCCGGGGAGCTTGGTTCTGAAGGACCAAACCGCAGTTCCGGAGTTGGCGGCGGGCGCTAAATCGGATGCGCTCACCTCAACATTATACCAAGTGCCGTATGCCAATCCTCCCGGCGGGCAATACTGCACGGAGTATCTATTCATGCCGGTGCCTAGCTCGGAGACGGTGTATTGTGCACGCGGAATCACAACGCCATCGACCTTAAGAACGATGGTGCTGGAATCTACGCCACTCTCGTTATCGCGAATCGAAACGCGAATGCAGTCTGTAACTTCGGCCTCGGTGAAAGCATCCTCGGGATGGAAGTTATAGAACTGTGGCGGATCCTCGTCCTCGATGTATTCGGTCGTAGTGAAGCTGACCTCGACCGGCTCCACCATGCAGTTGGCAGGCTCGGCGCGGTCGCAAGCGACGACGGAATAGTTGATGACAGAAAGCTCCGGCCAAAAACCCTCAGGCGGCGCAAGATTGGCGCGTTGTCCGCCGACAATCGGAGTCCAAACGATGAGATCGGTGACATCAACGGGGGTCGGGTCGGCATCGGTCCAGAGTAGAACCTCGACCGACTCCAAATCCGGGCCGGTAATATCGTCTTTGAGATCGAAAACAATCGGCCTGTCCAGCGGAACACCGCCGGCCCCGGGCAACGGGTTGAAGCCCGTCAAGTAGGGCGGCTCTTCGTCGATCATCTCGATAGGCATGAACCGGACGACTACATCAGTAATCGGGCCGAACGCCATCTCGTCAACTTCGGCCATATCCAACCAATCCTCAGGATCGATATCGCCGATATCTTCGATGATACCTTTAGGAGCAATCGCAAATATGCCCGCTTCCGGAAGATCGTCTATAGCCCAACGGACGAATCTGTCATCAAGACCATAATAGCCCTCGACACGCATAACCCAATATTTATGAACGGGTGGAACATCCACGCCACGGACATCCCTCGAAAGTTTGGGATAGGAAGGATTGTCTAACGGGAAGAACGCGCCCCTTCCATCTGGGGGCGTGAAATATGGAACATCGAGATACGCATCGTAACCATCGGTAGCTCCGGGAGAGACACCGAAAGTCAAGTTATGAGTCGAGCCTTCAATAGGCTCGAACTCGACAGTGTAGGACCAACTCTGGGCGAGAGTTAATCCGGCAAGTAGCATAAGCGCCACGTAAAGAACAAGCTTGCCCTTAAGCATATGGCTTACCCCTTTCTTTAAAGATGTTTTTTCTAAATTTCACTTTTTAGTTTTCTAAACAAACACAACAAAAAAATCTCAAAATTTTCGGTTGGGCGGCCACGCTTGATGCGTGACCGCCCAACATCTATCGGAAGATTTACTTCATCAAGGCCATCT
>DSAF01000061.1 GCA_011388305.1 Candidatus Zixiibacteriota bacterium | reverse complement strand
GCGTAGGCGTGTCGATGCCGTAATGGCATGGATATTCGATTGGCGGGCTGGCAATTCGCAGGTGAACCTCGCTCGCGCCGGCCTCGCGGATCATAGAGACCAGAGCTTTCGATGTCGTTCCGCGAACTATGGAGTCATCGACGACGACGACGCGCTTTCCGTTCAAAACCCCACGCACGGGGTTATACTTAATTCTCGCGCCGAAGTCGCGTATTGCCTGCCTCGGCTGGATGAAGGTCCGTCCGATATAATGATTTCTAATTAGGCCGAACTCGAACGGCAGGCCGCTTTCGTTGGCATATCCGAGGGCGGCGGTGTTCGAGCTGTCCGGAACGCTGATAACTATATCGGCATCTGCGGGGTGCTCCATCGCCAGAACGCGCCCCATGCGCCGCCGAATCTTATCTACATTGGTGTCGAAAATCCGGCTGTCAGGGCGCGAGAAGTAGATAAACTCGAAGATGCAAGGCGCAGGCTCGGCGGACTTAAACGGGAATATCGATTCGACATTCCCCGAGCGGTCGGCGATAATCATCTCGCCGGGCAGAAGCGACCTTCCGGATGGCAGGCTCAATAAGTCGAAGGCGCATGATTCGCTGGCGATGACCGTGCCGCCGTCTTCGGTGTGGGTGATTCCTAAAGGCCGAACGCCTGCGGGGTCGCGGACGGCGACCAGAAGCTCCGGCGTGAGAAATACGAAGCAAAACGCCCCGCGAACTTGAGATAGCGCATCGGCGATGCCTTCGGGCGTGGTCAGGCAAGGGCTTCTGGCCAGAAGGTGCAGGACGACCTCCGTATCCGTCGATGTGCGGAAAATCGAGCCTTCGCCCTCCATGCGCTCGCGAAGCTCTATCGCGTTGACGAGATTGCCGTTGTGCGCGCCGGCGATAGTGCCGCGCTTGTAGTTTATCGTGAACGGTTGGGAGTTGGCGATACTCGTGCTACCAGTAGTCGAGTATAGGACATGGCCGATAGCAGATTCGCCGGGCATGTCTTTGAGCGAAGTGGGCGTTCCGAAGACCTCGCTCACAAGCCCCAAGCCCTTGCGCTCTATAAGCTCGATGCCGTCCGAGACGACAATCCCCGCAGACTCTTGCCCGCGATGCTGGAGGGCGTAAAGCCCCATGTATGTTTTGAGAGCCGAGTCCGGCACGCCTATCATGCCGACAATTCCGCAATGTTCTCGAGGGATGTCTAACATATTGCTACTTCAGATGTGAGCCGCCGGCCGTGAAGAGCCTTCCACTGCCGAGTTTGTAAATCTTGTTCGAGTGCTCTTCGAAGCCTTTGAGGGCGTTTCTGCCGTCGAAGATGAGTTGCGCTTTCTCGACGATGCGCTTCCAGTCGTATGTCTTGTGGTTCGTGGAGATGAGCACCAAATCGACGGATTCGAGCAGTTCGTCGGTAAGCTCGGCGGACATAAGCTCGCCGTTTTTCCACTGAATGCTCGGCACCAGAGGGTCGTTGAACAAGACTTCCGCGCCTTTCGACTCGAGAATTTCGAGAAGATCCAGCGAGGGCGATTCGCGGACGTCGGAGATATCCGCCTTGTATGACATTCCCAGAAGGAGAATCTTGCTCCCCTTGACGGGTTTGCCGAACTCGTTGAGCAGTTCCGCGACTTGCGATACGACATACGCGGGCATGTTGCCGTTTATCTCGCCAGCCAGCTCGATGAAGCGGGCGTAATAGTTGAGGCTCTTGAGCTTCCACGAGAGATAATGCGGATCGATTGGGATGCAGTGGCCGCCAAGCCCCGGGCCGGGGTAGAACGGCATGAACCCGAACGGCTTCGTCGCCGCCGCGTTGATAATCTCCCAAACATCGACGCCGAGGCGGTCGCACATGAGCGCCAGCTCGTTCACGAGGCCGATATTCACCGAGCGGAAGGTGTTTTCGAGAAGCTTCACCATCTCTGCGGCCTTGGTCGATGACACCGGCACGGCCGTCTCGATAGTCTTTTCATAGAACGCGACAGCTATTTTCGTGCAGTCGGGCGTGACGCCGCCGACGACCTTGGGCGTGTTGTGCGTCTGGTAAATCGGATTCCCCGGATCGACCCTCTCGGGCGAGAACGCGAGGAAGAAGTCCTCGCCGATTTTCTGGCCGGCCTCTTCGATCATCGGGAGAATAAGCTCCTCGGTCGTCCCCGGATATGTGGTTGACTCGAGCACCACGATAGTTCCGGGTTTGATGAAGGTCTTGATTTTCTCGGTGGCATCGAGGATGTATGACACATCGGGGTCTTTGGTCTTGTTGAGCGGTGTGGGCACGCAGATGAGTATGATGTCCGCTTCGGCCATGATTGCCGGGTCGGTTGTGTTCTTGAGAAGGCCGCTACCTACGAGCCTCGCGACAGTCTCCGCGGGAATATCATCCACGTCCGAGCCGCCGGCGTTGAGTATATCGACCTTTTTTTGTGAAACATCGTAGCCATCGACATGAAAGCCCACATTGCACGCCTCTACCGCGAGCGGAAGGCCTACATAGCCCATGCCTATGACGCAAATTCGCGCGCTGGCGTCCTCGATTTTGGCGAGGAGTGCTTCGGCGGTAGAATTGCTCATCGATTTCTCCTTATTCGTGATGTTGAAATAATCTGAATTTCGACCCGTCATGCCTGTCATTTCGACACGAAGGGGAGAAGTCTCCTCGCCATCTTAGAGAAAGATTTCTCGTTGCTTTGCTTCTCGATATGACAATTATGCCGTCCGTCGTCTTTGTTAATATCTTCAACCGACGGGGAGAAACATCGTCACTACTTTATTGCCGTTCCGGGGGGAAGTTCGCCGTCCACAGTGAGGACTTTGACGACATCTCCCGTGCCCGCGGCGAGAAGCATTCCTCGCGACTCATAACCTCGAATCTTCACCGGTTCGAGGTTCAAAACTATTACAATTGTCTTGCCAATTAGCTCCTCCGGCATATACCAAGGAGCAATTCCTGCAATTATTTGGCGAATTTCCGTGCCTAAATCGACTTTCAGAATGAGCAGTCTGTCCGCTTTAGGCATATTCTCGCATTCAATTACTTTGCCCAAAGCAAGTTGTATCTTGGCGAAATGGCCGATGTCGATAAGGCCCTCAGCCGTCTCGGTCGAGGGCAGAGGGTGCTCCTCTTCCCGCAAATCCTTCATCATGGCCTCCTCATCGATGCGCGGGAACAGGGGCAAGCCGACATAGGTGTCCCTGTTCGATTTCAACAGCCCCCACTCCATCGCGTTTTCGAGGAGTATCTTCTGCTTTTCGATGCCGAGGCGCTTGCGGATTTCGTCACAGGCATCCGGCATGACCGGCCAGAGCAGTATTGAGGCCACGCGGAGAGCCTCGGCGGCGTTGTATAGCACCGTTTCGAGGCGTTCCCAGTCGCCCTGCTTGGCGAGGTTCCACGGCGCGGTGTTTTCGAGGTAACGATTAGTCTCGGAGACAAGGCCGTTCACTGCCTCCAGCCCGCGCGAAAGGCGGAAGTCCATGACCTCGTCACGAAGAGTTTCCGCCGCGGCTATCGCCGTATTTTTCAATGCGATTTCGTCCTCTGTCGCTTTCCCCGGCACCGGAACGACGCCGTCGAAATTTTGATGGATGAGGCCGAGCACCCTGCTCGTAAGATTGCCGAGGTCGTTGGCTAAGTCAGTGTTAATTCGGCGAATAAGCCCCTCAAACGTGAACTGCGAATCGCTACTAATCACACTGTCGCGTATGAGGAAGTAGCGCAGGGCATCGCGCCCGATAAGCTTTAAGAGCTTGGGAATTGGGACGGCGTTGCCCATCGACTTGCCCATCTTGACCTCCTCGACCATCCACCAGCCATGGCTGAAAACCGTGCGGGGAGGCTCGATTCCCAGGGCGTGGAGCATAGTAGGCCAATACACCGCGTGCGTGGTGATAATGTCCTTTGCCATGAGGTGGACATCCGCCGGCCAGTGATATTCGAAATTAGGCTTGCGCTCCGGCCAACCTATCGCCGTCACGTAGTTCATCAGCGCATCGAACCATACATAGCACACGAAATCCTTGTCGAACGGAAGCTCGATGCCCCACGAGAGGCGGTCTTTCGGGCGCGAGATGCAAAGGTCGTTCAATGGTTGCCGCAAGAAGCCGAGAATTTCGTTTCTACGAGACTCCGGCCGAATAAAATGTGGATTCTTCTCGATGTGCTCGATGAGCCAGTCTTGGTGTTTGCTCATGCGGAAGAAGTAGTTCTTCTCGGAAAGCTCCTTGACTGGCCGCTTGCAATCCGGGCACAATCCATCCTCGACATCCTTCTCTGTCCAGAAGCGCTCGCAAGGCGTGCAATACCATCCCGAATACTCGTCCTGATAAATTTCGCCAAGCTCCCAGAGGCGCATAAGTGCTTTCTGGATGGCGTTCTTGTGCTCTCTGTCCGTGGTGCGGATGAAGTGGTCGTATTGAATATCCAGCTCGCGCCAGAAGTTCTTGAAATTCTTGACATATAGGTCGCAGTGTTGTTTCGGGGACATCCCGCGAGCCGCCGCGGCCTCGGCAATTTTCTGGCCGTGCTCATCTGTTCCGGTGAGGAAGAAGACCTCCTCACCTGCAATGCGCCGGTAGCGCGCGATGGTGTCTGCCAGCACTGTCGTATATGCGTGCCCGAGATGCGGGTCGTCGTTCACGTAGTATATCGGCGTCGTTATGTAGAAAGGTTTTTCCATTTCTCTCCCTTTAACGAGATTTCAAATTATAGAATTATATATAATACTCATAAATCGGGAATTGTCAACATGCTGGAAGTTGTCCGAGTGAGGGGTAAATAGCCATGCTATCCTCTCAATATGTATAAAAAAGGGCGGCCATAAGCCGCCCTCATTTGTCGTCTGAAGCAAACGAATTATTTCATGAACACTAATCGCTTCGTCACGGTCTCGCCGGCAAGCGACGCCTTGACGTAATACACGCCGGTCGCAACGTCCGCGGTGGGTTGCCATATTGCATAGCCTTGGCCTGAATGAATTTGGAAGCCATCGACGAACGCGCCGCGAATATCGAATATCTCGATTCGTGCGCCGTCGGGCGCATCGATTTTACAGGCTGAGTTGAACGGATTGGGACTGACTGACACAAGCTCATTGAGCTTCGGCAGTGCGAACTCCTCAATATATAGCGCGCCGGCGGGCAGGATAAATTCATCGACTCCATCGCCTGCCTCAAAAGTGAACGTTGCTCCAAAGCCATGGTTTCCGGGAATCGTTGCGGTGTAGAGGACACCATCTATCCACCCGTAAGTTCCGACGATTTCCGCTTTCGAGAGTTCATAAGTTGCGCGCGCTTCGATGTTCAGTCGAACAAATTCCGGCGGGTTCTCATCGGCGTCTTGATACACTACGCCCACCTCGGTGACATCCAGCGTGGAGTTATAATTAGCGTATGGCGCAGAGAGAAACGGCGGCGTGTTCGGAGCCGAGGGGAACGAGCGCCACTCGGCGATTGGGTGATTGTAATAAGCGTGGCCGTTCTTCATCTCGTCGGTCATGTAGAAATGGGTATTGAAGCTGAACACAGTTCCCCATGCGTGCAAGTGCATAGTCTGTGCGGAGACATTCAAATATCGTTTATCATTGGGGAACGGGCCGAAATCGGGTTCGCCGGTGAGGTCGGAAATTAGGCAAGAGACGAACATTGTTTCGGCTACGGTGATTATTTCAGCATCGCCCACCACTGAAACCTCTTCTTCATTGACAACCTTAAGAATGCCCGGCGCAAACTCGGCAGGGCCAATTGGGGGAGATGCCTCTCTACAATAGGCAATCGCATAGAAAACGCTACCAGAGGGTTGGCCGGGGTTATTTATCGAAAATAGATAACCGTAGTTGTCTTCGTGAAGGTCAGCAAACCAGAAGTAACTACCGTCCGTTAAACGCCAATCGTCATTGGCCTTTATCATCATGCCGTAGAAGCGGTTGCCCGAAATTGCAAAACCGGCTTTGCGAATGTCCAGCCAATCTCCTGCGCCATAAGCGACCGAGTCCAGCCCCGGTGTGTCGTCCCACATTACATAGTAGTTCATGGGCAGGCGACAGGTCGATGAGCCGCTATAGACAGGCGTTTGCCCCCCCCAAGTCTCTTCGCCCTCGAAATAGAAGCGCCAGTGCGCGTCGCCGGCGATGGGGCCGGTCTGCGCAGTGTATCTGTCGCCGCCAATGTTGATTGCATCGACGCTCGACCAGCTGTTTTGGCCATCGGTAGAGTAGTATAGCTTCTGCGTGATTATCGGGCTTGTAAGTTCGCCGGTTTTGCGAAGGTCGCATTGGCCGAAAATCGGGTCGCCGGAAAGCCTCGCTCGAACGCCGGCATCATATTGATACGGCGGTATGCTGTCCGTGCTCGAAACTGCAAGCGTAAATGTTGTCACTAACCCCATTACAATAATGGTAGAAATCAATCTCATCGTCATATGCTCCTCCATTTCATTTAACAATGTTC
>DSAF01000020.1 GCA_011388305.1 Candidatus Zixiibacteriota bacterium | reverse complement strand
TTACTTGTAGTAATTATCTCTATAACCGCAACAGCTGTGCCGTCCTATGTGGCCAAAGGCAAAATCCCAAGTGGCATTTGGCTCAATGAGTTCTCGCCATATTTTGTGCAGGACACAATTTGGCTCACCAGTGGAAACACCCTTTATATCGAATATGGGTGCGAAATCTACTTCGCCACCAATGCGGTGTTCTACATAGAGGACGGGGCGAAGCTCGTCGCCGGTGCGCCGCGATGTTCGGGCGATCCACAGGACTCGGTTTGGTTCAAATGGGCAATCATGACCCCCGATACGCTGAACGGATGGGGCGGCTTGAGGTTCGAGTCCGCGGAGCATTGCACGCTTAATCTATGCCACATTTCCGGCGTAGTCGTCCATGACGCCGCCAGCTACGGCGCAATATCGAACGTCAATTCCTCCCTCGCTATCGAAAACTGCCTTATCGACGGGAATATCGGCGGTGGCGGGGGCGGCGGTGCTGTGTTCGTCGAGACATCTCACGAATCGAGCCTTCTGAATTGCACAATCACTAATAACCGCTCTTTCGGACACGGCGGAGGGGTCTATGTCGATGCGAGCAATTTCTCTATGGGCGGCAACTTCATAAATCACAACGAACTGCGCGACGGTTCTTATAACGGCGGCGGAGCTTTTCTAAAAGGGAGTTTCAACAGCGTCGGCGATATCTTCAGTTGGAATAAGTCCCTCCGCGATGGCGGGGGAGTGTTCACCGAGGATTTCACCGGAACTATCGAGCGGCCGATTATAAGCTTCAACCTCGCAAATCGTCGCGGGGGCGGCATAGCTATGAGCGGAGGCTCGCCCACTATCTCGCGTGGGGATATCTGCTCGAACTACGCGCTCGCTATTGAGGGCGCGGGCGTTTATACTCAGGATAATTCCGCGCCGACTTTCGTGAACTGCGTCATAGCATATAACGACGGCGGCGGCATTTGGGGGACTTCCACCGCAGGCGGCGGCGACAATATCAAGATTATCAATTCGACAATTGCGAAAAACTTTTCCGGCCCCGGGCTTCGCTTCGGCTGGATTTACGGCGGCGCGGATGTTCTGCTGTTCAACTCGGCAGTTTTCCGGAACACCGCCTCACATGCCCCCTGCCAGCAAATTACACTTTCGAACGCATCCAATTTGTATGTCAGCCACTCATATATTTGCAATAGCGCGCAGGTTTGCCTCGACCTCATCGCTAATCTCCATCATATCGAGCCTGCGGACTTCATCACCGGCGATCCGGCCTTTGCCGACACGATGGAGTGCAACGTCGGGTGGATTCCCTCCTGCGCGCCGAGCATGTCCGTGCTCATCGATGCCGGCGCGCCGTCGGTGGATTTCCTGAGCGAGACGGTCTTCGCGCCGGATCACGACTTCTTGGGGAACGATCGATTCATGGACTTGGGCTGGGATATCGGCGCATTCGAGAACAGTTGCCTCGGGATGCGAGACCGCGGCGATTTGCCCCAGACAAGCTCGCTTATCGCAGTTCGGCCTAACCCGTTCAACGCGGCCATGTCAATCGAGTTCGAGTTGCTGAAAGCATCTGAGGTGACAATCGAGATATTCGATATGTCGGGGCGCAAGGCCGACGAGATTCACGTCGGCGGTCTCAAGAGCGGTTTCCACCGGGTCGATTGGTCGGCGGGGGATAGGCCGTCGGGCGTCTATACTATCAAGCTCGATGCTGGCAGTGAGGTCTTTACAACCAAAGCGACGCTCGTTAAATAATACGGGGGCTACTTGCCGCGCTCTTTGCGCTCCTCGTAAAATTTGGGCACATCGGCGCGGAAACTTCGGCAGACTATTTCCACCTGCCTCAGATATGGCATCTTTTTCACCGCAGGCGCGAACACCGCGCCATCGATGATGAACAGACGGTTCGTCATCGGGTCGGACAGGACGTAGGAGATTATCGGGCCGCCCAGCAAGGTGTGCGGGTTCTCCCACAGCGCGCGAATCTGCACGGCGGGACGGTTCCCTAACATAACGCCGGTAGTCTCCGGCTCGAACTTCGCAGAGACGATGTCCCCCTCGTAGTAAATCTCGCAGAGGCTGTCGCGGACGTGTTGCCATCTCTCGACGGAGAAATCCATGGATGAGTCCAGCGGCGTCCACCACACGAAGATCCATCGCTCCGGTTCGAGCGCTCGAAGCCACAGAAATCGCTCCTCATAGCTTCCCTTCTCCCAGTCCCAATATCGCGGGATGCGGATAGCCCAGCCATATTCGCCGGCGATGGAATCCTGAAGAGCGATCTTCTCGCCCTCGGTGAAAACCCTGCCGAACAGCCATTCGCCATGCCTCTCGTTGACCGAGTTGTTGACGAGGCGGAAAAGTTCTTCGGCGCCCAAGAAAATTCGCGCTTCGAGCGCCTCCACCGTTGGCGCGGCGAGAATTACCGTGAGCTGGCCGTTTGCCCAGAGGTCCTTCTTGGCGATAATCCACTCCCCGCCCTCGACCGCCCTTAGAGCCTCGGGCGAGAGCGAGCCTCGGATGAACCTTCCGGCCTGCCCGGGAGATTCGAGGCTGGCGGCAATGATAGATGTGCGGGCGATTTTCATGCGGTCAATCTTCGTTGAATCGACATAGTTGAGCGTGAATATGGTTTCGGCTCGGGGCGTGATAATCTCGACCTCCAAGGCCTCCGAAAGCCTCGGCGCGAGAATGTCCGCCTCGCCGGCATCGACGAGCACCATAATGTTTTGATAGGAGCCGACGGCGTCTTCGCGGACATCGCAGGCGATAAGACACAGGCAAACTATCATTATGCTTGAAAATAGATATTTCACGACATCTCCTCAATCAAATCAATAGCGCGGGCGAAGATTTTTCGATGGCTCGAAAACACAAGCTCGGGAACTTCGAAGGGCTTGAACCAGCGCGCATCGGAAACATCATCTCCGGCGCGAGGCTCGCCATCGGCGCGGACGAGAAACCCCGCCACCATTACATTAATATACTTCCGGCTGGTCTGTCCCTCGGCGCCGAGATGAGCGATGACATCGGCAGTGAGGCCGGTCTCCTCAAAAAGTTCACGGAGGGCGCATTCCTCGGGCGTCTCGTCGATTTCCATGAAGCCGCCGGGGAGCGACCACTTGCCTCGCCCCGGCTCGACGGCGCGTTTAGTTATGAGGAAATCGCCGTCGTTATTCACCGCTACTACGCAGGTAGCGGGAAGAGGGTTCTCGTAAATTGGCACACCGCACTTCACGCAAAAACGGCGTGGCCTGCCCTCGAACGGAGTTTCCGAGAGGCGAGTTCCGCAGTCGGGGCAATATTCAGGGCGCTTTCTCATCGGTCTTCTTCTCTCTGAAAAAAATTCTCTTCGACGCGGCAACGAACGCTAGCCCCACGGCCGTTCCATAGAGCGCGCCGACCAAAACATCCGTAGGCCAATGGACGCCTACATAAACTCTGCTGTATGCGACCACCAAAGCCAGCAGATACAGCGGCGCAGATTTCGCGCCATAGTGAAATACTATCGCCGTGAAAATCCCGAAGCTCGCGGCAGAATGCAGACTGGGCATAGCAAATCCGCCGCCGCAGGAGACGAGTAGCCTGCCGATATCGAGGTGGCACGGGCGCGGCCTCGCGATAATTCGTTTGATTACATAGTGCCCCAATGGGTCGATGACGGCGAAGGATAAGAGCGCGGAGACAGCCGCGATTCTTCCCTTGCGCCTGCCGAGCACCGCGAAAATCACCAATATTGCCAAAATTATGAGGATGCCCGTCTCCTGATTCGTCGCGTGAATCATGAAACTGTCGAGCGCAGGTGTCGTCCAGCGTTCGTTGATGATCGCGAAGATTGCGAGGTCTATGTTGCGAAAAAAATTCATAAAAACATTAGGTATGGCGGCTCAGATTGTTTCATCGCAACTGTGAGTGAATCTTTCGCTGTCTTGACTGCGGAGAATATCGATAGTCCGTCCGCTAAGTTCGACGCGATGAGCGATGCAAGAGCACAGCCCGTCCCCCGAAACTCTCCTGACACGCGCTCTGATGAGAATTTCCGCGTGCCTTCGCCGCTGAAGAAATAATCGGTGGGCGGCCCGGCGATGTGGCCGCCTTTGATGAGCACCGCTCGACATCGCGTAATTAGGAACTCCCCAGCCGCTTCGATGTCACGCTCCTTCTCGATTTTTATTCGGGTAAGTGCCTCGGCCTCCGCGATGTTTGGGGTGATTAGCGTTGCGATGGGGAAGAGGCGTTCGACTAACGCTTCGATTCCGTCGGTGCTGAGGAGTTTCATGCCCGAGGTCGAACTCATTACCGGGTCGATTACTATCGGCGGCAGATGTTTGAGCGAGGAGAGTTTCCCGGCGACGACTTCGATAATCTCCCGCGTTCCCAACATGCCGATTTTAACGGTGTCCGGCGTCGTCGAGAGGGCGAAGTCCATCGCCTCGTCGAAAACGGGCAAAGGCGTGACATGGACGTGCCCGCCCTCGCTGTTGCCTTGATTTGCGAATGCCGAAATTACCGGCGCGACGATATTCCCGCATGATGAAATCGCGCGGATATCTGCCGAGATGCCCGCGCCGCCCGTAGGATCGAGGCCTGAGATGACGAGAATCGTCTTCATAACATAAGATTGTAGATAATTTCGCGACTATTGCAAGGCGTAATCGCCCGCGATTCACGCACAAAGATTTGCTGATAATACATCATGCGAACACGGCGATTTTGCTCGTGCCGCCGGATGTCTTGCTCACCTCGATAATCTGCTCGAACTCCTCTTTCATGCTCTCCAAATGCGTGACGACCAATATCAGCGAGAACTCATGCTCCACCGAGCGAAGCGCCTCGGTAAGTAGCGCAAGTCCCTCGGCATCCTGAGTGCCGAATCCCTCGTC
Source organism: Candidatus Zixiibacteriota bacterium (assembly GCA_011388305.1). Taxonomy (GTDB): domain Bacteria; phylum UBP14; class UBA6098; order UBA6098; family UBA6098; genus UBA6098. Next base: position 1,597 of record DSAF01000020.1, on the reverse strand, counting down.
GATAATGAGTAGGGACAGCTCCGCGCCGCTCCTCTGCGCCAGAAATCTCGACAGGGCGAGGCGTAGCGCAAAGTCCACGCGGAAGCTCTCGCCGCCGGAGAAGCTCTCATACGCCCGTTCGCCATCGGCGTCGGAGATTCGCAGGCGGAAATCGCCGCTCTGGCCTTCGGGCGCCAGCCGGACTGCCATCTCTGCGCCCGAAATAAGCGCCAGAAGCTCGTCCGCCTCGCGCTCTATCTCCGGAAGAGCATGCGATATTACGAACGCCGGCACGCCGTCTTTGCCCATCGCCTCTGCAAGAAGCCGGTGAATTCGCATCTCGCCCTCGATTTTCGCGAGCTTCCCGCGAACATCTGAGAGGCTTTCTTTGTGAGCCTTTAGGGCATCGATGTTTAATTTGGCCTTGGCCAGTTCGTTGAGGGCTGACGTCCTTTCGCTATCGAGGGATGCCACGGCTTCCCGCGCTTGGGACAACTCCGAGGAAAACGCCGCGATGTCCGGGAGCATCTCTCGAAGGGCGCGAATTTTTTCGCAGAGCGTTGCCTTCTTCTTGTCGATGGCCGTCAATCTCTCCTCGCCGGAAGTAATCGCCTTCTCGATTTCGCCGGCGGTGCTCTCTGCTTTCTCGATTTCGTGGAGCCTCGCCGTGAGTTCTTTAAGCTTCTTCGCTTGCGCCTTGAGGCGTTCATGCTCGGCCTTGTCGTATCCGGCCTCGGCGATGGCGGCCTCCCAGCGCTCGATTTCCGCGATATTGCCCGCTACATCGCCCTTCGATTCGAGGGCTTGGCGTTTATTTTTGAGTGCGGCCTTGTGTTCGTCAAGCTCGGCCTCGAGTGCCTTCCTCTGCTTCTTAAGCTCGGGGATTTGCTGAAACAAAAATTCGCTCTCGCGGAGTGATTCCAGCTTTTCCGAGCTTGCTTCGATAAGCTTCTCCGGCGGAGCTTTTTCGGCGAATTCGGCCTTGAGTTCCGCGAGGCGCTTTCGTTCTTCGGGCAGATAGTCGTCCTCCGCCAACTTTCGGGAAAGCTCCGCCTCGCGGGCTTTCAGCTCGGCAATCTCTTTCAGCAGAGCTTCGGCTTTCTCCAGCTCAGAGGCCTTCTCCGCACGGAGCTTGTTCAGCCCATCAAGCTCTCGAGCTTTCTCGCGAAGCTCTTTGCCGCGCTTTTCAATTTCATCGAGCGCGCGAGTTTTGTCATCGAGTTCCTCGCGAAGAGCGACAACTCTCTCACGGGCGACCTCAATCGCCGATTCGATATCCGCGCGAACCATGTCGCGATGCGCATCATCGAGGGACTGGCCGCAGAGTGGGCAATTGCCTTCGCTGTCGCCTCCAAGGAGCGCGAGTTTCTCGGACTCCTCGGAGGTGCGCGCGTCGAGTTGGGCGATTTCCGCATCGATAGCGATTTTTCGGGAGTTTTCTGCCTCCCAGCTCCTCCGCGCAGTCTCAAGCTCCGCCTTAAGTTCTTCCTCCGTGGCAAGCGCATTATCGATTCGGGCGACTTCATCGGCAAGTGCGATGACATCGCGTCCGTCCAATTGCCCCTCCCGCTTGAAGATTTCAGTCCTGCAATCTTCGAGCATCCTCTCGATATTATGT
>DSAF01000051.1 GCA_011388305.1 Candidatus Zixiibacteriota bacterium | reverse complement strand
GTCGTCCGCCATAAGCTTGTGCAGGACATCATTTTAGCATACGATAAAGTCGAGCGAGAATCGCGCCCGGAGAGGGTGTCGCCAGAAGAGGAGTAGGGGCGCACCTCTTGCAGTCATTTCGAGGCCTAATCAATCCCGATATAACAATGAGATTGCCGCGTCGTCCCTTCGGAACTCCTCGCAATGACGGAAATAAAATAGGGGCGAGGCATGCCCCGCCCCTCCTGCCAAAACCTAACACCCATAACCAATAACCTAACACTCATAACCCAAAAAAAGGCGGCCCATAAGACCGCCCTTTGCGTTAATAGCGAAAATTCGCCATGCCTATTCGGGTTGCCTCATCAATTGTCGAAGGTTTGGGATTTCTATCTTCTCCGGTTCGCCTTTGATTTCGGACTTGGCGCCGTCTTTGCCAAATTTGGCGAGTTCGGTCACCCCTTTGCCATCGCGGACGGCTTTGACCACACCGGCAATCGGAACATCCGGCGAGAACCAAATCTCGGTCTTTCCGTCCTCGTCGATGAGCGTATATTTATCGCATTCGAACTTGCCCGCACGCAATTCTACAATCACGCCTTTTTCGACCTCGAAGTCGATTTCGGGAACTTCCACTTCCGCCTCTTCGGTCTCGGCTCCGGGCATTGAAGGCCTATTAGCCGGCAACATGAAGTCCATTTCGCGCGGCTCGCTTCCCATGGGTTGGACTACCAGCGAAACTGCGGCATTGGGGTCTTGTGGGTCGGAGCTTTTGAACTTCACGATAGTCCATTTGCCCTCGCTGTCGGTGGCTTTGATTTCGAACCAATACAATTCGTCATCCTCTTCCTGTGAGAGGATTGAGAATTTGAAGAAACTCGCCTCGCCTTCTGCGTCGATGGTTTTGTATTCCACCCATGCGCCGGCATCAAGGCTCGGCGTCATCTCAGGAACATTCGGCAAAGCTCCGAGCATCTCGAGCTGGCCGAACGCCGCGAAACACAGCACGGCGAGAAGAATTGCAAATCTGCGGAATGTCATTGAAACCTCCGTTTCATTTTGGGATTGGCCTCAGTTCAATGATGTCATCATGGAACCGGGTCGTTATTAACCAGTCTTCAAAAAAATTATATCCGACAATGGCGGAAACGGGCGTCGATAGCCCCACCGCGTTGATGTGCGAAAGGTCGCTTACGACTACTCGATAGTCGCCTCGCGTCACCGGCCCGATAGTCATTCGCGAGGGGATAATGCTCATAACTTCGGATAACTTGCCATCGGCGCCGAGTAGCGTATCCTTGCCGGCCGGCTCGAAGCTCATCTCCGGCAGTCTCTCGAACAACTCCGGCGTGATAACGCCTCCGCCTGCGCCGCAGTCGAGAATAACCGATGCGGAGACATTTGGCGCGAACTGCGCGACTGTCCATAGAAGGTGCATCTCGCGGTCGAAGCCGATTATGTGCGCAGGCTCGCGCGCGAGGATTCTGTCGTTGGGGTCGAGAAGCGCGCCGTCCTCGCCGACTCTGCTTAAAAATAATTTACGCCCCGAATAGTCGATAGTCCACGCGAATTTCGCCAGAAAATCCGTGCCGAGAAGCCCCGTAATCTCGACATCGAGGGCATCCGAGAGGTGCGAGAGATCCATCGTAATCGCCATCAGATCAGCAACTTGAATCTCGCCGAGGACAATACTGTCAACGGTGACGGCACCGGTGTTCTCGATGTCCCCTCCAACGCCGATAGCCTCCGCGATTGCGATGTCGCCGAGAGGGGCGAATCTACTTGCAATCCTCGAGTCGATGATGGAAATCGGCGTCCCGTTGTCGATTACGAAATTGACCTCCTCGCCGCCGGAAAGCATTGCGCTAACTATGATGTGGTCATGGCTTTCTTTGAACTTAAGCTCGGAGAATGCTGGCCCTTCGATAGAAAAGGTCATGTCCGTCAGCGGGTCCTGGATGACGAGTGCTCTCATCGCGCCCGTGCCAATTCCTGATATTTTCCAAACGCCGTCGCGAAGAACCAGTTCAAATTCGTCCATCGAATCATGGGACATGTCGCCTACGATGATTTCAGTGTGAATGACTACTCGCGCGTTGTCTTCGATGCGCTCGAAATCGATTTGACTAATCTTGCCGATGCGAAGGACGCCCATCGCGAGAACTTGCTCGAACACTGTCTTCGACAGCTCGGGGCCTGCTCCGGAGAAGTCGAAGTCATCCGCGAGATGGGGCGCAAGCCCATCTATGTTCTTCGAATCGAGAGCGGTTTTATAGGCTTCGACTATCTCGACCACTTCGGGCGGCGTTTGGACGGCGAAAATTGAAAACGCGGCAATGAATAGAAGAAAAACTGTCGCTTTTCTCATCATCAACCCTCATCTTCACGGTCTGGAAGCTGTTTTGGCGCGCCAACGGCTATGGCTCTATATCCCGCGCCGAACCTCCCGTCACGAATCTCCATCCGCCACCACATATCGCCGACCTGTTCGACATAGACGCCGTTGAGGATGCCGTTTATCCAGTTGGCCTCGACATTGACTTGGGTTATAGTCGTAACAATGTAGCATGTCTCCATGTTAAACGACGCGCTGTAGTCCAATGCACTGGGAATGCCCTCGTATTTCTCGTTATTGGGGAAAATCTTTATCGATGAGACGGCGAAATTTTTGCCTGCCACTTGAGGGACTTCATAGACATCCGCGAGCCAAGTCATGATGAAAACCGGATCTTGCCCCCATTCTCCGGCAACGAGGGTGAAGAGGAGGTGGGAGAATTCCTCGGCATCCTCCGGCAGAATGGTGTAAGATACTGTGCCGTCGTAGCTTCGATATACATCCGCTTTTTCGATATATACCCTCGCCTGCGGATATTCGAACCGCTCACCGTTCAAAGTGAGCGATACCATGTATCCGCCGACCGGCCCACCGCACGAAGCCATCCATAAAATGCAAAGGAGCGCTCCGGCTAATAAGATTTTCGGCTTATTGATTCTCAAATTTAACCTCAAAGATTACCGTGCAATTATTCATGCAATTTCTCGGCCAATTATTTTTGAGTCGGCTCGTCATATAGTTTCTTTTCGGCCTCTTAGTTTTCTCATTTCGAGCACAGCGAGAAATCTTATCATCGAAATGGCAATAATCAAACGCCACTACCCGCAGGACAACGTTCAAAGCTCCTGCAACTGCTCGACCTTGTCCGTCGCTCCGAGGATGACCAGCTTGTCGCCGGACTTGATAACCTCTTTTGCATGAGGCGCGACCACCACTTTTTCCTTCAAATTTTCGTCCGCGCGCTTAATGGCCAGTAGTTCAACGCCAAACTCCCTGCGGAGATTGAGGTCGATGATGCTCTTTTCCTCGAAACTCTCCGGTGCGAGCATCTCCACGATATTGTATCCCTCTACCAGCGGGATGTGGTCGATAATGTTCGGCGATGCCATCGAGCGCGCAAGCCTTTGCGCCATTTCCTTCTCGGGGAAAATCACCTGTGTCGCGCCCACAGCTGTGAGGATATTCCCGTGTTCCGGTGAAATCCCCTTGACGATAATCTGCGGAACACCTATCTCTGAGAGATTCAGCGTAACGAGAACGCTCGCCTCGATGTCGTCGCCGAGAGCGACAAGCGCGATGTCCACATCGGAGACTCCGATGCTCCCGAGGAATTCGGGGTCGGTGGCATCGCCGACAATAGCGTGCGTGACGAATTCGCTCATATAATCGACGGCCGTGCCATCCCTATCGATTGCAAGGATGGGCAGACCCTTCTCCGAAAGTTCTTTGGCGAATGTCGAGCCGAAGCTCCCAAGTCCTATCACTGCAAACTGACGCATTTTATCACTTGCGTTAATGTCAAATGACAAATGTCAATTGACTAATTAAAGTCACCTTCATTTTTCCAATTTAAGCAAATTTTTGTATCTCGCAAAGTAAATTATTCCTGAAGTCAAAGTCAATATGATTGAAAAGCCCAATAAAATCCATTTCGTGATGTCTAACTCTAAGAGCGACATCACGAAAGTGCAAACCCAAAATAGCGGCGTCACCCTGCCGACAAAGGTCGGCGTGACGAGCTTGTCATAATCGAGAAGCACGCGCAGGCCGAATATCAGAATGCCCAAGTCGCGCACAAAAATAGGGATGACAGCCCAAATCGGGACGTAACCTTTGAATGCGAGGACTATAGCCAGCGAGTTTATCACTATTTTATCGACGACGGGGTCCATGAGCGCGCCCACGAGGGAAATCTGTTTCAAAATCTTCGCCAGCGCGCCATCCAGAAGGTCGGACAAGAGCATCCAGCCACCTAAAGCCAGTGCCGGCGCAGTGCCGAAACTTTCGATGTATCCTAGGAAATACAAAAGCGGCGGAAGCGCGATCAAACGTGAGAGAGTCAGCAAATTCGGCACCGTGAGGACACGGTCGGAATAGACGTTCTTCTCGTCCTTGCTGTGAAAGCGTTTGGCGAAATATTCCGTATCTTTGGGCTGTTTTTTCATACTTCGATGAGAATGTTCGGCTCGCCGCCGTGCATTCTTTTAAGTTCCTCCTTTCGGGTGCTTCCCTCGAGCCGCAACATCGAGACGCGGGTTCTGCCGGCGCGCTCGAATTTGCCAATGCGAAGATGGACGTCTGCCAGTCGGGCAATCTGCGGAAGGTGCGTAATCACGAGTATTTGTCCGTTGCGGGCAAGGCGCTTAAGCTCCTCTCCCACCGCGTTGCCGACCTCGCCGCCAATTCCGGCATCCACTTCGTCGAACACGGTGATGCCCTCGAAATCCTCGCTACGGATGAGCGCTTTTATCGCGAGCATGATGCGCGAAAGCTCGCCGCCGCTGACAATCGATGCCAGCGGGCGAAGCTCCTCGCCGGGATTGGGAGAGATGAGAAACTCCGCTCCCTCCGAGCCGGTGGGCAACAAAGCGAAACGCTCGCCGTCAATTTCTATCGCGCCGCCGGAGTCAGGGGCGCGGACGAGCGCGACCTCAAAGCGGACGGCATCCATGCCGAGCGGGGCGAGTGCACGCTCTATCTCGGCACATAGATTAGGCACTGCGAGTTCTCTTTGCCGGCGAAGTTCTCCTGCAATTTCGACAAGCTTTTCGCTTACGCGGGCGACTTCGCGCTCGAGAGTGTCGATTTCCTCCTCGATTCGTGCGATGTCCTCCTCGCCCGCTTCAAGTTCAGCGAGGTATTCGATGAGGCCGGGGACATCGCGGTTGTATTTGCGCTTCAGCCGCTCGATTAGCGATTGCCTCCCGCGAAGATATTCGGCCTCCTCGGGGTCTATATCGACGGAGCCTGCGATAGCGGATAGCTCGCGAAGCGCTTCGGCAATGGCGGTTTGCGCAGTATCGAGAAGCTCTGCGACATCTGCGACCTCGGGGACCAATCCCGCGATGTCAGCCATGGCCTTTTCTGCGATTGCGATAAGTTCCACGGCGTTAGGCTGACCATCGCCTATGGCTTGAATCGCCTCATCGGTGCGCGCGAGGATGTGCTCGGCGGAATCCACACGCGCGAGCTTCCCCTCGACCTCCGCCCACTCATCGGCATCGAGCTTGGCATCGGATAGCTCGCGAATCTCATACTCGCGAAGGCGCGATTTCTCCCGCGCCCTCTCGAGTTGGCGCTTGAGGCGCGAGAGGCGCACTCTAAATTCCTCGAGTTGGTGGAATTTCTGCCGGAATTCGTCTGACAGCCTGCGAGAGCCGGCATAATCGTCGAGAAGATCGGTGTGCGTCGCGGAGTCGAGAAGGGACTGGTGCTCGTGCTGGCCTAAAAGGTCAGCGAATCCGGCGGTTCGGTCGGCCAATTCGCTCATCGTCACCGGCTCGCCGTCAATCCACGCATAGCTTCTGCCGCCTGCGGTAATCTTCCGCCGAACGAAGACCGACTTGCCGCCGCGCTCGAAAATGCCCTCGACAATCGCGCTCTCCTCGCCCGTGCGAACTTTGCCGGAATCGGCACGCGCGCCGAGAAGTAGCTCGATTGCGCCCACGACCAGCGTCTTGCCTGCGCCGGTCTCGCCAGTAAGTGCGCAGAGGCCAGCCTCCAACTCGAATTCAACCGAGTCGATAACGGCGAGGTTCTCGATTTTAAGTTTCCGAAGCATATTTAGTTAATTTAATGCGAAACCTTGGCCATGTCAATAGCGGACACGATTATGGCGTTAAATATTTTATATTATTCCACGAATGAAGCTGAATTTTTTTTCACGCCTGCTTTTCCGAGGCTTCGTGAGACTTTCTGCTCATTCCCTATACTGAAAGCCATTTGAACATCCAAGAAAAGAAATAATATCTCGCCCCTCCCGCAATTAAAACCCTTATCCTTCTTATTTTCGGTGAATTATGTTATTTCCCCAATCCTTTAGCAAACAGAAAAAAATCTTTTATGGGTGGTAAAGGGACATGGTATCCACCCCTTGAAACGAGAATTTGGATTAGTAGATTTAAGCTGGCTACACAGCAAAAGACACTAACCCGTTCACGAACAAGG
>DSAF01000132.1 GCA_011388305.1 Candidatus Zixiibacteriota bacterium | reverse complement strand
CCGGAAGCGCGCTTCCGGGCGGCTGGACGACCGGCGTGGATGCCGTTGACGGCATCGCGACGGTCTGGGGCAATGGCACGGGCACGATTTCCGCGGTCGATACGCTGATTTTCTTGAGAGCATTCGTCAAGCCCACGGCGCCGAGCGCGTCGTTCACGCCGCTGATTTATGTCGAGGACGGCATCGTCCTCGATAGCGGCCTCATCGGCTACAAGATTATTGATGACGGCTGGGTTCTCGTAGGTTGGTCGCCGGAGACTTGGGTGCACGACCTGACCTTCGACTCCGATGTTAGGCCTATCAACACTACATTGACTTTCGGCGTCCAGGCGATGGCCACCGACGGATACGATTTGGGAATCGATCTCCCGTTCTATCCGCCGCCGTCGAACCGGACGAACTGCTTCTTCACGCTGAACGATCCTTCGCACCCGCTGGTGACGAAGCTGGAGCGCGACCTCCGCGGACCGGAGCCGCTTCCGATTATATGGGAGATAGCCACAGTCGGCGAGCCGGGAACGCTCACATGGTCAACAATTGGGTTGCCCGAGGGGATATTGACGCTCAACGGCATGCTCGAGATGCACCATCACAGCTCGTATTACTACGCCGCGAACGAGACGCTGACCATCGTTTATGACCGTCCCGCACCGGCGATTGACCAAATCGAGCTTGCGATGGGCTGGAACCTCATAGGCTTCCCGTGCATCCCCACGGTGGATGTCGTCCCGAATATTTTCCCGAGCGGCCTATACAATATCTATGGCTACAATACCTTCGGCGGACACTACTTCACCACCAACAGGGCGGAGGCTGGCAGAGGTTATTGGGTCTTCTCGACTGCTGTGGGCGAAAACGTCATTGGCGGCGTTCCGGTAGCAAGCTATGAGATTCCGCTGTCAACCGGATGGAACCTCGTTGGTTGCGCGAACATCGAGAGCGCGACATTCTCCAGCACGCCGGCTCTCCATGGCGAGCCTATGGCATGGGACCCCGCCACGAGTGACTACGTTTCCTCATCGACTATTGATGCTGGCAAGGGCTACTGGGTCATGGTGACAAGCCCCGGCACATTCCGCGTTCCCGGAGATGGTAGCGCGAAGGCATCCGACCCGCTCTGGATTGCGAACTTCGAGTTCGCTGGAGCGGACTACTCTATCGGCGTAGGCCCGACTGCTCACAGCAGAGGCATTCCGCCGGCAGACCCCACGGGCGAGTTGAGAGTCCCCGGCGCAATTATGCTTGAGGGATTCAAGATGTGGGGATTGGTTCAGCCGACTGCCGATAGTTGGACTTTCGTCGCCGATGAGACGGGCATTCTCAAGTGGGGATTCTCAGATTCGCCGCGCATCCAAATCGAACGAGGCGGCGTTGCTACGGAACTTCATCCGGGCACGGAGATTTCTCTGAACAAGGGCGATGTTGCGACATTCTCGCTCATATCGCCGTTACCTTCGGCATACGCCGTGATGGTTCGTCCGAATCCCGCAAATGCGGCGTTCACGGTCACAGTCGATATTCCCAAAGAGAGCGAGATTTCCGTCGATTTGTTCGACATGCTCGGAAGGCGCGTTGAGCGCATCGCCGATGGCAATATGCCCGCCGGAACGCATAACTTTGGCTGGCAAAGCTCCACCGAGCCGAGCGGAATTTATTTCGTGAGGGTGAAGTGGGACGGCGGCGACGTCATGCAGAAGGTGGTTCTGCTCAAATAGAGCCGCCCATAATAGATACTTTCATAAGTAGGAGAAAGCCCCGATATCGGGGCTTTCTTTTTACATGCGATACTTATTGCGGACTGTGGTCTTTTTCTTGAGGCGCGAGCGTTTGATGAAGTGATAGACCAGCGCGCCGATAACGCCGACACCCGCGCCGATTCCGCCGCCTATGGCGAAGTTAACGGCCGTTCCGTCGCTGGCCGCGGCGATAGTGAGACCGAGTCCGATAGATACCGCGAGAACGATGAAATACACGGGGTCATGCTCGCGCGTCTTTTTCTTTTTTTTGCTCATAATTGGTTATTTGGTTTTGGGTTATGGGTAATAGGTTTTGGGTTATGGGTAATAATTGCCGCGTTCTCTATCATCTCATTTTACTCTTCCCTTCGTTTGCGCAATTCGCGCTCGATTTCCCCGAGACGCTTTCTTATTCGCTCCTCGACGCCCTGATCCGAAGGCTCATAATATGTCGGCGGCTCAATGCCGTCGGGGAAGTGCTGGTTCTTCGTCAGGTGCTCCTCGAAGTCGTGGGCGTATTTGTATCCCGTGCCGTATCCCAGCTCCTTCATCAGGCGCGTAGGGGCATTTCGGATTACCATCGGCACGGGGCCGGTCTTGCCGTCGCGGATGTCGCGGACGGCGCGTTTCTGAGCGATGTATATCGAGTTAGATTTTGGCGCGATTGCCAGATACACCGCGAGCTGAAACAGCGCGATGTCGCCCTCCGGCGAGCCGAGAAACTGGTAGAACTCTTTCGCGGAAATTGCGTGACGAATGGCGCTCGGGTCGGCGAGTCCGATGTCCTCGACGGCCATGCGCATCATCCGCCGGACGATGTATAGCGCATCCTCGCCGGCTTCGAGCATTCGCGCGAGCCAATATATAGCCGCGTCGGGGTCGGAGTCGCGCACGGATTTGTGAAGCGCGGAGATGAGGTTGTAGTGCTCCTCGCCGTTTTTGTCGTAAAGCAACCGTTCGCGTTGGAGCACCTGCGCAACGAAGCTCTCGGAGATAAGACCGTCCGGTGCGGTGTTCGCGGAGACCTCGAGCGTCGATAGAGCGAAGCGGGCATCCCCCGCGGAGAGTTGGGCGATCTTCTCGATAACGCCGTCCTCGACAGTCAGTTCCATAGCGCCGAGACCGCGCTCTTTGTCCGATATTGCCCTCTGCAGTAGTTCCACGATGTTCTCCGGCCTCAGCGGCTCGAGCACAAACACGGTAAGGCGCGAAAGCAGAGGCGAGATTATCTCGAAGCTCGGGTTTTCGGTGGTCGCGCCGACGAAGATGATGCTTCCGCGCTCGACATAGGGCAGAAAAGCGTCCTGTTGCGCCTTGTTGAAGCGATGCACTTCATCGATGAAGAGGATGCTCCGGTCGCCTGAGTTGGCGAGGCGCTGTTCCGCGAGCTTGATGACGTTCTTGATTTCCTTGATGCCGGAAAGCACCGCCGAATAGCTGAGAAAGCGTATTCCCGTCTCGTTCGCGATGACCCGTGCGAGCGTGGTCTTGCCGCATCCCGGCGGCCCCCAGAATACCATGCTGGAGATACGCTTGTTCTCGATAGCCGCCCGTAAGGGCGTCCCCGCGCCGATGAGCTTATCTTGTCCGACAATCTCGTCGAGCACCCGCGGGCGCATTCGGTCGGCAAGCGTGAACGACGCGCTGTCGTCGATTTTATCTTCGCCGAAGAGGTTCATGGATTCAAATATAACATTTCGTTATGATTATCGCAACTAAATCTTATTGGAGCGAATAGCTTTCGCCAGACGAAGCTCAAATCGGGTCGCCGAAATCTTCCGGGGGCATATTCGAGAGGGCTTTGAGGGTGGTTCGGACGAATAGCACCGTCACCACCGCCGACAAGAGATCGGAGATGGGGAACGACCAGAAAACGCCGTCCGTGCCATAAAGCTTCGAGCCGATGAGAATCAGCGGAATGAGAAATATCGCCTGACGGGTCATGGTAAGGACGAAGGCCTTGACTGCTTTGCCCATAGCTTGAAAAACCGCCGCGCCAATAAGCTGAGCGCCTACAATTGGGAAGACCATCGCCATTATTCGGAGCGCGGGGACTCCGTGCTCGATAAGCTCGGGGTCTTTCGTGAACGCGCTGAAAATATAGTTCGGGAAGATGAGCAGGACGGCGAAAATAAGCGTGTTTATTGTCAATGCGCGGATATACGCAATTTTGACGACTTCGTTGATTTTCGGGTATCGCTTTGCGCCGAAATTGTAACCCACGACCGGCTGAATTCCCTGCGTGATGCCCATTATCGGCGTCAAAAACATGAACAGCGTTCTATTGATGATGCCGTAGATGGCTATGCCCAACGGGAAGCTCATGCCCGAGAACACGTTGTTGACTATCATCACCAGCGCGCTGGAGGAGATGTTCCTTCCGAGCGAGGCCATGCCTATGGACACAATCTCGCGGATTATCTTCCAGTCGGGGCGGAGGTCGATATTCTGGAATCTAATTGTGCTCTTGCCGGAGAGGAAGAACGAGACGGCATACATCGAGGCCGTGAAATGCGATATGAGCGTAGCAATGGCCGCGCCGCGGACGCCCATTTTGAAGACAAATATGAAAATCGCGTCGAGGATGATGTTAAGCACCGCAGATATTATCATCACGGTCATCGAGACTTTCGCGTGCCCCTCAGCGCGGATGATATTGTTTGCCAAGATGATGAAGCTTCGAAAAATCGTGCCGAAAAGCACGACCTGCAAATAATCCCTCGCGTGGGGGAAAACTTCTTCGGTTGCGCCGAGTATCATGACGAATTTATCGAGGAAAATCAGCCCGGGGATGGAGAGCATGACCGCGAATGCCGTCGTGCAGAGGACGACATTGCCGAACGTGCGGTTGACTTTGGAAAGGTCGTCTGCGCCTATCGCGCGGGAGATTATCGACGCGCCGCCCATGCCGAAAAGCTGGCCTATCGCCAGCACTAAAATGAGCACCGGAAAGTTGAGTGCCACTCCGGCGATGCCGAAAGTCCCAACGCCGTGGCCTACGAAAATGGTATCGACGATATTGAAAGTGGACATGACGAACATGCCCACCGTCGCTGGGACGGACAGTTTGCGGAGAAGTTTGCCGACATCTTCCTCGGCGAGTATGTGATTGCCGTTAGAGCGCATGAGAATTAGATTCTACAAGAAATATTCAGAAATTCAACCAATAATAGGAGGAGTCGAGAGGGTTCAATGGTCGGAAATTGAATCAAAATTGCGTAATTCGAGCCATTTTCGCGAAAAAAAGCGAGCAACGCAAAGACACAATCTCTCAGAAGATGCCTATTCTGACTGCTATCAGTAAGAGACTTCCCAAAAAAACTAACAATATAATAACATACTCCGAAACATTCCTTGACCTTGACCTTGCCAATCGATATATTTATAGATAGAGTTCGAACATATGGATAAACAAACTTGTATTACAGAAGAAAATTCCGTTAGGGATGTTATGACCGATTGGACATCGGTGCTCAAAGCCAATCCAATCCCCCAACTTCTCGAACACGACGAGCTTGGCCTCGTCAACCGCGTCTCTCGCGATTTGCTCGACAGCGCGAAGGGAGGCTTGGAGGAGCCGGTTTGCGAAGACATCACATATAAAACTCTCGCCCGGAAGCAGAAGCCGGACGGAAGCTGGCGCGAGTCCGGAAGCAAGAAGAACGAAGAGGTGTGGACTTTCATCGCCTCGCTCCGTTCTCTATATCAGCTTCTTGATTTGGGTGCAGATATGTCCGACGAGTTCTTCGCCCACGGCGCGCACTTCATCGCGGGCACGCAAACAGCCGACGGCGATTTTCGCGGCGCTTATGGCGCGAACATCCCCGCGCCGGATTACACCGGCATGGTGCTCGATGTCCTTCTCCGCGGCGGCTTCGATGATGAGACGGTCATCGACAGGGCGTTTGCGTGGCTTCTCGATGTCCGTCGCGCAAAAGGCGGATGGGCGATCCCCGTTCTCCGAAGCAAGTCCAAGAAAGACCCGTCGAGCCACAACGTGACGGGCATGGTTCTTAGAGGCTTCGCAGGCGACACCCAAAAGCGCCATAAAGAAGAAGCCGATAAGGCGGCGGCATTCCTCGCAGACAGCATCTTCAAGCCCGATGCATATCCCGACAGGCGGAGTATCGAGTATTGGGGCAAAATAGCCTATCCGTTCTGGTTCACCGATGCGCTCTCGGCCACGGACGTCCTCACGAGGCTCGGATATGGCCTCTCATTCGGCAGAGTCTCGCGCGCCTACGAGTGGCTTCTTCGGCAACAGGGCGACGACGGTTTCTGGAGTTGCTCGCTGAACCGAAGGGACAGAACCCCCGACCCGTGGCTGACATACGCCGCCCTCCGAACTATCAAATCTCTCGCCCACTAAACAGCATCATGGGCAATTCCTCCACGAAAATCTTCTTGGTTAGGCATGGAGAGACGGCATCGAATGTGGAGAATAGATTCCGCGGAAGAGCCGATATCCCATTGAGCGAGAACGGTTTCGCCCAAGTGCATGAGCTTGCCGACGAGCTTCGCAATGTTCCATTTGCGGCGATTTACTCAAGCCCGCTTTCGAGAGCATTACAGACGGCCGAGGCCATCGCGATGAAGCGAAGTCTCGGTGTTGTCTCCCATCACGGCTTCAACAACCTCGACATTGGCGACTGGACGGACAGACCAAAGGCTGAGATTCAGCGTGAATATCCCGAACTTTGGGAGCGGTGGACTTCGGCGCCGGAGCGAATGCAGATTCCCGGTGGCGAGACTATCGAGGCCGTTCGCGCGCGGGCGTTCAATGCCCTGCAAAGCCTCGTCGAGGCGCACAAAGGCGAGGCGTTTGCGGTTGTCACGCATCGGGCGGTGCTGAAGCCTCTCATGTCAGCGATGTTGGGCATTCCCGAGCCGTTCTTCTGGAAATTCCGCATCACAACGGCGAGCTACTCCGTGTTCGAGCACGGCAAAAACGGCTATATG
>DSAF01000070.1 GCA_011388305.1 Candidatus Zixiibacteriota bacterium | reverse complement strand
CTTCGACGATCCCGATGGCGTGGTCATCGATGATTTGGAGTTCACTGTTAACGGTGTGGTTGTGCCATATCCGGGGGCGGAGTTCACTTGGGACGCGGGAGATTTCCTACTAACATACTTGCCGGACGAGCCTTTCGATGAGACGAATGTCCGAATCTGCGTAGATAATGTCGAGGACGAGCTTGGATATGCTATGCGTCGGACATGTTGGGATTTGATTGCTGACCTCGCGCCGCCATTGGCGGAATATATTTCGCCGACGGGAATAATCGAGGAACACCAGCCGGACATTGTCATCGAGGTCTGGGACAGCTTGAACTTCGTCAATCCGGATTGCTTCGTGCTTTCGGTGCGCGGAGTGATTTACTCCTTCGATGGAACTATCCTCTCATGGACTCCTGAGCCGGAGATAGCCACGCCGGGGACGCTCACATGGAGCGCCGTTCTCGCGGGCGACACACTCAGCCCCGGCCCCGTCGAGGTTTGCCTCGTCGAGGCCTGCGATAGCACCGGTTGCGATGAGAATAACATGCTCTCCTCGCTCGGCGAGCTTTGCTGGGAGTTCGAGATTGCATTCGGCGACGGTCCGCGCGTGCATATCGATAACCCCACCGATTGCGGGCTTGCAATTTCCTGCGATGTAGGTTTCCAGTTCCGCTGGTCTATCGATTCCGAGGAACCCGTTAATTCGACGAGCATAATGCTTACATACAGCGCCGAAGGCTCTGAAACGAGCTACGGAATCGACGATCCGGAGCTGACGCTCATCGGCGATAGCATCCTCACGTTCGATGCTCCCGCGCCGACCGCTCCCGGAGATATTTGGGTGCTAATTGAGAGCATGTTCGATGTTCTCGGCAATCCGGCATGGGGCGATTTGGACACATGCAGATTCGTCATCGATTGGGATGCGCCGTTTGTGGTTGACTTCAGCCCTGAACACGAGAGCGAGGTCGGCACGCCATATCCTCTTATATGGTTCTTGGTCGATGAGGCGACTTCGATTATTGACTATTCGTCGGTGATTTTCAACATAGACGGAACATCATACGGCTTCGCCGACCCGCACGTCTATTGGAGCGGCGACACGGTGTTCTTCGATCCGTTCATCGCCCCGCCGACGCCTTTCGCGGGCGGCGATACAATCGAGTTCTGCATCGAGTATCTTGCGGACTCGACGGTTATCTGCCCGCCCAACGCTCTTATCGATGAATGCTATGAGTTCTCCGTCAACGCCGACGGCCCGAATCTTTCGCTTATATTCCCTGATCCGACACTCGATCCGATGATTACTTTCTGCGATGAAGGCGCGTTCTGGATTCGCACAGTCGATCCCGAGCGGCTCGATACCGCGGAGGTCGAGGTTCGCTGGAACGGCACGACCGTCCGCTGGGAGGATTCGCCCGGCCTGTTCGACATGTTCCCCGGCGGTGCCGGTTCCGATGTGGACACGGTCGCGGTTTGGCCGCCATTCTCAACTGCCGATGGCGACACAGTTTGCCTGACAATCGTCCACTGGCCGGATTCCATAGGAAACAACTACTTCGGCGATATTACATGGTGTGCGGTAGTCGATAACTCGCCGCCCGCGGCGGATTATCTGTCGCCGTTGCCGGGAGAGATTACCGACACTTGGTCGCCGGATGTCGTGGCACATCTGGTCGATGAGCTGTCTTGGGTTGCTCACGGTTCGGTTCGGCTGAATATCGAGATCGACGGCGATCCTTGGGGAAGTTTCCCTTGGGGTTCGCCCGAGCTTTCGTGGTCGGACGACACGCTTATTTTCGTGACCGATTACGACTTCCCCGAATTCGCCGAAATTTGCGCATATCTTCGCGTTTATGACTCGACGACCATAGGCGAGCCATATAACTGCCCGCCGAATCAAGGCACTATCGAATGGTGCTGGGAAATCGGCGACGACGATACAATCGGCCCGGAGCTGATTATGCCGGATTCATGCTATGTCCGCGCGAACTATGACGAGTTCTTCATCTCCGTTGCGCTGACCGATCCTTCCGGCGTGTATGACGACGACGTGACGGTTGACACCACCGGCCAAGGCCTTCTGGCGCAGTTCTTCGTAGGAGATTCTCCGCCGGTTGTCTATTGGCTCCCGATGTCCATCGACTCGGTGGTAGAATACGCCGGCCCCGAGGGCGACAGCCTCTATTGGGCGTCCACGGTTCCCGGAGCAATTCCGGGGCACGAGATTGTCGATGGCATGGTGTTTGGCTATGTCATCTGGGCGCACGACAACGACTTCGACTTCGAGAACCCGCTCGACCGCCAGCTCTCCGTCTCCGATACACAGTGGTGCGTTGTTTTCAACGATGTTCCGCCGGAGATTGTCATCGATGTAGCGCCGCATGGGAGCTATGTCAGTTGCCTTTGCCCGGATCAGTCCATCGAACTGCGTTTCCTCGACACGGATACGCTCAAGTCGGACCTTCTCGAGCTTGAGGTGAACGGCGTCGTCTGGACGACTGCCAGCCCGCAAATCACTTGGGATCCGGGGCGTCCCGGCCACCATGTCGGCGTGCATAATCTCACATATCATCCCGACCCGGATGATTGCTGGGAACACGGCGAGACCGTCGAGGCCTGCATCCGGGGCGTAGTTGACCAGTGGGGCAACGCCGCCGACGAGTATTGCTGGGAGTTCTCTATGGACTTCTTCCCGCCGGTGGCGTGGTGCATCGACGAGTTCGATACGAATGTCAGTATCACGCAGTTCGACTCCATCGTGTTCCACCTCGACGACGAGAACGCGGGCGTGAACCCATACGAGATTATGCTTCAAGTTCAGCAGGTTTCGGCGGGGGACAGCCGCGTAATTATTTACGACATTGCATCCGAGTCGGCACTGCGATACGATGCGGTCAACGGCAAGCTGATTCTCGATCTTCGCTATGCAACGGGGCTGGATATGTCTCGCGATGATTCGCTGTTCTTCAGCATTGTCAGCGCACGGGATCTTACGACTATCTGTCCGGCGAATGTGCTCGAAGATCACAATATGTGCGTTCGCTATATCAAGCCCATGACCGAGTGTCACGCAAGCCCTCAACCGTTCACGCCTCCGCCGCCTGCGGACGGCTTCAATGATGAGGTGGTTTTCGACTTCCCGGGCAGAATCGATTTCTTGGGCACGGTTAAAATATTCGATCTTAACGGCAGGCAGGTGACGGAAATCACTGCCGGTCCTGCTCACAGATATGCATGGGACGGCTATGACTTCAACGGAGTTCCGGCGCGTCCCGGGGTCTATGTGTATGTGATAGAATTAGGAGGCGAGGTAATTTGCTCCGGCACTGTCGTTCTCGCGAGGTAATTGGGGAACCTCAGATGATAGGCCGGCGATATGATTGAGGATTATTGCATGCTGGAGATGACGATTCTTGCTTGAAGCGTCTTTTCGGCGAAAATCCTTGGTCTTGCATCGCTTGAGAGGTGTATTATGAGAAGCGTCTTACTGACGACCTCGCTCCTTATTCTTCTCGTTTCGGCAGGTTTTGCCGATGCGAAAATGGAGCTATATCCGCCGCGCCCGCCGGCGAGCCGAATGATTGTGTCTTTCGGTGAGTTGCGGTTGGCGGTTAACGACATCGATGGAAGGTTCACGATAGGCACGACGGACGGAAAACCGCTTCTTTACGGCTTCCCGCAGGAAGGCTCGACTTCCCATACCCACTTTTTCGTGGACGACTCGGTGGCGGGCACCTACACGGAATCGGGCGTCGGACGCCCGGACCCTGTGGCGGTGCTTGCACACCCCTATTCGGTCGGCGATGCAATCGTCTCCCGCTATGACATGCGCGGCATAGTGTTCGAGCAGAAGCTCACATTGACTACTCTTGGCGAACGAACGACCGTGCTCATCGAATATATTGCGACTAATAACACTCTGTCCTCCGCAAACGTCGGCCTTCTTCTGTTTCTGGACACGATGATAGGCGAGAACGACTACGCGCCGGTTGCTACGGAGTTCGGTTATTTCGCATCGGAGCGCGAGTTCATATCGCCGAGCATCCCGACATACTGGCAGGCCTTCGAGTCGTCGCCGTCGCAACCAGAAGACAGCCTTATAGGCTCGGGCGTGCTTATTGGCGGCGCGGCGGCCCCCCCAAACCGCGTGGTTTTCGGGGAATTCTGGAACCTCCACAATACGCACTGGGATTACACTATCACTGGCGATCCATACTCGGATTCGGCGCTCCTTATGCGCTGGGATGCTCGCGTCCTCGCCCCGGGCGAGAGCCGCCGGATGGCGACATACTACGGTCTCGGCACGGTCGAGACCGCCGTCGGCGATTTGACATTATCCATCTCCGGCCCGGAGGAACTTTTCATCGAATCATGCACCCGCCGGACGCCCAATCCCTTCCCCGTGAACCTACTCGCGTCGAACTCGACGACGGTATCGATGAGCGGCATTTCGGCGAAAATCGACTTGCCGGAGGGCTTTTTTGTCGTCACCGGAGATGCCATCGCGCCGGTGACGCCGGACTTTCTCTTCGCCGGCGAGATGGGGACTGTTTCGTGGACTGTCGCGGTTGATGACGGATACTTCGCCGAAGATACAACGATTTGCCTCGGTGTCGAGGCTTGGGCAGTCGGCTCGGATACTTTCACCGTCGAGTGGTGCATCTCTGTGCCCGGAATCGATGGCAGAGGGCCGTCGGCTAACCTCGTGTCGCCGTCTGCGGGTGCGATTATCGCCTGCGACACGCTCGACGTCATGATTAGTCTCGGCGAGGCAGACGAGGTGAACGAATCGACCATCGAGCTTACCGTAGATGGCCTAACGCTCGGCCTCTCCGACCCACGATTGACATATTCCGACAACATTCTTCGGTGCATTGTCCCCTCCGCCGATTTGGACGAGGGCAATATTCCGATTTCTCTCGGCGATATTCGCGATAGGCACGATTGCCCGCTCATCGCAGATTATTCTTGGGACATCTACCTCGACTGGACGCCGCCTCATGCGGAGTTCATCGCGCCGGCGCGCGCCGACACGGTGGACGACCCGACTTTCGAGGTGACAGTGCGCCTCGACGACATCTCCGGCATTGAGGATACATCGCTCTTTTGGATTTTCAACGGTGCCGTTTTGGATTTGCCGGTCGAGTTCGACGGCGAGTTCGCCACGCTTAGCCCGATGGAAGCAGGCCTCGTCCCACTGGGACTTTCTTCGCACACCGTTTGCCTCGACGGCATCCACGACAAAGTCTATGGCCATTGCGGCCCGAACTTCGCCGAGCCTATCTGCATAGACTTCTGGACGAACATCGTTCGCCCATCGGCGGAGATTATCGAGCCGACGCCGGAGAGTTTTACTTCGTGCGAGCTTCAGCAAATCGTCCTGCAGATGAAGGGCGCCGGCGCGGAATTCGATCCCGCCACGATAGCCCTGACTGTCGATGGTGTGGGGCATAGTATCGGAAGTTCGCTTGTTTTTGATGACTCGATGCTCATCTGGACGCCCGATGTTCCATTTGACGACGGCGCGGAAGTGGCGATTAGTCTCTTCGCGGAGACATTCGCGGGCTTATCGATTTCGCCGCTGGAATGGACGTTCAATATCGACTTGTCGCCGCCGACAGCGGTAGCAATTTCGCCGCCGGGCATGAATTTCTCCACACACGATGAGCGCATAGAAATTGCTATCGATGACTTCGGCGCGGGCATCGATTTGTCTTCGCTACTGCTTGAAATCACCTCGCCATCGGCTTCCGCGACATTGACCGCCGACTCGCCCGAGCTTCATGTCTCCGGCGGCTCTGTCGCTTTCTTGCCGAGCGATGCGGGCATCGCGCTCTTCGGTTGCGATGAGATTATTGTCGAGCTTATCGTTGCGGATTTGGCGGGTTATTGCCCTGCGAACACCTTTGATGGCGAGTTCGTCTTCAACGTTCCCTGTTCGCCGCCGGTTTATAGCGCGCCGTCTATTCCCGAGTCGAGCTTCGTCTCCTGCGAAACGCTATATGTCTCGATGGAGCTTCGCGACGACGAAGGCATCGATGAGGAAGCGATGACTATTGCAGTGAACGGCGTCTATGTCGAGTTGGGTTCGCCTTTCGCGAAACTGGAAGGCGATACGCTCGCTTTCGCCATCCCACGCGATGATTTCGGAGATACCGTGCTCATCGCTATCGACGGTGTGGCGGACATTTTCGGCAACCTAATCGACCATGCAATCGAGCTTATATACTATTTTGATACCTCGCCGCCGATTGTAGAGAACCCTCGCCCCGCCCCGTCCATCTTTCTCGATGCTCTGCCCGATGCCTTCGCGTTCGATGTTTTCGACGAGCTTTCGGGATTGGATTTTTCGAGCGCATTCGTGAGCTTGGGCGGTGTCCATATCGATGAGGCTTCGGGGCTTTTGTGGGATGGGCTTTCACTTTCCGTGCCCACCGATGTTCTCGGAGCTTTCAGCGCGGAGAGCCTTCGCGTTTGCGTGAGCGCGGCCGATAATGCCGTGGCCTGCGGCGCGAATTCGACTTACACCTGCTGGACATACCGCTTCGATTATGGCGCGCCGACCGTTCAGCTGATTTCTCCGCCGAACGGCGCGTCTATCGGTTGCCCCGATCAGGCTTTCGAGTTCCGCCTTTCCGACGACACCGGAATCGACGCGGAAACGATTATCCTGCGGGCGTTTCACCGCGATTGGACCATCGCCGATGCGGAGCTTTCATTCGATGGCGAAATGCTCTCGTTCTCGCCGGATTTGAGCTTATACCGAACAGGCGAGACTTGCGCCGTCTTCG
>DSAF01000131.1 GCA_011388305.1 Candidatus Zixiibacteriota bacterium | reverse complement strand
CCTTCAGCCCGACTATCAGGAGATTTCCGAGCGAAAGATCATTCGGAGCACAATCGATGTAATCACCAACGCGCGCCCCGACCATCTCGAGGTCATGGGGCCGACGGACGAGGACGTCGTTCTCGCGCTTTGCGGCACGATAAGCTCCGGAAATGTCTGCTTCACCGCCGAGCGTAAGCGTTTTGACATCATCCAAAAATATGCCGAAAAACTCGGCGGGCGAGCCGTTCTCGCCGAAGCTGAATCCATCGCAGAACAAGACATGGCGGGCTTCAGATATATCGAGCACGAGGAGAATGTCGCGCTGGCGCTGGCAGTCGCCGGACATCTCGGCATCCCGCGCGAGACAGCGATTCGCGGCATGTGGAAAGCCGCGCCCGATATCGGCGCACTGACAGTGCATCGCGTAGAATTTTTCGGCAAAGAGACTACATTATATAACGCCTTCGCCGCCAACGACCCCGAATCGACGGAGCTACTTTGGCGCAAGCTCGGCTTCGCCCCCGATGAGGAGCGCCCGCTCATCGTCCTCGCCAACAACCGCGCCGACCGCGCAGGGCGCACCGCACAGCTTGCGAAAATGCTTGCGGAGAAGCTCATCGCGAATTATTATTTACTGGTGGGCACCAACACGAAACTCTTGGCCGAAGAGTTAGCGCGCGCAGGCATGGACGAAACGCTCGTGGACGATCTCGGCGGTGCGGATGTCGCGGAGATATTCGGGCGTTGCATGGAACTGACACCCCGCCATAGCGTGATTGTCGGCGTGGGGAACATCGGCGGCGCGGGGCGCGACATTCTGGCATATTTCGAGGCGCGCACGGCTCGCCCTCCCGCGCACGACGACTCGGCGGATGGAGTGTGAAATTGGGACTTGACACTATGCTTATAATATTCGGCTAAGGATAAAATGCTCTGGCTGTCTGTAGGACTCGGTCTTATATTGTCGCTCGGTTTTGCCGAGTGGTTCGGCCTCGCCGCAGGCGGGCTGGTCGTGCCGGGGTATATCGCCCTGTTCTGGAGCGAACCGTTCAAGATACTCGGCACCGTAGCAATCGGCCTCGCCGCGTTCGGCACGGTCAAAGTAATCGCCCAATACACATTGATTTACGGCAGGCGGAAGCTCGTTCTCATGGTGCTCGTTGCTTTCGTGTTCGCGTGGCTGTTCCGTTGGCTACTTCGCGGCGAAGCGGGCATCATGCTCGGCGCATTCGACCCCATAGGCTTCATTATCCCCGGCCTTCTGGCATACTGGATGGACAGGCAGGGCGTCATCGATACTCTCACGACGATGGTCATCGCGAGCGTTATAGTCCGGCTACTTCTTATAATTTTCATGGGAGGTGAGCTAATTGAAGTGGCGCTCCCGACGGGTTAGTCTCGGCGCGCTGGTCTTTCTCGCGCTTTTTGGAATCGCGGTAATGGCGACCGTCGAGCTGTCGAAGGTGCGCCTGCGTAAGCCTCATTTCGATGAGAAAGTGACAGCATCAAACCTCACAATGCGTGCTTTCTCAGCTGTCAAAAACCACGCCGGTGAAACTCTGGTCAAAGACCCCATCGCAGACCCTAACTCCACAGGCCTCATCGGGGACCAGTTCACGATTATCACCACCGACCGCGGCGACCTCGGCGCTAAGCTCACCACCACCAATCCCAACTGGGGCGCAGTCGTCGTCGATATGCTGTCCGAGGCTGGCGCCCGGCGCGAGGATTATGTCGCGGTGGCATATACCGGCTCGATGCCCGCGCTCAACATCGCCGTGCTCTGCGCGATAGAGACCATCGGCGCAACTCCGGTGATAATCTCCAGCGTTGGCGCATCGATGTGGGGCGCGAACAACCCCGAATTCGCGTGGCCGGACATGGAGTCGGTGCTCTTTGAAAATGGAATAATCAAGCATCGAAGCACTTCTGCCTCGCTTGGCGGGCGCGGCGATGCCGGCGGGAACGTGTCGCCCGAGGGACGAGCCAAGCTCCGCGAAATTATCGAGCGCAACGGCATCGACCTAATCGAAGCCCCCACGCTGGACGAGGCAATCGACCGCAGGATGGAGATTTACGGCTCGGCACTCCCCGAGGGCGCACGATATTCGGCGTTCGTCAATGTCGGCGGCGGGCTGGCGTCAATAGGCAGTTCGCAGAACCTCGTCGCCGTTCGCCCCGGGCTCAATATGACTATCCCGCGCGGGAATTTCCCCCGCAAAGGCGCGATGATTCGATTCGCCGAGCGGGGCGTGCCGGTAATCAACCTCTCCGAGGTCAACGAAATTGCCCGGCGATACGGACTGCCGGTGTCGCCCATGCCCCTGCCGGATGTCCCCCACGGCGATGTTTACTCCGAACTCCGATACCGTCTCTGGCTGACGGTCTTAGTCCTCGCGATATATTTGGCGATGGTCTTCGTCGTCATCCGCGTGGATTTGACAAGTGTGATTTTCCCGAGAAAAGGCCGCAACGGCGAGTAATTAGAACGTGCACTCTCCATGAGCAGGGGAAATGGAGTCACTCAAAATCTCTGTCATTTCGAGGAGAGCGAAGCCCGACGAGAAATCTCAACCACAATAATAGGACAATATTTTCCTGCTGGTCAATATGACAGAGATAAGATAATCGCAGTTAATACCGAATAGCCCTAATGCTCATCTTCCGACTTCTTCTTGTGATCTTCCAGCACCGCGCCAACAGCCGTGCCAATTGCTAATCAAATCCCGACACCTATTGCCAGATTGTCGAACATGACTCCGAACGCCACGCCAAGGCCGATCCCGATGGCAATCCTCGCGCCAATCATCTCGCCGGACTTCTTCTTGCTTTTTTTCTCGGATTCCATTTCTCTCCCGTTGGTTGTTTCGAAGATTTGGAAAGCATTTCGTAGTAATTATAAGCACTGTTTTCATGATTTCAATTGTTTGCGACAAAGTGTGCGAACTCAAGAAAGTTGTCGAGGCTAATTTTTTTCTTGATAATCTGCCGTTTCGCAATATCCTTCAATGAGGATATAAATTTGAGCGCGAAAGAGAAAAATACTGAAAGCGTGCGAATTGCAGGTGTAGTCGAGCGAGTGGTGTTTCACTCGGCTGACACGGGCTTCTCCGTCATCAAGCTGAAAAGTCGCTCGGGCAAAGTTGTCGATGTTGTAGGCGATTTGGGCGCGCGAAACCCCGGCGAACGCCTCAAGCTTAAGGGCAGATGGGAGCTTGACAAACAATGGGGCTATCGCTTCAAAGTCGAATCGTTTGAGGTCGAGGAGCCGGACGATGTCGATTCTCTGAAGAAATACCTCGCCAGCGACCTCGTCGAGGGGATTGGGGAAGCATACGCCGAGAAACTCGTCGAGCATTTCGGGAGCGACGTGCTGGAAATTATTCGCGAACATCCCGAACGGCTCCGCGAGGTGCCGGGAATCGGCAAGAAACGCGCCCAGACGATACAGAACGCCCTCACCGCCGATGACCGCGAGAAGCGAATAATCCGCGAGCTATCGCTGAAACTCCTCGACCACGGCATCGGCCCGGCGAAGATTCGCAAAATATACCACAAATACAAGGGGGCCGCGCTGGACATTCTATCCCGCGACCCATACCGCCTCGCCGACGAGATGAGCGGCATAGGCTTCCGAATCGCCGACAAAATCGCCGCCAAAATGTCCGTGCCTAAAGACTCGCCGTCGAGAATTCGCGCGGGGATTTTATTTACGCTGAAGAAAGCCTCCGAGGAGGGGCATTGCTACATGCCGCGAGAAGCACTCGTCGAGCGCGCCGGAGCTATTCTCGGCATCGATGCGCGGCACATTGGAAGCCGAATCGACGAGCTATCGCAAGATGCAGAGCTTGCCTCGGAGGGTGATAGAATCTACCTTCCCAAGCTCGCCCGCGCGGAGAAGAACTCCGCCGAACTGCTTATGAAGCTGACGAGCGCCGAAATCGAACCGCTGGGGGAAACGCTTATCGAACGAGGGCTGGATGCTATCGAACGGCGCAAGGACATACTCTTTACGAACGAGCAACGGGGCGCGGTGCACACAGCTCTCGCCGGCGCCACCGTGAGCGTAATCACCGGCGGCCCGGGCACTGGCAAGACTACCGTAATCGAAGCGATTGTGACCATCGCTCTCCAATCCTCGCTCCGGCCTGCGCTCTGCGCGCCGACAGGGAGGGCGGCCAACCGCCTCGTCGAAGCCACGGGCAGGCAGGCCTCGACAATTCACCGCCTTCTGGAATATACTCCCGGAACGGGTTTCAAGCTCGGACACGGCAGGCCGATTCCAGCGGAAATCATCATCCTCGATGAGGCCAGCATGGTCGATATCGAGCTACTTGAATCGCTGTTATTCGCGATAAAGCCCGGCTCGCGCCTCGTCATCGTCGGCGATCCGAACCAGCTTCCGAGCGTTGGTCCCGGCCAAGTGCTCGGCGACATCATCGCCTGCGGGAGAATCTCGACTGTCGCACTCGAAACAATCCACAGACAGGCCGAGAACAGCCGCATTATCGCTGAATCTTACAGCATCCTACGCGGGAAGATGCCACGCCTTCGCAACAACCCCCACGACGATTTCTTCTTCATCGCCGAAGAAGACCGCGAACAAGGCCTCCAGCTCGTGGTGGACTTGGTCTCGCGGAGGCTCCCCGTCAAATACGCCCTCGACCCCGCGAGAGACATTCAGGTAATCGTGCCGATGTATAAGGGAATCTGCGGCGCAAACGCACTCAACGAAGCGCTGAGGCTCGAACTCAACCTCGCTGGCGCCGAGTCAGACGCGCGCTTCTTCCCCGGCGATAAAGTCATGCAGACGCGCAATAACTACGACCTCAACATCTTTAACGGCGACATCGGCTTCGTAGAGTCGGTCGCGAAAGACAGTTTAGTCGTGGATTTTGGGCGGCCGGTGGTTTTCGACAAGGCGGGCATGGACGACCTGAGCATCGCATACGCAATCACCGCCCACAAATCGCAGGGCGGCGAGGTGCCGTGCGTCGTCATCCCGATTTACCGCGAGCACTTCATGCTCCTCAATCGCAACCTTCTATACACGGCAATCACCCGCGCGAAACGCCTCTGCGTAATAGTCGGGCAGGCGTCGGCGCTGGGGATAGCCGTGGGGAGGTCGGAGTCCCGCAAACGCTGGACTGCGCTGGCGCAACGCCTTGTCGGCGACGCCCCGGGCGGAATGTTCGGATAGGGGCGCGCCGGCGCGCGACTTGCTTGGCAAGTCCCGTGCCGGCGCGGGGGGGGTGGTGTGGGTTATTTGCCAGCAGGAACGATATTCGACAGCCACGCAATCCACTCATCGAGACCGTCTCCGCCTTTCGCCGAAATCTCGAATGTCCGGATTCGCGGGGCGATGGTTTGCGCGTGCTTCTTCACTTTGTCGATGCAGAAATCGACGTGTGGCAGGAGGTCGGTTTTGCTGATTACAAGCGCATCGGCTCTGCGAAAAATTGGCGGATACTTCTCCGGCTTGTCGTCGCCCTCGGCGGTGCTAACGAGCACGACGCGATAATCCTCGCCGAGGTCGAAATCCGCGGGGCAGACGAGATTGCCGACATTCTCCACGAAAATGAGGTCGAGATTGCCCTTCTCCGCGAGGTGATGAAGCGCATGGTGAACCTGCTTGGCATCGAGATGACAGGCGCCGTCGGTGACGATTGCCTCGGATGGCACACCCATCGCGCGCATTCTCTCCGCGTCGTTTTCCGTGGCCACATCGCCCTCGATAACGCCGATGGACAGCTTGCCCTTGAGCGCCTCGACGGTCTTTTCGAGCAGAGTAGTCTTGCCGCTACCGGGGGAGCTTGTGAGATGCACCATGAACGCGCCGATTCGGCGCAGATGCTCGCGATTGTGTTGGGCGGCTTTGTCGTTTGCAGAGAGAAGGTCTCGGCCTATTGGGTCTTGAGTTTGCTCGGGCTTGTTGTCGGGTTCGCCGCAACCGCAGGTTTCGCACATATCATTCCTCCGAATTCGTTTTTATGTTTTCGATGAAAAGTTCGTTTCCGCCACTCATTGCGAGGTTGTCGCTATCGCACTTCCGGCACTTGAAAATCGGTCTTCGGGCGTCGAAATCCACGCCACAGTCGTTGCAGTGGATTTTAATCGAGGTGTTGTCGATTGTCAACCTCGATTCGGCGGTTTTGGGATTCTCCGCACGGACTACCTCCCATGCCGCCACCAGCGCCGATGCCACAACCGCGCGAAACGGCCCGCATTTGATAACTATCTCCTCGACTCGCAGGCTCTCCGGTTGCTCATCGAGCCACGGGCGAAGGTTCGCCATGATTCCCTTTGCTATCGAAAGCTCGTGCATTACGCCCCTACCCGCGAGCCGTCACGCTCCGTGCTACGCGTCTCCGACGCGCACGGACTCCCCTCTCCCCGCCCTTCCGCTCTCGCGCCGGCTCGCTCGATTTCCGCTGAAATCACATCGACAGCTCGGGCGACTTCTTCGCTCATGGGCTTCATGATGCCGGTTTGCGCAGGCTGGACGGCGAGAATTTTTATTTCGCAATTTGGAAGTCTTGTTAGAATTATTTCGATAAACGCGCCGAGGCCGGGGCCGTGTGTGGCGGGGAGGCCGTTAGCGAGGTTTTCGGGGTCGATGATTCGCATTTCGCCGGCGTTGCCTCCGAAAGCTACGGCGTCGGCAATGAGGATTTTTTGCGGCGCGAGTTTCGTTATCGGCCCAGTCCAGTTTTCGGGCGCGAGGCCGGCATCGATTGCGAACTTGCCGAGGACAGGCTCGAGTTTCCGCGCGAGCATTGGCCCGAACGCGTCATCGCCGGAGATGTCGTTCCCCACGCCGAGGACGAGGGTGGACGGAGTTAGGTGTTGAGATAGTTCATTTAT
>DSAF01000204.1 GCA_011388305.1 Candidatus Zixiibacteriota bacterium | reverse complement strand
GGCATAGCCCACGGGAAAATCGCCGTCATCAGGAGCGAAAGATGAAGATTATCGAATACACCAAGGATATGCGTGAAAAGTGGGAGGCGTTCGTCCCCGACACAAACAACGGAACGCTTTTTCACCTGCAGAATTTCCTCGAGTATCACCCCGAGGGGCGCTGGGAAACACGGCATCTTGTTTTCGAGCATCGTGGGAAATGGGTGGGCGTTCTTCCCGGCGCAACCCGCGAGCGCGACGGCAAACGCATTCATGTGAGCCATCCGGGCGCGAGTTTCGGTGGAATCGCCGTCGCCCCGACTGTCGGCATTGAGGGCGCGCACCGCATGGTCGAGCTATGGACGGACTGGGCGAGGCGCAACGATTACGAGGGCGTTGAGTTCACGCGCGTGCCTACGATTTACCACGCCATGCCCGAAGAACACGCCGATTTCGCGCTGATGCGGATGGGCGCATTTTTCGTCAAGCGCGAACTGACGGCGGTGCTTAGGCTCGGCCCCACGGAGGAGGCTTCGTTCGCGCGATTCCGCCCGGAGGCGCGGACTTCGGCGCGAAAAGCCAAGAAGCTCGGCGTGACGGTCGATTTCGATGCGGACATCCCCGCGTTCTACTCGATATTGGAGGCGAATCTTGGCGCGCGCCACAACGTCAAACCCACGCACTCACTTGATGAACTGCTCGACCTCAAGCGCAGATTCCCCGACAAAATCCACCAGATGACCGCGCTGGCCGATGGCGAGCCGGTCGCCGGCGTGAGCCTCTGGGAGGTTACTCCCCGCGCGGTTATTGCGTTCTACATTAGCCACCGACAGTCGGCGCAGAAACTTCGCCCGCTGAATCTTTTGTTTTGGGAAATCTTCCGATGGTGCATCGGGCGCGGGTTCGAGTGGTTCGACTTCGGGACATACACGCTGAACATGGAGCCGAACTTCGGCCTCGCGCGGTTCAAAGAGGGTTTCGGCGCGAAGGGGATCTTCCGCGACACGCTCCGCCTCGTCTTCTAATTATCGCTGAATCCTTATCGGGCGCGCATTCCAGTCTGAACGAAAAAGTTGCTAATCCCCCCAAACTAACTATAATAAATAACATGGCTATTCACCCATTGGGGCGAGTGAGTGTTTAGTCTGCCGTTGTTATTTCGAGCACAGCGAGAAATTTCATTGTTGTAAAGGGGGTTTTTATCTTCGCTTTTTGAACTTGTCGAACAGAAACTACCTCGGGAGGACATTCGATTAAATTACATAAACTAATAAATAGGGCTTGACAAATCACTTCAACAGATTTAATATAACAATATGAGACATAGTTAGATAGTTTCATCAACAGACACCAGCCAAGGAGCGAACATGGCCGGGAAGCAAATATATCGAACCAGCATTTGGTTAGCGTTAGCTTTATTCACAGTCTTTCTCATTTTTGCCGGAGCATGCGGCAAGACGGGGAATTTCGGCTTCGATGTAGAGACTGATTACATCATCGAAGAGCTTGTCATCGAACCGAGTGTTATCGTTTCGGGACAACGGGCGACTGTCACCGCGCGAATTATCGGTGCTAGCGAGCGCAAACCGGTTAAGGACGTCCTTGTCGAATTCTCAACCGACACGGATGATATCGAGAATCCCCGAGTCCTCACAAATGACTCCGGAGAGGCAACTACAGAGTTCATCTCTTCTCCGAGCGAGGAGCATCGCACCGCGAGGATTACCGCCAAAGTGACTGCCGAGCAAGTTCGAACGAAGACGGAGACTGTCGAACTTCTTCCCACAAACTTCATCGACCCGGCGCACCTTTTCCTCACCGCGACCCCCGATACTGTTTATTCCGATGGCTCGAGCATTGTCGAGCTTGAGGCGCGTGTGCTCGATGTGGCATACGCACCGCTCGAGGGGCATCAGGTGAGATTCACTTTCGAGAATATCAATGTTGCCGGGCTGAATTTCGAGGTTGACAACTACGCAATTACGGGCGAAAATGGTCAAGCAACTGCGCGGTTCACCGCGCCGACTTTCGGCGACACAATCATCATAATTAGGGCGACGGTCCAAGGCATCGATACTACGCTTTCCGTATTGGATACCGTTTGGGTTTTGGAAATTCCCGATGTCGATATGATTGATCTCCGCGCCGACCCAACGGCAATCCCCGCCGACGGCGTGTCGGAGCTTATCCTATCGGCCTACGTCACCGTTGGCGCTACCAGCATGCCCGCGCCCAACGGCACACGCGTGACATTCGAGGCCGAGGACGGAGTTCTGCTTCCTTTCGTCAATCCCAAAACGGCAGATGGAGAGGGTTCAGCGAAACTTTCCGCACTTAACTCTCGACTCTCAACTTCAAAAACTCAAATTTCGGCTTTCGACCGCCGCAGGCCGTCAGTCTCTCGCGAGGCGCAGACCGAGGGCGGATACGCTCGCGTGCGGCTTCGCAGTTCTACTACTGCGGGACGATACAAGTGCAGTGCTTTTACTGTCATCACCTCGAACGGCGATACATTGCGCGATTCGGTTAATGTTCGCTTCACCGCCGGAGATCCGCTCACCGTCAGCGTCGAGGCGGCCAGAAGCCCTATCAACGCCGATGGCATCGACACGACGCTCATCACGGCTACGGTTCGCGATGAATATGGCAATCCCGTCTCGTCGGGCTGGCCTGTCTCTTTTGCTACCGACAAGGGCGATATCTTCCCGACGAGCGCGCTCACCGACAGCCTCGGCAGGGCGACAACGGTGCTCACAAGCGGAGTAGTCTCCGGCTATGCTCGCGTGACGGCCGTTTGCGAGGGCATCACCGGATGGACGGAGGTGCTTCTCTCCGGCACGATTCCAAAATATATAAACCTACGCGCCGTGCCAAACCAACTTACCGCCGACGGCCTGAGCACATCGACAATCACCGCCGAAGTTCTCGACTCGATGTTCAACCCCGTTTCCGACGGGGTGCGAATTCACTTCTCCAGCGACTCGCTGGGGACTCTCACCGGCGCGAAATCTCTCCGCGGCAAGAGGAGTTTCGGCACAAAAGACACGCGACAGGCGCTCACTGTGGGCGGTTTTGCTCAGGTAACGCTCACCGCCGGAACTCTCGCCGGCGCTTGCGAGCTGGTCTCGTGGTTCGAATATTTCGACACTACTCTCGGCGATACTGTTGTCACCGTGCAGGAGACTCTATATGTTAATTTGCTTGCCGGCGAGCCGAGTTATGTGGAGGTCAGTTTCAGCCGAGACAGCATTCTCGCCGATGGCGAGGACACTTGCTTTGTCTATGCCGATGTTTTCGACCAATTCGGCAACCCTGCGAGCGCGGGATATGCCGTCACATTCGAGCCGGACGAAGGCTCGGTCAACCCGACATCGACATTCACTAATTCTTCGGGCAGGGCAGAGACGCGGCTTAAAAGCTCTCGCACCGTCGGTTGGCACGATGTCATGGCGAGCACTCCCGGCGCAATCCCCGGTAGCGGAAGCATATACTTCTACCCGATTCTCCCGACGAGCATCCGCCTCGTCATGGAGGTCGATTCGGCCATTGCGAACGGCGCGGACAGCGTGCTCATCACGGCATACGTGACGGACGACGCCGACCGCCCGTGCTCCGACGGCACGTTAGTTCGTTTCCGCACTGGCGCGGGGACTTTCCTGCCGGCGGCGGCTCGAAGTTTCGTGTCCGCATTCGACGCGATTGGCGATCACGATTTCGGCAGAAAACCGTCCGATGCCCCACGCGCGAGGCCGGGCAGGGACATGATTTCCCGCGAGTCGGCCGATGTGGGATTTTTCCTCT
Organism: Candidatus Zixiibacteriota bacterium; assembly: GCA_011388305.1. GTDB lineage: Bacteria > UBP14 > UBA6098 > UBA6098 > UBA6098 > UBA6098. Next base: position 3,083 of record DSAF01000204.1, on the reverse strand, counting down.
CGCCGATGGCGGACAGCTTCTCAGTCCCGACGGGAACACCATTCCCTGCGGGCGTTGCGCGGATAAACCTGATTTCCCCGACGACAATTGGCTCGACATGGGTGCATGTCATGGTCGCGACCAGCGACACGACATGGGCCGAAGACAGCATGAAGATAGTATTCGTGCCGGATGTCCCTGCGAGAATACATCTCACCGCCGTTCCTGACACCATCCCCGCAGACAGCGCCAGCACAAGCCTCATCACGGCATCGGTGTTCGACGCGCACTCAAACCGCGTAGGTGCGGGATTTCTCGTGGAATTCTCCATGTCTCCCGGCTCGGAGATATTCGGCGCACCCACGACTTTGACCGACTGGACGGACGACAGCGACAGCAGTCAGGCACAGACGACATTCAGAAGTTTTTATACTACGGGTGAAGCGGTTCTCAATGCAAGACTCTCTTCGTTCCCATCTGTGAGCGAGAATGTGCGAATATATCTCACCGGCGCATCCGCCGGAGATGTCGTGCTCTCAGTGGATAGCACGCAAATTCGTATCGGCGGTGTGATGAACGTTCGGGCGAATGTGTATGACGCCGTTGGTGCGCCGATTACCGACGGCACACGCGTCAACTTCACCGTTGAGCCTGCGGGATTGGCGACAATCGTGCCCGCAAACCCAACCACGGTTGGCGGACTTGCCACAGCGGAGTTCCGCCCGGGGACATCGACGGGCAGTTGCATTGTCATTGCTACGGTTGGCGCAGAGGCAGACACCAAGGCCGTGAGAATTCTTCCCGGCGAAGTAGCCACAATTGAGCTTGAAGCAGACGACAGCTCGCTTTCCGCCGACGGCGTGAGCACAACGACCGTCAGGGCACGGTGCTTCGATGTTCACGGCAACCCCGCAGAGGCTGGTGTTTCCGTGGCTTTCTCGACCGACCTCGGTTCGATAATCTCCCCGGTTGTCACAGACACTTCCGGCGTTGCGCGGACGACGTTCACAGCGGGTGTTACTATAGGCACGGCGAGGATTCAAGCGAATGCTGGCATCGCGCCCACCGCCACGACGGAAATCGAGCTTATCGGCTCCGAGCCGAAGACGATGATTCTCATCGCCGACAGGATGAGCGTCCCATTGGGCGAGCGCGTCGAGCTGACGGCATACTGCCTCGACGGCGTGGGGCGCCCCGTTTCCGATGGCACGCGCATAGACTTCTCGAGCGTTCTCGGCTCTTTCACGAGCATATATGAGTTCACCGAGGGCGGATTTGCATACACGACTCTGATTAGCGGCGAAATCGCTGGAATGGACACGGTCATTGCGAAAACCATCACCGCTGATGACGACACAATCGCCGACACTCTGCTCATCCGATACGAAGCTGGCGCGGCGAATTTCATTGTCGTCACCGCCGCCGACAGCATCTTAGCCGCCGATCCGCGCGCCCGCACCACGATAACTGCCGAATGCACCGACGCTTTCGGCAACCCGCTCGGCGCGGGCAGGCAGGTGACATTCACAAGTTCCCACGGCACAATAATTTCGCCCGTCACGACGAACTCGGCGGGCATCGCGACGACCGAATACACGGCGAGCAGTTATGTTGGCTCGGTGCGCATCGACGCGAGCCTCGACTTGGCCAACGGATGGACTTATCTTGAGCAGGTAATCACCGAGGCGGAATTCATCTCCGTGTCCGCGACGCCCAATCGCGTTCCCTCAGGCGGCAACGACTCGACGCTCATCGTGGCACGTGTCCTCGACGAGGGCGCTCTGCCCGTCCCCGACGGCGTTGTGGTGAATTTCAGCAACAGGCTCATCGGCGACACGACGGGCATCGACAGCCTGCCGATGACGCCGTTCGCGACCACAGTTGACGGTAACGCGAGAATCTGGTGGCGCTCGCCGAATTTTACTGCGAGGGCGATGGTTTATGGCTCCGTGTTCGGCTTGATTGACAGCGCATCGGTCGAATTCATCGCGGGAACGCCGGCGGGGATTTCGATAGACAGCATCACGCCCGCAGACACAATCTTCGCCGATGGCGAATCCCGCGCCACTATATGGGCGAGCGTTTTCGACGAATACGGCAACCCCGTGCGCGGCATCGAGGTTTCATTCTCAGCATCGCCTCTGGGGACTTTCGTGTTCGACCGGGGATACACCGACAGCACCGGCACCGTTTCCGTGAAGATTTTCTCGAATGTTTCCGGCAACACGACAATCATGGCCACCGCCGGCGGATTCACCGATTACGCCGAGCTTTATTTCTCGCCGATTTTCGCCAGCGAGATATTCCTCTCCGCCGATGATGTCCGCATCACCGCCGACGGCGTCAGCACTACGACCATCCGCGCTATCGTGCTCGACTCTATGGGCGTGGGCGTGCCGGACAACACGCCCGTGCGATTCAGCACAGACAACGGCTTCATATTCCCCGGAGTGGCATACACCACCGATGGCGAGGCAACTACGACGCTCCGCTCCGGCACAAATGACACTATCGCGACTATCACAGGCTTCGCGGGCATGGATGCCGACGGCGACAGCATTGTCGGCACGACTCAAGTGGAGTTCGTCCCCGGAGCGCCCGCGATAATAGAATTCACGCCGAGGCCGTTCGACATCCCCGCAGATGGCGAGTCGTTCACTGCCGTAAGGGTCGTAGTATTCGACACATACGGCAACGCTGTCCGCGCGGGCGTTCGCGTCAACTTCACGACAACGCTGGGGACTATCGACTCGATGAATTTCACAGACACGACCGGTGTTACTTCTGTTAATCTCTTTGCGGGCACTACTCCCGGAACGGCGGTTGTTTGGGCGAACTCCGGCGATGCTCTCGAGCAGACGACAGTGAATTTCTACAGCACATTCGCCGATAATATCGTCCTCTATGTCGATCCGCGCGATGTAGTCGCCGATGGCAGAAGCACGGCGGCTATCACGGGGCGGGTGCTCGATGCCTCCGGCATGCCCGTCTCGGACGGCTCGCCCGTCAGCTTCCGCGTAAACCCCGACTCGCTGGGTTTCATTACGCCCAGCACGGCATACACCGACAGCGGCGATTTCGCAACGACATTCAACTCGCGGACT
>DSAF01000083.1 GCA_011388305.1 Candidatus Zixiibacteriota bacterium | reverse complement strand
CTATAGCTTGAATATAGTATAGATAACCTAAAGAGATTTGTCAAGGACAAAAAGCTATTTATTTATTTTCTTGAAGTTCGGTCATTTGAAAATCAATTTGGGCGGGGAAATTAATTTTGCGGAGAAGGCCGAAAATCCTCGGTCATTGGGCGATGCGCGAGATAAGAATTCCCCAGCGCGCGCCTCTGTCCGAGACTCGTAATCCATCGGCATCGGCGCGAGAGAGAACCTCGTCTGCGATAATCGTTCCCGCGGAGATAATTTCTGCGCGGCTTGGCGCGAATGGTATCGAAGACTCCAGCTCGCGGATTGTCATGCGAGGGAAAGTCGCGGACATATCGCGAATCCAATCGGCGGGGAGCATCGAACCGTGCACTACATTTGGGGAATATTCTTCACTGCCGAGGAACATCCCTGCCAATGTGGTTATCGTCCCGCCGACGCCCACCAACGGGCCGGAGAGCGCCTCGCGCGGGATTTGTTCGAGGGCGGAATAAGTGGCATTGCGAATGTTCGCGAGGGTTTTGGGCGTGAGAGGCTGTCTCGCGGAAAACTTTTCCGTCAGCGTCAGCGCGCCGATTGGCAGGCTGAAGTAGCCTTCCGGCGAGGCAGTTCCCCAAACGATTTCCGTGCTTCCGCCTCCGATATCGACGATGCACTTAACGCCGCATGGCAGGTCTGCCGTCGCGCCGATGAATGCGTATCGCGCCTCCTCTTCCGGAGAGAGAATCTCGATATTTGCGCCCGCCCGCGATAGCTCCTCGGCTATGCGAGTGCCGTTATCGGCTTTCCTGAAAGCCTGTGTTCCAAAAGCGAAAATCTCTTCCGCGCCCGCCTCACGCGCCGACTCGATGAACTTGCGAAGACAAAAAAGCGCGCGCTCGAAGCCGTCACGGGAAATTTTTCCGTCTGTTTCGATCCCCTCGCCGAGACGAGGCTCTTCGATTTGGGTCATGATAGGCAGAAGATTTCCGTCTGGCGAAATCTCCACGACCGTCATCAGAATGGAGTTAGTCCCTAAGTCTATGCTTGCTGTTCGCAAGGATTTTCCTGTATAGCATGAATACTGCGAATACGGCTACCGTTCCGGTGAAATTCGCCACGAAATCCCACAGGCAAGCACTTCGATACGGAAGCCGCGACTGCAGATATTCCACTATAGCGCCTATCGTCGATGGCACAAAGACTATCGAGATGAGAGGATATGCTCCGCGCACCGCGAAGGCGGTCAATATCGACAGAAGCGCGAAAGCGCCGAAGTGCATAACTTTGTCGAAATGCGGGAAAAGTTGCACTTTCTCGGGCATAGGTTGCGTCGTGAGATATAGAATAGCCGCCGTCCAAAGAACGGCGGGGAGAAAGCGTATGGCACTTTTCGCGAATTTCAACTGTTGTTTGCCTTGATTAGGGCATTGATGGGGCTAATCGCCCCATGCTAATCTAAAAGGTGCACCACCATACCGCTACGGAGCTTCGGCTCGAACCACGTGCTCTTCGGCGGCATGATTTTGCCCGCGTCGGCGATGGCCATGAGTTGGTCTATGCCCGTCGGGAACATCGCGAACGCCACGGCCCACTTTTTTGACTTGACGAGCTTGTCCAGCTCGGCCAGCCCGCGAATCCCGCCGATGAAGTCGATGCGCTCGTCGGTGCGCGGGTCGCCGATGCCGAGAACGGGCGCGAGGAGATTCTCCTGCAATACCGAGCAGTCAAGCGCGCCGACGGGGTCGGATGCATCGAAACTGCCTTCCTTGGCAACCAGCTTATACCACATATTCCCGAGAAGCATGCCAAACTCGTGTTTTTGGGCGGGTTTATATGGCTCTCCGCCAATTTCGTATATGTGGAATTTATCGGCGATTTTTTGGATGAATTCCTTCTCGCGCATGCCGTTTAAGTCTTTGACCACGCGGTTGTAGTCCAGAATGTTCATCTGGTTGTCTGGGAAGATGACCGTGAGGAAGAAGTTATATTCCTCTTCGCCCGTGTGTTTTGGGTTTATTGTCATGCGCTCGGCCCGGACTCTGCTCGCTGATGCGCTACGGTGATGGCCGTCGGCGACATAGAGGCAGTCGATGTCGCGGAACGCATCGCGGATAGTTTTCTCGATTTCGGCATCGGTGATAATCCAGAATGTGTGGCGGACGCCGTCATCGGCGGTGAAGTCCACCGTGGGCTGGCTCTCGACGACTTTGGCGACGGCACCGTCGATGTCGTCGCGGTGCTTATATGTCAAGAACACCGGCCCCGATTGCGCGTTCTGCGTTGAGATGTGGCGCGTGCGGTCGTCTTCTTTCTTCTTGCGCGTAAGCTCGTGCTTTTTGATAATGTCTTTGTCGTATTCCTCGACGCTCGCGAGCGCCACGAGACCGATCTGGGAGTGCCCGCCCATGATTTGGCGATAGACATAATAGCGCGGCTCGACGTCTTGGCACATGTATCCGGCGTTAATCAGTCTCTTGAGGTTCTTCGCGCCCTGCTCATAGACCTCGTCGGAGTAGAGGTCAACGTCCGGCGGGAGGTCGATCTCCGGTTTGACGACATGGAGGTAGCTCAGTGGGTTGTCGCGGGCGATTTCTCGCGCCTCCTCGCTCGACATGACATCGTATGGGAGGCTGGCGATTTTCTCTGCGAATTCCGGTTTCGGGCGAAGTCCCTTAAAAGGTCTGACATCAACCATCGTTCATCCTTTCTTTGAATTTCAACAGTGATTCCCCAAATTATCAATTCGCTATGCGAAAGTCCACCCAAATTTTTGGGAGAATTTGAGCCGGCAGAAGCGATTTTCTTAATAGCACGCTCGGGGGGGGCGTCGGCCCTGCCTGCGATTTGCCAAATCGCAGGCAGGAGCGAAGTAGTCGGCGGGAAGTCTTACGCCATTATGCACCAATCTTGCCCCGACTACTTCGCTGGCCGTGCACGGCCGCCGACGCCCCCCCCCGCGGGATTATCGCGAAATAGTTATCGTCGTGTCGATACTGGAGAGCACCCAATAGCCGCGCCCGGGGACCATCGAGTTCGTCTCGAAATAGCGATCCGCGATGGGGCTATCATGCTTATTGTCTCGGTATTAGCATCCGTCCGGCGGCTAATACGCGCCCTCGGTGCCTCGCGTCCTTCTGATGAAGAATATCGAGAAGATGAGAAGTATCACGAATATCACCACGCTGAACGCCGCGGCATAGCCGTATCGGTAAAGGTTGAACGCCGCCTTATAGACATAGCTCACGAGGATGTGCGTCGAGTCTGCCGGCTCGCCGCCGTTCGAGACCAGCCACATCACGTTGAGGTTGTTGAACGTCCAAATCGTGCCGAGAACTATCGCGGGCACCATCACCGGGCGAAGGAGCGGCACGGTAATCGTCCAGAACTGCCGCCACTGCGATGCGCCATCGACCTCCGCCGCCTCGTAAAGCGATTTGTCAATAGATTGAAGCCCGCCGAGCGCGATAATCATCATGAACGGGAAGCCGAACCAGATGTTCGTCAGAATGCACGCGGTGAAAGCCTCGAAAGGCGAGCGCAACCACTCAACCGGCGACATCGCGAGATATTGCGTGATAATCAGGTTTATCGCGCCATATTGGTAGTTGAACATCCCGCGCCACGTCAGCGCGGCGATATATTGCGGCATTGCCCAAGGGATAATCAGCAATGTGCGGAAAATGCCCTTGCCCGGAAGCGTCCGATTGAGAAGCATTGCTAAAAAAACGCCGATTGTCACGTGGAACAAGACGTTCACCACGGTCCAGACTATAGTCTTGGCGAACACCGAATAGAAAAGCTTCTCCGTGAAAACCTTGACATATTGCCCGAACCCGATAATCCTCCAGTCGTGGAAGTTCGTCATGGACATGTTGGACAGCGAGATGATGAAGTTGTATATGAAGGGATACAGCACCACCGCCGCAACGACAAGGCCTGCGGGGAGAAGCATGAGATATGCGAAGCGGCGATTAGATTTGTTGTTCATTGCGCTATTTTGGGTTTATGATTCTTTTAATAATGATAATTTATTGCGAGAATAATTCAAGTCCAAAGTTCGATTCGCGGCGAAAGCTTGCCTTACCCCAATATAGGGCATGGAGATATTTTCAAAGCTATAATGAGTGAGCTTCATAATTAGCCCTTGATTTTTTGAGGCCGAGAGATACTTTTTGATTACTGATGATAGGCCGGTGGGTCACTCGACAATGCCACCCAAGTGACTTCTCAAGGAGAAACCATGAAAACAGCAATTTTCGCGCTGTGTTTGATTATATCCACGCCAATTCTTGCCTCGCGGTCGAGTTCGTTTATGTCGAATTGGACATCGGGGGGAGGCACCTCGGCGCTTTGGCCGCTGAATGTCTTGTCCGGCGTCTCCGTCGCGGTGGCGAACAGCTCGTCGGTCTTCTCCGTGGTGCACGGGCACGCGCTCGCGCCGTCGCGGCGAAAAACACCGACATAGCGCCAATTATGGCTATGAACATCACTACAAATCCAATTCTGTTTTTTTATATCGACTCCTTTAAGTCGTAAAAACCTCTAATCATCTCCAGCCACACCGGCCCCGCGGGTGCATGCGATTATTTCTCCCCCTCCGGTTTCGCGTCCGGCGCGATGTTGCCTGTTTTGCCAGTCTCATTATTCCGATGATCATCCTTGCGGTGCTTCTCAATCTCGCGCCTGTGCTCTTCCTCTTTCTCTCGCTGGAACTCCGGATCCTGGGCTTTTTTCATCGCCCGGGCGTTATCTATATAGGCCTGCTTTCTTCTCTCCTGCGCCTCCTCGTAGCTGAACATCTGGACGCCCTCGGCTTTGAACTCCTCGACCCATTCCGGCGGGATTTGGTTGCCGTATTCGTCGAAGAAGGCTTCCTCGGGTTGAGCCGATGCAATCTGACGATTGTATTCTTCTTCCGAGATACCGATTTCTTTGCCATAGCTACCGAACATGGATTGCCATTCGCGGAATGAACGCTTGCCCGGATTTTCGGTGAATTCCTCTTTCAGAGCGATGAAGTTCGGGTCGGGGATAAGCGATGGGTGGACTCCAACAATCAAATCGTCGTTCTCGAAGTAGAGGCCTTCGCCGTCGGTGCGGATGTCGCTGTCGTTATGAAGGCCGCGGGAGATTTTTTCGTTGTAATCGTATGCGATGACCTCCGCCGGAAGTTGAGGATTTTCATATCCTTTGTGTTTAGCTATCGCTATCCAGTTGAAGCGAACATCGGAAGTTCCGTGGTTTTCGACGACGCTGAACCCTGTGGCATCAACTTCGGCGACGTAGAGCTGGTTCGAGGGTCCCATGGGAGTTACGACTACGGTAGGCGCGTTGCCGTTGAGTTTTGATACAAAGACATCGTCGAAGCTGACATTCGCGCGACCACTCTCGAGCCGGGCTGTTCCGTTTTTGTAGATGGGTTCGGACCAGGTTGAATCGCCCATGATATAGACATAACGGTCTCCGCCGCCGGAACGGCTACCGGAGAAGGTAAGGCGAATAAGAGCTCGTGCAGTTGTTGTGTAAGATGGCGTTGGTAACCCGCTATCGCTGTAACCGTAGTTCTGGGATGTGAAGGAAGTTGAAACTGTGCGGAAATAGGGGTAATTAGAGGTCCAACCAGTATACCCGTGTTGGAAGCTAATCAAGAGATTGTTGTTATCCCATCTGAAACTGGGACTCAGGGTAAAGCTATGCCAGCCTGTAGTGTTGAATGTTCTCGACCCGCTCCATACCTGAGTTCCGCCATACCATGTCCCGGAAAGGTTAGAAAGGGTTGTTTCCTGCATGTAGATATACATGTTCGTGAAATTATGAGATCCTGCTGTTCCAACATATACTGCTATCGCTGTTATTTGGCCACCGTCGCAACCCGGTAGTTCGCTCCTGAGAAGAAGGGAGGTGCTTCGAGAGTAGTTATAATAGGCATTCCAAGGATAAAGACGAGTTGTGCTTGAGTAGGTTCCGAACTCGACATTTCCTGAGCAATAGCTTCCCCCACTTCCGCCACCATCTACCCACTGGGTTCCGGAACCGGTGCTCGAAAGCACCTGGCCGGATGTTCCGGCGTTGCCGTAGGAGTCGTAGAAAGCACCGGTAACGCGGACATTGCCGGAGAAGTAGCCGGCGTAGTTGTAACCGATGCTTGCATCGCCGGCGAGTGCCGCCCAATTGCCGCTTGTGTTATAGAACATGCCACCGAATCCGCCCCAACCGGTATTCTGGACACGCCCATAGACACCATAATTGAAGCTACCAAATGGCTCGGAAGCAGTTGCCCTTGTTCCACCAAGATAGCCGTAGTTACGAGTTTCACCGACACCCATAACGGCAGCTTCGTCACCTGAAGCGATTGTCTTATATGCATATATTGCAGTGGCTGAACCGGGCGAATTGACCTGAAGTTTATACCCCGGGCTTGTCGTCCCGATGCCGACATTATATGTTGTGCTATTCGGGTAGAGATTCGAGCCGGAAAGTGTCCAGTAGCTGGAGCCGCCGGAGGGCGTCTGCCAACTGCACAATCCGGAGCCGTCGGCGGTAAGAACCTGACCGGCAGAGCCTGTGCTTCCATTTGTTTGAAGCGACATAGAACTCCCACGAAGCGAAAGCCTGTCATCAGCTCCGTATTCGCCAACCCACACATAAGAGCCGTCGCCGAAGAAAAGGCGGTTGTCGGTGTATGCAGAGGAATAGCCGATTTTTGCCGAACTTGCCCCGCCGGTGTTTTGAACATGAAGCTTATACGCCGGGCTTGTCGTCCCGATGCCGACATTGCCGGCGTCGCTGACGAAAAATTTACCTGTGCCGACATTGAGCAAACCCAAGTCGGTTGTTACGCGAACTGTCGATCCCCCCGCCGGCAAAGAGCCTGAATATAACGTTCCTCGGTCATTT
>DSAF01000172.1 GCA_011388305.1 Candidatus Zixiibacteriota bacterium | reverse complement strand
CAACTTGTCGAGGGATAGCCGGATTCACGGGAATGACGGTGGGCGCAAAAAACGCCCACCATTAAAAACTCATTCCAGTGACAATGCCTTGAAAACCCCTAATGTAAAGCTTCTGCCGCACCTCTGGTCATATGAGATTATTTTATTAGGACGGCCTTCTTGGTTTTCGCTTGGGAATCTCCGGAAATTCTCACGAGATAGACCCCGCCGGGAAGGTTATCCCCTGAGTGGTCTTTTCCGTCCCAAATGATGTGGCCTGTTTGTTCCCCGACATCGTATTTGCGGACGAGCCTTCCGGAAATATCGAAAATTTCGAGCTTCGCGGAGTTTTCGGTGCCTTCTATTTCGATGCGAAGCGCCGCGTTGAATGGGTTCGGCGAGAGGTGGATGCCGAGCTGTTCCGGCCTCGTAGATTTCTCCGCTACATTAGTGGGGTCGGTGACAAGCTCGATGTCATCGATAAACCATCCGCCAGCGGTGACATAGGCATCCGAGCCGAAGCGGAAGCGGACGCGCGCCTTGGGGGCATAAATTGACATATCGATTGAGTCTTTGCGCCACGCGATGAACGACGAATAGCACGGCGTCCCGGCCTCGAAGGGACTTGCGGGATTTGAGCGAATAGTTCTGTTGTATCCGGGCTCGGGGTTAGCTTGAAACCATGTCTCGCCGCCATCGGTGGAGACCTCGACGATTCCGCCGTCCCATGCGCGGGAGGGGCCGTCGTCCTCGGCGTCCATCGTGTGCCAGAATTTGAGATATGCGGGAGAGCCGATGCTCAAGTCGGGCGTTTCGAGGGCGCCGTCGGCGCGGTCGGTGTATTCCGAGCCGCTACCGAAGTAGAAGCAAAAGTCTCCGGATGTGTGTGGATTGTTCTGAGGAACTCTGTTCCATTGATCGACATAGCCCGTCCGAATGGAATATGACGAGTATCCCCTATTGGCAACTTCGAAATCTTCGAGATAGCCGGGATAAACGAACATCTTGAATGTGCCGGAAGGCGGGAAAATGCCCGTATTGGCGGCGGCGGAAATGTCCGTTGCTTCAATCCAATACTCGACGGTATCTCTGCCGGCGGGGCTTCCGGGGAGCACGCCGGTATAGACGTTCCATTCGTCGGTCTCGGCAAGCGGGGACGGTGTGAGGTCTGTATCGCCGATTCTCCCGTGAATACGAGCCGAGAGGATGCCTTGATCGTCGGTAATCGTGGCCTGCAATTGAGGCGGCCATGCGTATTCGAACCAAGAGCCTATGGGCATTGCAATAATCGACGGCGACGTGACATCGGTCTCGACGCGAAAGGTATGCCACTCATCGGGCGCGCCGACAGGCGACATCATTGCGTTTCCGCCGTTGTCCGAGGCGTCGATGTAATAATCGACGACGCTCCCTAAGGGCTGTGCCGGAATGAACCCGCGATAAACGCCGAATGACTCCGACATAAATGCACGGTTCCACTCGCCGCCATCAACGCGCCACTTGACAGAAATCGAGTCCGTCGAAAGACCAAGCGTAGCGAAGAATGTAGCTTCAACTCGATACACGCCCGTGGTAATTTCGGTATTCTTAAGCGGCCTGTGTTCAACATTGAGGGCGAACCCCGGGCCTATGCCCCGCACGCCGTAGCTCTCATAGATGAGTCTTCCGTTCGGCGTGCCGTTGGTGAGGTCGCCGTCGTCGTCATCCGTAGCGAGAGTCGCCCAGAAGAATGCCTCGAAATCCTCGGGATGTAGAAAGCGCGTGAGGTGAATGAGCGAGTCGGTGTAGAACCTGCCAAGCTCGGTGCGAATAGCCCACCAAGCTCCGCTGATAATCTCGCCATCGGAGTGCACTTGATCGACGAAATCATCGGGGAAGACTTTAATTCTATTGACTCTGCGCATGAATGCCGTTCCCCCGCGATAGAGGCCGCCGTCGCCCATGAGGGGGCTGTCGGTCATCGAGCAGGCGAAATAGTCTGATAGACCTTCATTGATTGCACCGGATTGTCCCGAGTATGGCAAAGTGCCCGATGGATAGATTCTACCGGTGACACCGTGGGTGTATTCGTGGTATATTACATCGCAGAAAAGCGACATGTCGTGGAAAATCGTCGCGCCCGCGCCGAAATTCATGCCGTATCCGTCCCAGTTCGCGTTGTCGGACATCGCGCTGTAGTTTACAGTTGAAGGCACGGAGTAGTCCATGCCGGAATAGCCGAGCGTGTCCTTGACATAAGTGTGCATCACATTCGTGTGATAGTAGAGGTTCATCTGATTCGTGGCAGATGTCGAGGTCGTCCATGTGAAATCGAAGGGCGATGTGAAGCTCCCCGCGTTGTATGAAGCTACGGCTCCGGCATCGTTGCGAATATCGCAATATCTGCCCTTATGCGTTGTCGAGAAGTTCGGTGATGCCGCCGCGATGTCCATCAGCCAGTTTCCGCCGATATCCGTGTAACCGGTAAAAACAGCACTCAGCTTGACTTCGGCAAACTGCCAATTGCCTGTTTGTAGCGGGTCGTCTTTGAATTCGGGGTGATATTGTCCTTGAATTTTGCCGGAGTGCTCGACTGTGACCAGCTCGTTGGAAATCGCGACAATTTCGCCGTTTGTCGTGGAGACCATGACCTGCCAAAGCCCGACGGGGTCGTCGGCGAGGATGCGGAACGCCCAAACTGTGCGGGAGTCGAAGCCGTCATCGCGCCAAAGCGGGAATGCGAACATGCCCATGCGGTCGATGCGGCGCGGCTCGCCGCGGGGGGCGATTTTCGCAATCGCCGAGGAAAGCGCTTGCTCTTCGCTCATCGTGAAGCCGCGTTCGGGTTGAATCTCCGGAACCAGCTTGTTCGATATGTAGCTGATGGTCGCGTCGGGCAAAATCATCGCCGTGATATGCCCGCCCCAAACCGGCAATCCGCCCGCGTTCTGGGAAAGCGTGACGACCGCGCGGTCCTTCGACCGCTCGACGCCTGCGACTTGGAGGTCGGCGGCATCCACGCCGAAGAGGTCGCTGTGTTGGGCGATGAATGCCATAAGTGCACTCGGGGCGTTCTGCTCGTTGACGAAGCTGAATCCCTCGATTTGCATGGGATAGCCGATAATCATCTGCGGCTTGCCCGTCGGCGGGTCTATACGGTAATGTATAGGCGATGGCGTGAGGCTCTCGCCTCCGGGGAGGTCGGTTGTCAGCCCGAATACCGCCGGCGCGGGGTTTGGACGGACTATGAGCGTGCTTTTTGGGCCTGTGCTTTCAAACGGAACAACCGCGGAGGCCGCGACAGCCAAGACAAGAAGCAGAGCAAGTGTTGCTTTGGAAATCGACATTTCATCCTCCGATTTATACTCTAATCAAACATGTTTCTACCAAAACAAAGCCGGAGCGAAATGTCCGATAGGCTCTCCTTCAGAGCGTGAAGTTTTTATCCATATATTATATACATTTACATTATTATTTCAACCCATAAATCACTTTTTTGCATCAGCAAATTCGAGGCTTGACTTTCGCAAGTCATGAGTATATTTATAAGAAATTGCTATACTTAAATAATGGTGATGACTTTGTGGCGGGAACCGCTCAAAGTTTTCAAAAAAGCATTAAACAGGGAGGCGTCATGTCAACTCGGAAAACCATTTTTGCTTTTGTTGCTCTGATTGCCCTATCCGCCGGACTTATTGCGCAGGGCGATGTCCCGCCAGATGTCGTCGCGAGGATTGGCGAGCAAGACATCACTATCGATGATGTCCAATCGTTCGACCCGGAGATGGTGTTCCAGTTCAAACACTTCTTCGAGCGCCCGATGGGACAAGTTTCAAGCGGAAGACGGCAAATCGATGACCGCGAGAGAGAGAATATCCTCGAACAGTCGATTACACAGCGCCTCATGATCGAGGACGCACGCGCCCAGGATCTCGACAAAGACGCCGACTTCCTGTCCGCAATGGCGAGATTCGAGGATTATATCCTTCTGAACACCTATTATAATAAGGTAATACGCGCAAGTATCCAGCCCACGGATGAGGAACTGCGCGCAGAATATGACCGCTCGGGCAGGTTCACGAGGCCGGCCACGGCGAAAGTCATCTCCATCTGGTCGCACGACGAGCTATCCCTCGCGGAGGCAACCGATAAGCTCAAGCGCGCCACGAAAGACAACGTCGAGGAGCTTGGGCTAACCATTACCGACATGCGCATTCCCGAGGGCGAGGACGGCGAGATGATGCAACAGAAGACCAACATGAGAAGCGCAGACGGCCAAGAGGGCGACCTCGACCCGATGATGCAGGTAATGCTCGCACTCAAAGACGCCAAGGCCGGAGACATCATCGGCCCAAAGGGCAGGGACAATCATTTCCTCACCGTGAAGGTCATCGAAAAGCATCCGGCCGGGAAGATTCCGTTCGAGGAAGTCCGCGAACAAATCGAGAGAGAGCTTGTCGATAGGGAGTTTCACCGCGTTCTCGAAGAGAAGCAGAGAGAGCTTCGCAGAAAGGCTGTCGTGACGATTTACTACGAGAACCTCGACAAGGCGTTTGAATAGATGATTATCTGGGGGCTGACGATAATCGCGCTCGCCGTAGCGATGATAGTCGTGAGCGTTTTCAATTTCGAAGCGCATTATCACGTATGTTTCGCGGGCGGAGTTCTCCTCATCGCGCTGGCGATGATGTTCAAGTTCGTGTATAAGAAGCCCTCGGACAGACAGAAAATTCTCGAAAAACAACTCGATGAAATCCGCACCGAAAACGAGGAGTTGAGGGCGAAACTACGGTGATGGGGTCGGACATCTCCGGCCCTATCTTCCTCTATCTTTGAGCGCGCGCTCAACTTCGCGTTGCTTGTCTTTTTCGATGAGATGTTGCTTCTTGTCGTATTTCGTGCGGCCTTTGCCGAGGCCGAGAAGGATTTTCACCAAATTCTTTTCGCTGAAATATAGCTCCAGAGGGACGAGCGTGTATCCGGCTTGCTCGACTTTGCGGGTGATTCGGCGGATTTCGTGTTTATTGAGGAGCAGTTTTCGGCGTCTTTGGGGGTCGAGTTCGACATAACCCAAGTTCTCATATGGAGTTATGTGCATCCCTATAACCCAGACTTCGCCCTTGATGACTCGGGCGTATGACTCTTTGAGGCTCACTCTTCCGGCGCGAATGGATTTTACCTCCGGCCCGAGAAGCTCGACTCCGGCCTCGAATTTTTCCTCTATCTCGAAATCAGAATATGCTTTGCGATTTTTAATTTTTACTGTCATGGTGATTTGTCACTTCAAATAGTTTATGTCGTCAATCTTTTGGTGTCATTTCGAGCGATAGCGAAAAATCTCATCCCTATATTTGTGTGAGATTGCCGCGTCGTCCCTTCGGGACTCCTCGCAATGACAAATATATTAGGGCGAGTCATGCCTCCCCCCCTACGCCGATAGTCCAAAGCCTACTCCGTCAGGATATATCTTGAGAAGTCTGCTGGCAATGCTCTTCGCACCTCATCGAGGCTGGTGATGCCTTTCGCGACGAGGGAGATGCTACTTTCCCACATCGTTCGGTATCCCATCTCGCGGGCGGCCTCGCGCACGGAGTCGGGGTCGGTGTTCTTTTTGAGAAGCTCCGTCGATAGCACCTCGCCGGGGATAATCTCGAAAACGCCGGTTTGGCCGCTGTACCCGGTGGTGCATTGTTTGCACCCTACCGCCTCGTATGAACGAATTTTCCGGCCGCCGATGGTAATAATTTTCTCCTGCTTACATGCCGGACATAGCTTGCGGACAAGGCGTTGGGCGATAATCAAATCGATTGTGTCGGCGAGGAGAAACGGGTCGAGTCCCAATTTTATAAGCCTGAATGGCGCGCTTGCGGCGTCGGCGGAGTGCATGGTGGTCATCATGAGCCGGCCGGTCAGCCCCGCGCGGACTGTCAGCTCGGCGGTGTCGGCATCTCTAAGCTCCTCGATGAAGATGATTTCGGGGTCGTGTCGGAGGACCGAATCCAGCGCCACTTTGAATGTCAGGCCGGCGGATGGCTTAATCGAGACTTGGTTCACTATAGGGAAGCGATAGCGGACGGGGTCCTCGATAGTCACAATCTTCCGCCCCATGGTGTTCAGCGCGCGGATTATCGAGTAAATCGTGGTCGTCTTGCCGCTACCTGTTGGGCCGGTGGCAATGATGAGGCCGGATACTCGCTCAATGTGCTTCTGGATGACTTTCAGCAAATCATCCGACAGCCCCAGCTTCGCGAGGTCGTATTTCTCTATCTCCTGCACGAGAACGCTAATCGAGACGTTCTCGCCCTGCACCGTGGGGATTGTCGAGAGCAATAGGTCGATGTCGCGCTTGTCGTATTCGATGCGGCACGAGCCTTCCTGCGGCGCGAGGCGCTCGTTGATGTCGAGGTCGGACATGACCTTGATTCGCGTGACGATGCCGCCGTGCCACTCGACGGGAAAGATGAACTTCTCGCGGAGATACCCGTCGATGCGGTATCGCACGCGGAGGTTGTCTCCGTCGATTTCGATGTGGACATCGGTGGCGCCGGTCTTTATCGCCTCGATAAGAATCATATTGACGGCCTTCACGGCGATGGCGAGCTTCGACTCGTATCGGAGTTTTTGTTCGGAGAGGTCTTTCTCCTCTTGAATGACAAGGCCGTCATCGGCGTATCGGAGGATGCCCTCCTCGCTGAGCTTCTTGCGCGTGTAAATGCTCTCGATTGACTCGAAAATGCGCGAGCGCGCGGCTATCACCGGCACTACCTGCATCCCCGATGTGAACTTGAGGACATCGAGCGCCATGGAGTTAAGCGGGTCGTCCATGGCGACTATAAGTTGCGAGCCTTCAATGTTCACGGGTATGAGGCAATATTTGCGGGCGATGTCTTCGGGAATGTAATTGACTGCGAACGAATCCACATCGGCGGGTTTGAGCGAAATATGGCGGATGTTCGTCTGCTCGGAGAGCGCCTGAGTGATTTGGTCTTCTGTGACAAAGCCCATTTTCACGAGCATGTTGCCGAGTTT
>DSAF01000136.1 GCA_011388305.1 Candidatus Zixiibacteriota bacterium | reverse complement strand
GGGCAAAACAGTTTAATCGATATCGTAGGAGACAAGCTTCTCGAGATATGTGTGATCCGAGCCGCTCTCATAATAATCATGACGCTGAACCAGCCCTACGCCATCGGCGCACCAGAATGTGCTGAGCGTGGTGTCGTTGCCAAAACTCACAGCGAGAACAGCGCTAAGTTTAAGACAGTCTTCGAAAGTTCCCGCAGGCACGGTGACAGTCTCGTGTTCCAAAACCGTAATGAACATAGTAATATCGGCAGAGAGCGGGCCGATTCTCTTATTGACGAGCGTCGTGAATGTGTCGCCGACGGCATAGCGGCGCGGAATCACCCGAAGAGGCACAAAAGGATTTGCCCCGAATCCAGCGATGGTGGCATCCACCTGCCCCATCCAGACATGATTGCCGTCATCGTAGAAAAAGCTGGAGTCTCTGTCTAATTGGCGTGCCCATTGAAGCGAGGGATGAGGCGCGGGAGGCTCAACATATCCAATTGTGTCTGCAGAAAAAGTCCTCGATCCTTCCATAACTTTTGTCAAGACATAGCTGGTGTCGGGGCCGGTTTCGAGACAGTCATAAGTCCATCTCACGCCGTCATATATTGGGAATGATATTGTAAAAACTTCTATGTCATCATCGTCATCGTCATCGCCGCCGCCGAACCCGCACGCCAGAAATGCCAAGGCGCAAACAATCGCCGTTAGAAAGAAGATTTTCCTGTCGAACATTTTGCCTCCTATTTTCTCTCGAAACGCTTTTCAAGCTCGTCTATCGAAATCTTTACTATCGTAGGTCTCCCATGGGGGCATGTGTATGGCGACTCCGTGGCGAAGAGCCTGTCGAAAAGCGACGACATCTCCTCGGAGGTCATCCTGTCGCCGGCCTTTATTGCCATGTGACATGCCGCCATCGCCGCGAACTCCTCGATTGCACGCGTGCCTCCACCGCCCTCGGCCAAGTCGTCGAGGATTTCCAAAAGCGCCTTGCCCTCGCCGAAGTGCGGTATCTCCTGCGGCACCGCCTCGACGAGGATGTGCCCGGGCGTCGATGGCCCGAACTCGAAGCCGAGGCTCTCGATATCCGCGCGCCGCTCCTTGAGCGTGGTCTCCTGAATGCCGTTCATCTTGATGGCAATCGGAAAAAGAAGCCTCTGCCCCACGCCGGGTTGTTCGCGGAGTCGCTTAAGTATCTCGTCATAGAGAATGCGCTCGTGAGCCGCGTGTTGGTCTATAATTATCACTCCGCCTTTGGTTTCGGCGAAGATATATGTTCCGTGAATTTGCCAAAACGCCGGCAGAACTCCCTCGTCGCGGTCGTTGTGCGGCGGGTTGTAAAACGTCGGCGTGTTGAAAATCTCCTGCTCGGTGATGGGCCTCTGAGGCGGGCGCGATGCCTGCTCGAAATCGAGCCTCGGCGGAGAAGACTGCCCCCCGCGAAGTTTGAAATCCGATGGCGATCTGCCGCCTGCCGAGTCGAAAACCCGCGAATCGCTTTTCGCGCCGATGCCCGTAGCAATCGCCCTCGTCACGGCCTTGAAAATAGCGTCGGTTCTGCGGAAACGAACTTCGAGCTTCATCGGATGAACATTGACATCGACGAGGTCGGGATCGACTTCGAGATAGAGCATGACTTGCGGGAACTGTCCCGCCGGAAGTTTGCCCTCGTATGCCCGCTTGACCGCGGCAGAAAGCGTTTTGCTATCTATAGGCCTGCCGTTGAGGACGAAGCGGACATTTCTTCGGCTCCCCCAGTGGATGTTCGGCGGCGCGGCGAACCCGAAGACCGCAACGCCCGGCTCGCCGGCCTCGATCTCGCGCATCTCCGCGACGCGCTCCTCCCCCCAGAGTGCGATGAGGCGCTCTTTGTATGTGTTCACACGGGGGAAATCGATATGAACCTTGTCGCCGTGCAAAAGGCGAATAGCAACACGCGGATATGCCGCGGAAATTCGCTCGCAGATGTCCAGCACGTGGCCGAACTCGGTAATCGCCGTCTTGAGGAATTTTCTGCGCGCGGGAGTGTTGTAGAAAAGCTCCGCAACGCGAACTGTGGTGCCGACCTGCGCGCCTACCTCGCCGAAGTCGGTAATCTCGCCGTGATCGACAACGACTTTCGCGCCCATGTCGCTATTTTGCTCGCGCGAGATAATCTCCATTTTGGAGATAGAAGCGATGGACGGCAGAGCTTCGCCGCGAAAGCCTAAAGTGTTGATGTGGCGAAGGTCGTCGGCGTCGGAGATTTTGCTCGTGGCATGACGCGTGAGGGCGAGTTTTATCTCGCCGGATGCAATCCCGTGGCCGTTGTCGGAGACCTGCACGAGGTCTTTGCCGCCCTCCTCGACGAGGACTTCGATTTGCGTGGCGTCGGCATCTATAGAGTTTTCGACCAGCTCTTTGACTACGCTGGCCGGGCGCTCGACCACCTCGCCGGCGGCGATTCTATTGGCGACGAACTCCGATAGGACGACTATCCCCGCCATCAGCCATCCTCCCAAGCCCTCGGATAGGATTTGACATAGTGGCAATAGCGAATGCCCATGTGGCGCTTGGCCTTCTCGACCGCATCGGAGGACAAGTAGTCGTTTTCCTTCTTGCGGGATGGTATTTTCTCCGCGCCGGAGAAGCGGACAATCGCCCACAGAAGGTGATTACGTTTGCTTCGGAGCGTCCTGCCTACCTCGCGGAGGCAGTCGGTATCGAGGCGCCCGCTGGCGTCATCGAGGGCGAGCGAGGACAACGCATCGGACAGCTGGAGCGCGGCGAACATGTCCGCCGGCGTTTCGGCCATCTCCCAAATCTGGCGGATTTTGCACAGCTCTTTAGCCGTGTCGCCCGTTCCCGCGCCGAGCACGAGAAACGACAGAAACTGCAGATAGTCTTTCTGTGAACGCTCGATTTGCATGATTCCGGCGCGGCTCTTGCGCTTGCTGGAGAAAAAGAATAGCCCGCCGAGACAAAGTAGCAGGAGAATCGATAGATATATTTCTATATTATTCATAACGGTCAAAAAATCACCTCGCAAAAATGCGCCTTATGTGTTGTCTTCCTCGGGGAAGTCGAGTTTATCGGCGAGCGGGCCGATCCACGGGATACTCCACACTTTGCCGCGAATCACGAAAACAATTCCGGCAATCGCGACCACAGCCGCCAAAAATAGCGCGACTTTCCAAAACAGCGCGCCCAAAAGCGCGATTATCTCGAAGAAGAACAGCACTACGCCCTGTTTGCCGTGCTCATAGGCGAAGCGGTTGGTCTTCTTCCCCTGAATGAGCGGAATAAAGCACAGGAAAGGGACATACGCCAGAATCGCCAGCCCGCGCCCCTCTTCAACATCGTCGGCATCCAGCGGGACGGACGAGGCGGACAGCGTGTCGCCCTCGCCAAAAAACTTGCCCTTGCGGGCGAAGTCACGTATGGAGCCGAGATTATCCTTCAATCAGGCCGCCTCCTCCGCGGCGAGGAAGAACTTTGCCTTAACTGTCATCGGGTCGTCGGGATATTCCTCGATGAACTTCGCCAGAAGTTCGGTTGTCTTGGCCTTTTCGCCGGCGGCGCGGTAGTTCATCGCAGACTTATACAGTAAGTTCGCCCTGTCGAAGAAGTCTGGATAGTCGTTGTAAATTCGTTCAAGTTCGACTGCGGCGTTGCGATATTCGCCGCGGTCAGCCATGACGCCTGCGAGGCCGGCCATAGCGCCGACAATCATGTCTTTGTCTTTTGGATCGCGGTCGAGAAACTTCTTCCAGAAGACTTCCGCCGAATCCGGCATCCCTGTGGCGTAATAGATATGCCCAAGGAGGAAATTGCCTACCTTGGCCGGCTCGCTCTTAGGATACTTTTCATGCAAGACGAGTAGCGAGTCTCGGGCTTCGAGATAATCGCCGACTTTATATGCCACCTGCGCCACGCCGAGTATCCTTTGGGCATTTGTTTTCTTGCTGGACATGTGATATCCGAGTAGAACTATCCCCGCAATGAAAACCAAGGCCAATATGACGACAACTACGACGCTTTGGATGTTCTCTTTCGCGTATGATGCGCCTCTTGCCATCGATGTGACGAAGCGGTCTTCTTTCATGTCATGTTTTGCCATTTATCCTCCATAAGGGCAACTATTAACCTTATTATGATACTGAAAAATTTCGTGAATACAATCATAAAACTTACCCCCGGCCCGACTTGAACGGGCGACCTACGGTTTAGGAAACCGCCGCTCTATCCTCCTGAGCTACGGGGGCGAGAAAGTGCTCGATCTCAATTCATAAGAGACATCGCAATTGCCAACACCCTCAAAGTCGGCCTTCAAATTAGTAAAAATTTTGTCCTTGTCAAGCTCATTCAACCGCTTAACGGCGGATTCGGGCGCATCAGAATCACTTCGCCTCAGCACTTGCATCGTTTATTGACTCGTCATCTTGTTTTTTTGAGGAGAGCGTTAGCGAAGAGAAGTCTCACGCAACATGAGGAGTTCTCCCGCTGAGACTCGAATGACAGTGCATCTACGAGGTTTTCCCTCCTGGCCGACACGCGCCCAAAGCCTTCACTCTGCGGATGGTCTCGGCATAGTCGCCAGAGGCATAAAGCGCAGACCCCATCACCAATATGTCCGCGCCGGCGGAAATGACCCTGCCCGCCGTGTCGAGGTTCACGCCGCCGTCAACTGCGATGAGCGGTTTCCTCGTGCCGGCGTCGCGGATTGCAGAAGCCTTGTGGAGATTATTCAAACCCGATTCGAGGAAGCTCTGACCGGCGAACCCCGGGAACACAGTCATAATGAGGATGAGGTCGATGTCATCGACAATCCCCGATAGCGAGGACATATCGTTATCCGGATTGAACGCAACGCCGACTTTGACGCCCAAGGCGGCAATCTCCGCGATAGCCCGTGAAAGCTCGCGCCTCGGCACGGCCTCATCGTGGAACGAGATGAACTCGCATCCGATTTTCGCGAACTCGGGCGCCCATTTCAGAGGCTCGGAGACCATCAGGTGAGCATCGGCGGGGAGATTGCAGTTTTTGAGCGCAAAGCTCGATACTTTCGGGCCGAAGCTGATATTCGGGACGAAGTGGCCGTCCATGATGTCGAGGTGGAGAAGCCCGGCGCCCGCGGACTCGACCGCGCGAACCTCATCTCCCAAGCGCCCGAAATTGGCGGCCAATATAGATGGCGATACGATAATGTTTTTCATACCTACATGATATTCCATCGCGCGGCGAACGCAAACGATAAATCGACTTTTTTCCTCGGCGGGCTTATCAACATCGCAAAGTTCGCAGAATTATTTACTTACAAAGATTCAGGCGGAATTTTCATGAAATTGATAACATCTTATCCACAGGATATTAGCCGATTATAAATGTTGTTGCCAACACCGTTTATGCGTTTATTATAGTCAACATGGAAAACAACATTCCCAAAACGCGCGCGCAAATTATTCGAAGGATGATAGATATGGGCGAAACCGAGCTTGTCCGCCTTCCCGGTGAAGAATCGCCCGAAGACAATTCTCAAAGAGGCGAGATTCTCCGGCAAATCGAGGCCGACATCGCCGACTGCAAGCTGTGCAAGCTCTCCGCAGGGCGAAACAAGCTCGTCTTCGGCGTGGGCGACCCGAATGCCGAAATCATGTTCATCGGCGAGGCTCCCGGCGCAGACGAAGACCGAATCGGCAAGCCCTTCGTAGGAAGGGCGGGACAGCTTCTCGACAAGATATTCACCGCGATGGGACTCTCCCGCGCGAGCGGAATCTACATCGCGAATATCCTCAAATGCCGCCCGCCGAACAACCGCGACCCGGAGGCCGACGAGGTCGAGATGTGCATGCCCGTATTGATGCGGCAAATCGAGGCTATCGCGCCGAAAGTGATTTGTTGCCTCGGCAGAGTGGCCGCGCAGAACCTGCTCGGCACGGATGCGACTCTCGGAAACCTTCGCGGAAAAGTCCACAGCTTCGCGACGGGCGATGGCGAAGTTCCCGTCGTCGTCACGTATCATCCGGCATACTTGCTTCGCAATTCTGCGGGCAAAGTGCCGGTTTGGGAGGACATGAAAACGCTTATGAGAATCGCCGATTTGGAATTGCCGAGGGAGGGATGATGCCGGAAGAGAGGATGCCGCCGCAGAATGTTGAAGTCGAGATGGCCGTTTTGGGCGCGATGATGCTCGAGGCCGATGCGCTGGACAGAGGCCTCGAACTTCTCGAACCCAACGTCTTCTACCGCACGAACCACGTGAAAGTTTTTGAGGCGATGCAACGCCTCGCCGAAATCCAGTGTCCTGTCGATATTGTCACACTTTCCGAAGAGTTGTCCCGCTCCGGCGAGCTGGAAGCCGTTGGCGGGAGGAGCTATCTCGCCTCGCTAATGTCCTCCGTGGTGACTGCCGGAAACCTCAACTATCATGCGGAGATTATCCGCGAGAAGGCCATCTTGCGCTCGCTCATTCACGCCGGTAGCGACATCGTCAGCAAGGCCTATTCCGAGACGCAGAATGTCGGCGACCTTTTAGACTCGGTCGAGCAATCCATTTTTAACATCGTCGAGAGGCGCATCAAAGGCGATTTCGCCTCGCTCGGCGAAATTCTGCCGGAGACATACGAGCACCTCGAGGAGGTTCGCCAGAGTGATCACTCCGTCACCGGCCTGCCCACCGGTTTTTTCGAGCTTGACGACATGACAAGCGGCATGCATCCGTCGGATTACATTATCCTCGCCGCGAGGCCGTCGATGGGTAAAACCGCCCTCTCGCTGGGCATCACCCTCAATGTCGCTATCGAGGAGAAAACGCCGGTTGCCGTGTTTTCTCTTGAAATGGCCAAAGAACAAGTGGTCATGCGTCTTATGTCCAGCAAGTTCAAAGTCGATGCTCACCGGCTCCGCAACGGCACCCTCTCCGGCAAAGATTTCAAGCGCATCGGGATGAACTTGAGCGCGCTGTCTTCCGCCCCTATTTACATTGACGATACGCCCAACCTCACGGTTCTCGATATGCGGGCGAAAGTCCGCAGACTCATGCGCAGAGTGCCCATCGGCCTCATTGTGGTGG
>DSAF01000028.1 GCA_011388305.1 Candidatus Zixiibacteriota bacterium | reverse complement strand
CTTTCGACTTGTCTCTTAAATCCGGCGAAGAAATAGAAATAGAGTTCCGCGATTCCCGCGAAGTCCATGGTTGGGGCGATGCTTGCTGGGCGTGCAATGATTCCCCGGCACTTAACCCCGCGTTCGATGTGACACCGTCGAAACTAATCACGGCAATTATCACAGAACGCGGCGTCATTGAACGCCCATCAGTAGAGCGAATCCGAGAGAACTTGACATAAGACTGCTCGAAAACAACACAAATAACCTGAATATTTCGCTTGCTCATAGGGCATTAGCTTCGTATAATGCTGGTATTCGAGGAGTATATATGAGAAAATTTCAAAGCACTATTGAGCGCGAAGTCAGCATCGAGGGCATCGGTCTTCACACGGGGAAGCCCGTCCGGCTTACTTTTCGTCCCGCCCCGCCTAATACTTGGGCGGTGTTCGTGCGGGAGGATATCGGGCCGGAGGCGAGGATTCTGGCCTCTATCGATAATGCCACCGGCGAGCACGTCCGGGGCACGACACTCGCCAATTCCGAAGGCCACCGCGTGACGACGGTCGAGCATGTTCTCGCGGCATGTGCCGGATTGCAGATAGACAACATCGAGATAGCCCTCTCCGCCGAAGAGCCGCCCGTCCTCGATGGAAGTGCGCGCCCGTTTGCGGATAAGCTCATCGAAGCCGGCATTGTCCAGCAGGATGTCGAACGCCAGTATTTTGTTGTTGGCGAGATTATCCAATATCACGATGTTGCCCGCGCCACGGACATCCATGTCGTGCCGTTCGATGGATACCGCGTGACATTCATGGTGGATTACAGAAATCCGGCGCTCGGCACGCAATATACCACTCTCGTGGATCTCGAGGAGGAGTTTCTCGAAGAATTCTCGTCCGCGCGGACGTTCTGCTTTCTCTCGGAAGTCGAACACCTTCTCAAAGACGGCCTCATCAAAGGCGGCAACCCGGAAAACGCGCTTGTCATAATCGATAAAGAATTCACCGATGAGGACGACAAGTTTCTCCGTGAGAACTTCGATGTTGACCCGAGTGTTCAACTCAAAGTCGAGGGCAATCCGCTTCTGGCGGGCATCGAGCAGAGATTCTACAACGAGCCGGTGCGCCATAAAGTCCTCGACCTTCTGGGCGATATGCACCTTCTGGGCTTCCCGCTCAAGGGTTTCGTTCTCGGCGCGCGCTCGGGACACTCGGCGAATATCGAGCTTGTCAAGCTGATAAAGAAACAGAAGGAGAAGCTTGAAATCGCCGGCCAATACGGCCCCACGAAAAAACGCGCCATCCTCGATGCCTCCGGAATCATGAAGATATTGCCGCATCGTTATCCGTTCCTCATGGTAGATGAGGTGGTCGATTTCGAGAAGGGCAAATGGGCGATTACGCGAAAAAACGTCACAGCGAACGAGCCGTTTTTCCAAGGCCATTTCCCCGGACACCCGATAATGCCCGGCGTGCTTCTCATCGAGGGAATCGCTCAGACCGGCGCGTTCCTCATGATGGACGCTTATGACGACCCCGAAGAGCACGTCACATATTTTCTCGGCGTGGATAAAGTCCGCTTCCGCAAGGGCGTGACGCCGGGGGACACCGTCACCTTCCGCGTGGAGATGCGGAGTTTCAAGCGTGGGCTGTGCAAATTCGCGGGAAAGGGCTTCGTCGATGGCGAGGTTGTCTGTGAGGGCGAGTTCATGGCGATGGCCATGGAGCGATAAATCTCGCGTTGTTTCATAAAAAACCTGATAGTTTCTCCTTATACAAGAATGGATTACAATCATTCAGCCAGCTAAGTGTGCTAATCCATTTACCTGCCCGATTACAATTATCCCCATCGTTTCAAGTATAGCCTCTTTGCACAAATAATGTGCGAAGAAAAATTTTCTGTGCACAATCTTCGAAGTCCCTTAGCTTATCTCCTTGATAATCATAAGATTGTAGTTTGGCACAGATAGTGCGTAATAAAACATAAGGAGGTTGATATGAAGAAGATATTCGCAATAGTTGCAATCTTGTCGCTCGCCGTGATTCTTGGCGGATGCTACACGAAAATCCTAATTCGCCCGCCGGACGAAACTACCGCCGAGCGATGGGAGGAGCAAAACTACTATCCGCGATACTATCGAAGCTATTGCTCGTGGTGTTCGCCTTGGGATTACTACTACAGGTATCCTTGGTGGCTCGACCAGCGGTATTGGTGGGATAACTACTCGCCCTCGCCGGCACCGCCGGCTGTGCGAGAAAGACACGAGCGCCGCCGAGGACTCGACGAGGTAATACCTTCGCTCATCGAACGCGCCACTGAACCATCGGAAAGCCGCGAAACTCGCAGGCCGTCAGAGAGTCAAGATTCCGATGATAGCGGAGGCGATACTCCACAAGAAAACCAAAACGAGCGCACGCCCAGACGTCGCGGCCTCGATTAGAAGGAGACTTAAATGAAAAGAGCAATCATCATCGCCCTGATTTGTGTCGCTTCGTTTGCGGCTTTTGGCCAACGACTCGCATCGGAGGGCTGGGCGGACTTTGTTCCCGCCTCGGACAGGCACCTTGCGTTCGGCATCCGTTCTGCTGGCATGGGCGGGGCAGGTGTGGCTATCACGGAGGATTACACATCGCTGTTCTACAACCCCGCTAACCTCGCATATATATATCGTTTCGAGGTGGCCGGAGCGCTACAATACGACGCGCTTTCATACGATAGCAGGCTCGATGGCAAGCTCGCCGGCACTGGCTCTGACAGCTATGTCAAGCTTCAGAATCTCGGCGGCGTGATTCCCGTGCCCACAGAGCAAGGCGGCCTCGCGTTCGGGATTGGCTTCGTGCGGACGAACTCCTTCGACCGAAGGCTTCGCGCAGAGGCAATCGGTGACGACGGCCTGTCTTATAAAATAGATGAGTCGGTTCGAGGTGGGCTGGGTAAATTCTCGATTGGCGGTGGCGTGCAGGTATCGCCGATAATGTCCGTGGGCGGCGCGGTAGAGTTCTACACCGGCGGCGAGCGATACAGCTGGTTCAACGATGTGCAAAACCCCGGCGGAGCACACTGGCCGGACACCGTCGAGCGCAAGATTTTCGCCGATGACATCACCGACGGATATGCCGGAATTGGCGCGCGCTTCGGGCTTTCTCTTGTGCCGAATAGGTTCGTGCAAATCGGCGCGTATATATCCACGCCCACGGCGCTGATGATAGACGAGGACGGCATTCAGCGCTTCGACTCGGTCACCACCGGCTGGATAGTATATCAAGAGGATTACGACATCGTTCAGAGCTTCGAGCTGGTGCTTCCGTGGAAATTCGGCGGCGGAATCGCCGTGCGCCCGACAAGCTGGCTTCTTTTCGCCGGCGATGCCGAATATGTCGATTGGCGGCAAATCGAATACAACAAGCCCGCATGGATATTGAGCCAGAACCGCCTTATGGACGACTCGTTCCGCGCGACACTTCGATGGTCGGCGGGGGCGGAGGCCACGATTCCCGTGGCGGCGCTTCGCCTTCGCGGAGGATACTCCCAAGAGCCGATTGCATATCTCGCCGATGGCGCAGACAGAACGCGGAACACCATCTCCGGAGGCCTCGGCTTCCTCGTAAGCGAGCTTATCAGTCTCGATTTGGCCGCGCAGTTCTCCGACTGGGATGTCGATGGCACACGTCTCGGCGGGAGCTACTCGCTGGCGAGCATCTGGATGGGCATGTCATACAGATTTTAGGGAAAATAAATTATCGAAAACACTCAATAAGGAGAAACATAGCGAACAAAGAGAAAGTGAAAAAATCCAACAAGAAAGCACCCTTGAAGACGCTCAAGGAAAAAAGAGCGGACAAGAAGGCCAAAAAGGCCAAGTAGAAGAAGGCATTGCGCCTTCCGTTATTTGCTGTCATTGCGAGGCGATGCCCTGATCCTGTCAAAGGGAGTCCTGCAGGGACAACGCGGCAATCTCATATGTTCACTAGAGAACGAGATTTCTCGCTTCGCTTCGAAATGACAGAGGAATCGCGAGATTGCTTCGTCACCCTGTTCCTCACAATGACTTAGAACGAGAGGGCTGAGCCCCTCCCCTACGGAAGTTGATGTTAGACTGGAGATTATGGCTTTCGTCCGACAAGATAAAACCGATGAGCTTAAAAAGCGCATGAGCGCACTCGGCATCCGCGAGGAAGACCTGACCGAGAAGTTTATCCATGGCTCGGGCAGAGGCGGCCAGAAACAAAACAAGACCGCCAACTGCGTCTATCTCAAGCACGAGCCTACGGGCATAGAGGTTAAAGTGCAACAATCCCGCTCTCGCGAGCTTAACCGCTTCCTCGCGCGGAGAATTCTCTGCGAGAAAATCGAAGAACAACGCGAAGGCGTGATGAGCGCCCGCGAGAAAAAGCAATACAAAATCCGCAAGCAAAAAGAGCGCAGAGGCAGGCGCTCCAAGGAGAAGATGCTCGAAGAGAAACGCAAGCAAGCCGAGAAGAAGGCTCTGCGCGGCCCCGTGAGCGAGAGGGAATAAGAATTTTTCGTTTGCGGTTCGTTGGATTCCTCGCCTATGCGATAATGTTGGCATTCTTTCAAATGCAAAGGGAATCTCACAGGAGATATGCCATGATGTGACATCAATCTCTCTTTAGCAAAACTTGTTTAATGCCGAAAACAGGCTTTTCTCCGGCCACCAAAATATGATTTATCTATCTCAACTTCGCCCCACAAAAAATATCGGCGTCTTTCGCATAGGCGAGAATGGCTAACCTTATGTGTTGAAAGCTTTATAAGCGGGAAGCCCGTTCAAAGCGAAAAACAAAAGGACGGGTGTAAAACGCCCTCTCGTATTACTCAAACCGAAACGAATCATTCGAATTTGCTTGGTTTTGTCGGGCGCGGGACTTTCACAATGAGGATTCGGAGCGGCGCAGTGCTCTCGTTGAACCAACAGTGCGGGATATCCGCGGGGCTGTCGATTATCGTATCCGCACCGACGGTCTCGCGCTCGTCGCCGACTTCGACCACGCCCTCGCCCTCCAGCACATAGAAGAAAACATCGACCGGCGTCGTGTGGCGCTTGAGCGACTGGCCGGGCGAAATTGTCATGTGCGAAGCCATGGCGTGCTTAGTGTCATATAGCTTGCGGACATCGACGCCGTGGTGGTTGTCGAAGGCTGTCGAATCGGAGTTTTTTATTATTTTCATGTTGTGTCCTTTGTTCAGGGGTTTATTGACGAGATAAAAGGGCGGGTTTGAAACCTGCCCCTACGGCAATTTGGCGTTTTCATAACGCCCTTCGCGTAATGCCTATAACCCATAACCCAACACCTAAAACCTACTCCCCCATCATCCTCGCGATGTCGGCCTCGGGGGTGTCGATGAGGCGGACGCCGTAAGTCTCGACGAGGACTTTCGCGATGTCGTCGTTCACCCATGCGGGCATTATCGGCCCGAGCGTGATTCCCTTGATGCCAAGCGAGAGTAGCGCCCAGAAAATCGTCACCGCCTTTTGCTCCATCCAGCTGATGTTCAAAGACAGCGGCAAATCATTGACCCCGACACCGAACAGATCCGCGAGGGCAACGGCAATATCAACCGCGACAATGCTGTCGTTGCACTGTCCGAGGTCGATAAGGCGGGGGATGCCCTCGATGTCACCGAGATCGAGGTCATTGAAGCGGAACTTGCCGCACGCGAGCGTCAGGACGATTGTGTCCTTCGGCAGTTTCTCGACAAACTCGCGGTAGTAGGGCGATTTCGGATGCGGCGCGTCGCAACCGCCGACGAGGAAGAAATGGCGAATCTTGCCCGATTCGACAAGCTCTTTGATTTTGCCGGCCAGCGGAAGAACGGTTCCAGCGGAGAAGCCAGTCGTGAGCGTGTGTTCGCCCTGCTTTTCGGGGAGATCGGGAAGCGATTTCGCCTTCTCGATGACCTCGGAGAAGTCGAAGCCCTCGATGTTCTTTGCGCCGGGCATGCGCACCGGCCCCGTCGTGAACAGGCGGTCGATGTATTCTTCTTTCGCGGGCATAATGCAGTTCGACGTCACGAGAATCGCGACTGGATACTCGGCGAAGAGCGTTTTCTGGTCGAACCATGCCTTGCCGAGGTTTCCGGCGAGGTGCTTGAACTTTTTCAGGACGGGATAGCCGTGCGCGGGTAGCATCTCCGAGTGCGTGTAGATGTTGATTCCCGTGCCTT
This sequence comes from Candidatus Zixiibacteriota bacterium, assembly GCA_011388305.1. Classification (GTDB taxonomy): domain Bacteria; phylum UBP14; class UBA6098; order UBA6098; family UBA6098; genus UBA6098. Next base: position 902 of record DSAF01000028.1, on the reverse strand, counting down.
CGGTCTGCTTGAGAAGCTCCTCGAGGGCTTTGAGGCTGTGGCCTGTGACGAGAATACCCTTACCCTTGCGCGTGCCGGTCTGGACGACCGTCGGTTCCGGCTCGCCGTAATGCTCGATGTGCGCCTTTTTGAGCATGCGCATCGTGCGAATGGCCATTTGGCCGGCCTCGAGCGCTAATTGGACGAGGTCTCCCGCGTCGAAGTTGACATTCGTGAATGTCGCGTAGAACACCCTTTCGAGGAAATTATCGACGACATCGTCGGTGTATCCCAGCTCGCGGGCGTGGTAGAGATACGCGGACATTCCCTTGGCGGCGAGCAGGAGATTGTCCTGCAACCTCGCGACTGTAGGGACTTTGCCGCAAACTCCCTGAACGGTGCAACCTGTGCCGTGGGCGGTGCGGGAACATTGATAACAGAACATTTTGAGCGGTTCGTTAGCCACTTGTGACCTCCTTTGCCCTGAAATTCGACAGGGCGGTTTTAGATAATGTATCGGTGATTATTGTGTTGACGGATGAAATCATGTCGCCGAAGATGCACTCTCCGCGGTTGCATTTCGAGCTACGGAATATGCAATTCACGGTTGGCAGAGGCCCGTCGATTATCTCGATAACCTCGCGGAAGTTGATTTCGCTTGCGGGTTTGGCGAGGCAATATCCTCCGGTAGGCCCGCGCACGGAGCGGATGAGGCCTTTTCTCTGCAATGCCTGCAGGACTTTGGAGAGATGATTGCTCGAAATGCCCATGCGTTCGGCGAGCTGTTGTGTGGATAGGCATTCTTTCGCGCTGTCGGCGTTCTCCGAGCAGGCGCAGTCAGAGAAGCCCGCGATTTCCGCCAGCGCATGAACAGCGATGAGTGCGGCTTCTGATATGTTTATTAACTTATCCATATTCTCCTT
>DSAF01000148.1 GCA_011388305.1 Candidatus Zixiibacteriota bacterium | reverse complement strand
GCTTCTCGGCGATGTGAAAGCGGCGGGCACCGAAGTCCGCGAAGAATACCGCTGGACACAGGAGCGCTGGGACGAGTATCGTCGTCTCGCCGAGGAGATGGAGGAGGCCGAGCCGAGCGCGAAAGGCCTCATTTTCCTCGACTACGGGAAACAGACTCTCACATCCGATGGCAGAATCCTCAACGAATATCGCTTCGCGGGCAAAGTCCTCACGCAGGACACCAAATGGTGGGGGACGCGCGCATGGTATATCGATGAGGGCATCAACCGCATAGATGTTCTCTATGCGCGGAGCATCTCGCCCGACGGCACCGTCCACGAGTATAGCCCCGACGACATAACATTCTCCGAGCCTACGCGCGGCGAGGTGTTCTTCGGGCAGGGGACGGCCATGTCGCTGACCATCCCCGCAGTCGATATCGGCTCAATCGTGGAGTATGGATACATCGACGAAGAATACGCGCCGGAAGACCCCGAACTTTTTCAGCCGAGATTCTTCTTCCAGAGCGGCGAGCCTGCTAAACTCTCCAAGTGCGAATTCGAGGTTCCGGCGGGGAGAGAGCTATTCTACGAAACTTTCCTTCTCGATGCCAACGACCCATACATCGGGCAGACAATCAAGGAGCTACCCAAGTTCGTCGGCACGCCGGAGCCGGTCATCACGCGCACGGACAGTAGCACGATATATACTTGGGAGCTGAGAGATGTCGAGCCGTTGATTTGGGAGTCGAACTCGATGGGATATACGACGATAGCCCCCAGCGTCCATGCTGGGCTTTACCCCGACTATTCTTATTATCATGAGCGTTTCGGGAGACTTCACCGCGAGCATATCAAAATCACGCCGGAGATTGACAGCCTCGCCCGCGCAATTGTGGGCGACCTCGAGAGCGAGAAAGAGAAAATCGCGGAAATTTACCATTGGGTTCAACGGAACATCCGATACATCAGCGTCAAAGGCGCGCTGGCGAGCCGTTTCGGCGGGCACTATGCGCAGATTACGCTCGATAACAAATACGGTGACTGCTCCGACAAGGCCATACTTTTCAGCGCACTGCTCGAGGTCGTGGGCATAAGATCGTATCCCATTATCGTGATGACCAACGACGCGGGTTTCATGGATAGATCGCGCTTCCCGTTTTGGGGAGGCAATCACGCAATTAACGAGGTTTGGTGGGACGGCGAACGCCACGTCCTCGATGCGACGGGAAACCTTCACCGCTTCCCGACATATTCTATGGGCGACTGCGACCTTTATTACGCCAATTACGTCCGCGGCGAGATTGTCTATAATCCGCCGATTCCGGCGGAGAACAACTCGATGCAGAGCGTCACCCTCGTTGAACTCCGCGCGGACGGAAGCGCCATAATCTCTGACAGCATGTGGTTCACCGGCGACATGGAGGCCGGATACCGAGGATATTTCGAGTATATGCCCGAGCAGAGGCACGAGATGATTGTCGAGCAGTTCGTCTCCCAGCGCAAGGCTGGCGGGCGCTTGAGCGACTTTGCGCTGGCCAATATCCGAGACATATCCAAGCCATTCCTCATGGAATTCAGCTACGAAGTCGATGATTACACAATTGAGGCGGGGAATTATCTTCTTCTGGAAGTCCCGGCGCTTCGGTATTCTTTTCCCGAAATCGAGCTTAGCGACCCCAATTTCGGCAAGAAGTCGGACATGACATTCATGCGCACCCACGATGTGACGTTCACGCTGGCGGATAATTACACAGTCCGCTTCGTCCCCGAGAGGTTCGAGCTGTCGAACGAATATTTCGATTACGTTGCGAATTACGAGGTCGATGGCAATACCATCCGCTTCACCGACCGCTACCGCGTGAAAAAACTCCGCATTCCAATCTCGGATTACGCCGAATACAAGGCAGACGCCGAGAAAATTATGGCTTATGTCAAAGAGAGAATCTTCCTTTCGGAAGAGTAGGGGGAATTATGAAAACAAATAAACTGATTTTAATTGTTCTTATCGCCGCTGTAATCGCCGGCTCGATTTTCGCCAAACATCGTGACATTATATACATGCGCGACGGGAGCGAGCATATCGGCGAGCTGGTGCGAATCTCCGAGGAAGTGCTGGTGTTCGATTCGCCGGACGGCAGAATTGAACTCGACCCCGCAGATGTCCGAAGCATAGACCTTGGCACATGGCGCCCCGGCGACGACTGGCGAACGCGCTTCGATATCGACGACAAGATTTTGGAAGAAGCTCTCGAAACGGCAGACGAGGTTAGCCGTAAATTCACCGATGCGGGGCACATTGCCCTTTATGAAAAGGCCGAGCTTATTCTTCACGAGGACGGCACGGCGGAGTTCATCGAGCGATATATATATTATGTCGCCAACGAGAGCGGCAAGAGCGTGGCCAACTGGTCAACGACATATTTCGAGGACGTCCACGAGGTCGAGGTCGAATTCGCCCGCTCGGTGGGCATCTCCCGAATTAGCACAGTTGCCGACAACGCAATCGAGGATGGAAGCACCAATCCATACCTTGCGGATTATCAGCGCCAAAGAGCGAAAAAGTTTGCAATCACAGGCGTGTCGCTCGGAAGTGTTGTGGACTATCGCGTGTCGAAAAAGTTCAACCAAATAGACATGTTCAACGGCCTAAATCTCACTTGGCAGTTCTATGACACAGAGCCGATAATCGAGTCGATCTTCGAGCTTGCCGAGAAAGGCAACTCGCGCGTCGAAATCCGGGAGTTCAAAGCCCCAAAGGCCAAGAAATCGAAGCGCGATGGCTATTCCGTCCGCACATGGCGCATGACCGACATAGAGCCGTATTTACAGGAAAGCATGTTGCCCAACCCCGATTTGGTGCTCCCGAACATAGCCGTGACTATCCCTGCCGACCTCTCGAAACTCTCCGCAGAATACGCGAGGAAAGTAGAAGAGGCGTTCGATGCGCGAGACGAGGTCAGAAGTCGCCTCGCCGAGCGCTTCCCCGACGGCAATCCCTCGCTGGAACAAGTTTATAACTTCGTCGCGGAGAATTTCATGACCAACTGGGTTGGGATGAACAGCTATTATCCATATCCCAAGCCGCTTTCGCAACTTCTGATATCATCTCGGATGGCTCGACACGAGCTGGTGTTTGTGCTCTATTGCTTCTTGGTCGAGGCGGGAATTTCCGCTGACCTCGTGCTAATCGGCCCGAGCCTCGATTATCCTCTGCCGATTAAAATGCTCAACATCGAGCATTTCAGGGACATTCGCGTCCGCGTGCAAGACGGCGAGACGAACAGATACCTTTACCCCGATGAGTATCTTCGATATGACAAGCAATTGCAGGCTGGCGTCGTCGTTCTCCCCGTGGCGAAAACCGGCGCAAGGCCGGAGGAGCTTCCCCGCCTTCCGGGGAATTTCGCGTATCAAATCCCCAGATTCGATTGCGTTCTCCATCCCGATGGCGCACTCGATGTCACATACACCGTCCAGTCCGTTGGCCCGACGGGGCAGGAGCATTTCCGATACCGCAAAAACGACAAGCCCCGCGAGCTTGACAACCACTTCGAGAGCCTCGCCAAGCGAATCGACGACATGGCGACACTTGTAGATTACACGCTGACGGGCTTCAAGTCGCTCGAAGAGGAGGTCGAGGTCTCCTACAGGGTTCACATTCCGGGGTTCGCGGTAGGCGCGGGCGAGGAGATACTCGCGTTCAAACTCCCGACTGTGGATTTCGGCGCAGGTCAGGTTGCACCGGCGACGCGCAGACTGCCGTTTGCCCTGCGCGGGAACTCCTTCGGCGAGAAGATAATTAACATCGAACTTCCCGATGGATACGAAATAGAGCATCTCCCCGCGAGCGCGAACTTCTCGACGAAGTTCACGGAATTTCGCGGGGAGATTACTCTCGAGGGCAACAGCATCGTCTATCGCCAGACGACCTCGCAAACGCACTCGCCGCTGATTTCCACGAGGGAATATCCCAAGTTCAAGGAATTCATCGAGTCCCGCGCGAGGTTCTCCGATAACTGGATACTTATCCGCAAGATTTAACCGGCTCGACGGGCAAAGCCGTTTCCGGGAAACCTCTCCAGAAGTTCGAGCCTGTCAAGCAGAACCTCGTTCTTCTTGCCGAACTGCCTGACGAGTAGCTTCTTCTCGATGAGGTCGTCGATTATCCTCTCGACATGCGCCCTCGGCAGAGGCAGACTATTATGCACCTGCTCCAGCGGCGTGTTCACACCTATGTTGGACAAAAGGACGTCCTCGAGGGTGTTGTCAATTTTTACAGCGGTTTTGACTATTCCTGTCAAGTTCATGATTTCCCTTTATAGTTAGGTTTTATGCGATGAGCCTATCCCTTTCTCTCCGGAGATTTGCGCATAAAAAATAGCGCCTTCGGAAAGGCGCTACTGAAAGGGGATTAGCTATCTTCGGACTTTTCGTCCGAAAAGCTTTTACCAGCGGTAATGTGCGAACGCTCGGTTGGCCTTGGCCATCTTGTGCGTATCGACTTTCTTCTTCACCGCTCCGCCTTCGTTTTCCGAGGCGGCGATAAGCTCGTTTGCGAGTTTCCTTGCCATGCCGTGGTCTCCACGGGCACGGGAATATTGTATAAGCCATTTAAGAGCGAGTGTTATTTGTCTGTCCTCGGGCACATCCATCGGGACTTGGTATGTCGCGCCGCCGACGCGCCTCGGCTTGACAGTAAGTTGCGGGCGAACATTCTCGACCGCCTTTTCAAAGACATCGATTCCCGGTTGCTTTGTCCGTTCCTCGATAATATCGAAGGCCTGATAGACTACGGCCTGCGATGTGGACTTCTTGCCTTGAAGCATAATATAGTTAATGAACTTAGCGACGAGCTTGGAATTATACCTGTAATCCGGCTCGATTTCTCTTTTTGCGGGTCTTCTGCGTCTTGGCATATATCCTCCAATTTATATAGTCGTATTTCTTGCGCCGCAGAGCGGAGCTTCAAAGCGTTCAAAATATCTACGAAATTTGTTTTGTCAAGGTCTTTTCGAAATAAATTTGTTCGGTAAATACTTCGATACAGCGCTCCGATTCTGAAAACCCATAATCCAGTTTCAAGGGGGGAGAATATGTCAATTGACCACCATTAAAAAAGGGAGGATTTTCGCGTGTTTGTAGTTATATTACTCAATTGCTAAAACACTCTCAATTAAGGAGTTAAATAACGATGAGCTACACCCCGAAAAATCACTTTCGAAATGAATAACTGAAACGGAAAAAATCATGCAATATCGCAAAGAAAACGATTTATATCTCATCGCCCTCGAAATTGGGGACGAAGTGCTCGAATCCGTCATCGCGTTCGCGGAAGCCGAGGGCATCGAGGGCGGTGTTTTCTCCGGCATTGGCGCGATGAACGAGGCCGAAATCGGCTGGTTCGATTTGGAGAACAAAGAATACCGAAGGCGCGAGATTCTCGGTCAGAGGGAGCTACTGTCGTTGATGGGCAATTTCGCGAGAGACCGCGGTGGCGCGCCGATTGTCCATTGTCATGTCGTCCTCGGGCGCGGGGATTTCGCCTGTGAAGGCGGCCATCTTTTTCATGGGAGAATCTCCGTCACCGGCGAAATCATCTTCACACCGACATCACCGATTTCACGCGAATTCAACGAAGCGTCAGGCCTCAAGCTCTGGCAAATGAGTTAATAGTTGAGAGTCGAGCGCCTCTCCCGCCATCGGTTTCGTCGCTCTGCCTATTCCAATACGGGATACCGTAGCCAAAACGCCTGCGCCCCCATTTCGTCCATCGGGCGCGGCTCAAGCGTCAGGTTGACAGTGTCGCCGAAATCCGCCTCCACCTTCGCCCAATCGAACGACTCGCCATCGCCCGCCGTTATGAAAAACTCGCCCCTTCCGATGTGTAACGTCGCAGGCTCGCCGTTTTCGGCGGTTAGGCGCATTATCGGGCGCAAAGCCCCGAAGTTGAACACGCACAGATAGACGTTCACGCTGTCGCCATCGGCGAAAACATTAACCACTGCGGGGCTTTCGACATAGTGCGGAAACGAATTGATTATCGCGAACTTCTCGCGCTCGCGATAGATGATGTCCGTGCCGCGCGGCGGAACGCCCATCGCCACGGAGAAGATAACCGCCGCGCGCCTCGATGTGTTGGTGAACCAAGCGTCATCCAGCGTAGGCCTCGGCTCGCAGGCGCCCGTGTAATGCCATGCGCCGTCGGCATATAGCTCCGTCCATGCGTGATTGTTGTCCGATGTCGCCCAATAAGGAGTCCACGCCTGCCGCGCAGGGATGCCCACCGACCGCAGTGCGCTGACATGAACAATCATCATCTCCTCGCAACGCCCGAAGCCCGAGCTGAGCGTCTGGAAGACGCCCTGATCCTGCCTCTGCGTCTGCTGAAATTTCACGCGTTCGCCGCACCAATAGTTGACTGCAATCGCCGCGTCCGTCGCCGTCTTAAGCGTGTCAACCAAGGGCAACAGCTCATCGAGAAAGAATTCGCGGTAATATGTCAACGGCTCTTGCGTCACCTGATTTGGGAGCACATAGTGCAAGAATAAATCGTCGCCAATCTCCGCCACCCACGGGAAAAGCTCGCGCGTCCGATATGCGAAGCGAATTTCCGCCAGAAGGCTGTTCGTGTCGAATCCCGCGAGGTTCACCGCAGGCGAGTTCGCGATCATGAAAACCACCCCGGGCAATATCTCCGGCTCGGCTTCCGAAAGCGCAGACTCCAACGCAGGGCGGTTCTCGCCCGAACATTCGAGGGATCTCTCCACAAGCTCCAATAGCGACATATCATCGGCAACAGCGCGCCAGTCCCCCGCAAAACAAAGCCCACCGAGTAGCAAAAACAAAATTAAAGCGAATTTCATAGCTTCCTTTCGATGTCCTAAAAATACGGCGTTCGGCGCGCGAAGTCAATGGAAAAAACCAAGGCGCGGCCGGCGCGGGGGAAGGGGCGATGGCGCGCGATTTGCCCGAACTGCAAATCGGGTGACATCGCGGGGTGGGGCGGGTTTTTGCGACCGAAGGGAGTCCCACGGACGACCGAAGGGAGTCCCACGGACGACCGAAGGGAGTCCCACGGACGACCGAAGGGAGTCCCACGG
>DSAF01000052.1 GCA_011388305.1 Candidatus Zixiibacteriota bacterium | reverse complement strand
TTCTTAAAGTTTCTTTGGAGGCCATAGAAAGTATTCGCTTAATGTTGTGTAAATCAATAATTTAAAGAGTTTTAACGACTTATCACTTCAATTTTAACCAAGCCAATCCCGCGCTCTGCCAGCCCTATTTTTTCCGCCGCGCCCTTAGATAAATCGATAACTCTGCCTTTGACGAAAGGCCCTCTGTCGTTGACGAGCACCTCGACGGACTTGCCCGTATCTAAAGATGTCACGCGGACGGTCGTCCCCAATGGCAGTGTCCGGTGTGCGGCGGTGAGCGCGTTCATGTCGAAAATCTGGCCGCTTGCGGTCGGGCGCCCGTGAAACTGGTCGGCATAGTAGCTCGCCATGCCGACCTGCGTTTTGAACGTGAACTGTCCCGGACGGCCTTTGACCGGCCTCCGCGCAACATATCTCGGCGCCGAGACGCAACCTCCGAGAAGAATCAGCGAACACGCCAGCAGGATTATCGAGCGGAAACTGCGCACCTATTCCTCGATATTCAGCGCGCCGGTGAGGTCTTCTGCGCGGGGGAAATCGTAGAATTCGCAATATTGGTCTATTCCGACAACGACCTCAATCGGCAGATGCGGCGAGCGGAATATCCCCGAACCTACCTGCACCGCCGACGCGCCCGCCAGCATATGCGCGATAGCGTCGCCCGCCTCGGTGATTCCGCCGATGCCCACAACAGGGACATCTGGGAGTGCACGGTGTAGCGCGAATACTTTCGCCAGTGCGACGGGGCGTATCGCCGCGCCGGACAGCCCGCCGGTGATGTTCCCCAGCCTCGAAACGCGCCGTCCGATATCGATCTCCATCGCCGAGAGCGTGTTAATTGCGCAGAGTGCGTCCGCGCCGGCGTCCACTGCCGAGCGGCCAATCTCCGCAATGTCCGTAACATTCGGCGTGAGCTTCACCCAAAGGGGCTTCTCGGTGATTTTGCGCACCGTGGAGACAAGACCGGAAACTGTCTCCGGCGATGTCCCGAAGGCGAGACCGCCCTCCTCGACATTTGGACAACTGACGTTGATTTCGATGGCATCGATGCAGTCAAGGGCGTCGATTTTCTTGATAATCTCCACGAACTCGCCGAAATTTTTGCCGGCAATGCTAATAATTTTCGCGCAATCAAGCTCTCTGAAGAAGGGGATTTCCGTTTCTATAAACGCAGAGATGCCTGGGTTGGCGAGACCGATGGAGTTGAGCATACCTGCTGGCGTTTCCCAAACGCGCGGCGGAAGGTTGCCCTCGCGCGGTTCGAGCGTGACTGTCTTCGTGACTATTCCGCCGAGAAATGACAAATCGAACAGCTCGCCGTATTCCCTCCCCACGCCAAAACAGCCGCTGGCGACCATCACCGGATTTTTTAGCCGAACGTTCCCAATATTAACCGCAAGGTCGCTCATCGAGTTCCTCCCAGATAATTTCGTTAGCGTCGAACACCGGGCCGTCCTTGCAGACTCGCCGGTATCCGCTCTTCGTCTTAATAGTGCAACCTTGGCACGCGCCCACGCCGCAAGCCATGCGCTCCTCGAGAGATACAGCGCAAGGAATCTTTTTTCGTTTGCAAAGTTTCGCGATGGCGTGAAGCATAGGTTCCGGGCCGCAAGCGAAGACGTGCTCGAATTGGTCGATCTTCTTCTTCAGAAGCTCGACGGCGTTGCACTTCTCGCCGACAGACCCGTCGTCGGTGGCGATGTCGAACTCGCAGGATTTCTCGCGCGATAGATCGCAAATCCAATCGGCAGTGGTCTCGCCATAGAAAAGCCGCGACTTCGCCCAGTTTCTTCCGGCGAATAGAAGCGGTGCAATGCCTATCCCTCCGGCCACGAGCGCCAAATGCCCGGCCGGCGGGGGGAAGCCTATGCCCAGCGGGCCTAAAACGCGAAGCTGATCGCCCTCCTCGGAGTTGGCGAGCACCGCCGTGCCCCATCCCACGACGCGAACAATTAGCTCGATTCTGCCCCATTCCGCGCCGCTTATGGCTATCGGCCTTCGCAGGAAGGGGTCGAATGTGGGCAGAGACTGCGATACCATAACGAATTGCCCGGGCTTGGCGTTCTCTGCAACGGACGGCGCATCGATAACGATTCGCACAGTGTCGCGCGCGATTATCCTCTTATCCGTGATTTTGCCCAAGACATCAACCGGCATGTTGCTCCTTTTCGGTTTGAAAATTACTCAAAAATTCGACAATCTCGCTCGCTTTGTCCATCGAATAGGCCTTCGCGCGGATTTTTCGGGCGTCGGCCATGCCCTTTGTGAACCATCCGACGTGCTTGCGTGCGATTTTACCCGCGCGGTCGTCGCCGTAAAAATCGCCTAATTCGGCTACATATCGTGCACATGCTGAAAGCCTCTGCTCGTCGCTCGGCGGCAGAGGGATTTCACCGCCTGTCAGCGCGCCGGACACCTCCGCGAACACCCATGGATTGCCCAAAGAGCCTCTGCCTATCATCACTGCGGCGCACCCCGTCTCGCGAATCATGCTCAGCGCGCCGTCGGCGGAAGCGACATCGCCGTTTCCCACTATCGGCACGGGGGAAATCTCCACGGCCTCGGCGATTTTGCTCCAATCGGCACTTCCCGAAAGGGCCTGTTTGCGGGTTCTCGCGTGGAGCGTGATGAACGTGGCACCCGCATCAGCAAGGCGCGGGATTACTTCGCGGAATGCTTCGGCGTCGTTAATTCCCGTGCGGATTTTCGCCGATACCGGAATCGACACGGCGGAGACCGCCGCCTTGACCACCGCCTCGGCGGCCTTAGGATCGCCCATGAGTTGAACTCCGGCGCCTTTGCGGAAGACTTTCTTTGCCGGACAGCCGAGATTGATGTCGATTAAATCAACGCCAAGGCCTTCCACATATTGCGCCGCCTCGAAAACAGCCGATGGGTCGTCATCGAACAGCTGAATCCCCAGCGGGCGAATGTTCTCGGGGAAATCGAGAAGGGCCAGCGTCTTTGCCGAGCGCCGGCGGATTCCCTCTGCGCAGACCATGCCGCTGAACACAAGCCCCGCGCCATATCGCAATGCCCATGAGCAATAAACGGGATCGGATATCCCCGCCAGTGGTGCAGATAATGTCCGGTTATCAGGAAGTATTGCCATCTATCCCGGATGACAAAATTTTGGTGAGATGCTCGATTCGTTTCTCGATTCGGTCTATTTCGCTCTCCTCTTCGGTTCTTTTGAGGATGGACTTATAAATCGAAATCGCCTTTTTGAAGTCACCTTGTCCGGCGTAAATTTCCGCCATCGTCACCGTTAGAAGGTCTGGCTCGTCGGGAAGTTCTTCGTCGAGAGTCTCCTCTATAGCCTTTTCGGCCTCGACAGTCTGTTCTTCTTCAGGCTCAGGATTAGGGGCTATCCCATCCAACTCATCGGCGAAATCGAGATCGACGAACTCCGGACCGGATGGCGACTCCTCTGGCGGCTTGAACTCTGCCGTTCCTATGAAGCCCTCGAGTTCAAATTCTTCGTCGGCTGGCTCGAAGTCGTGGCGGACTTCGATACCATCCTCGTCAGAATCGGGATCTACGGGCTTTTCGGCGATTGTGTCGGTGAACTGGTATCCGCCGATGCCCGTAAGATTCTCCTCCGTCTGGTCCGTAGCTCCGGTTTCCAGTGTGGGGATATCTTCCGCCAAATCGATCCCTTCGTCGGTAATCGGCTCATCATCAGGTATTTCAATAGTTAGCGGCGGGACATCGAGTTCCGGCTCGGGCGCAGGAGTCGCTTCTGGGGTGGGGACAGATTCAACTTCAGGCTGTGGTGCGGGCGCAGGCTCGTCCTCTATTTCAAGCTCCTTGAGGGCATCGGCCATGCTGGGAGGCTTTTCCAGCGTTGCCTTAGGCTTCTCCGGCGGCGCGAAATCGAAGAAGTCTCCTTCTGTGTCTTTGCTCTCCGAAGGTGGCGTAAAATCGAAGGTCTCGTCCAAGTCCGGCTCTTCGACAACTTCAGGAGAAGGCGCGGGAGCCTCCATCGACTGTTTCTGCGAGGGCGGCGTAAAGTCGAAATCCTCTTCCGGCGGAGCTTCCATCTCGAAAGATGGCATGTCTTCGGCGAAATCCGTCTCGTCCGTCGTGGCGGCTGAGGCGGTAGCTTCGGACTTCGCGGGCTTCTCCATCTCGAATGAAGGCAATTCCTCGACAGCCGGAGTGTCTTCAGCCTTGGCAGGCGACTTCTCATAAGGTTGCTCTTCAGCCACCTCTTCAGAAGCGCCAATTTGTTCGAGGTCGAATGCCGGTAAATCTTCCCCAATCGACGAGAAAGCCTCTTCGAACGACTGCTCTGCTAACTTCTCCGAAGGCTCTTCGGCGGGCGGCTCGAAAGTCTCGCTGGGCATGACATCCGGTTCGGGGGCGACATCGAGCGGCGCAAAGTCCTCGCCCGAGGCCATCTCCTCGATGTCGAGACCAGCGGCTTCCTCATCGGAGATGTCCATTTTGAGAAGCTCTTCGAGTTCTTTCTCGATTGACGAAATCTCATCCGTCGATGGCGCCGCGCCGCCTTTGAGCTTCTCAAACTCCATCGCACCAGTTGAAGGGGGCGCGGGAGTTGCGGTCTTTTCTTCTTCAGGAAGAGGCGCGACTTGCGGAAGAGGTGGAGGAGGAACGGACTCGGCCACATCGACGTTGAGATTTTTCAGCTCGCGCTTGGCCTTCTCGTCGAAAGGATCGAGAGAAAGCAAAGCCCTAAGCCGCTCGATGCCTTCCTCCGTCTTGCCCTGCTTAAGATCGATTCTCGCGATTTCCCAAATTGCCGCCACATTGGATGGGTCGATGCGCAGGACAATCTCGAAGCGGTCGCGCGCCTCTTTGAGGTAGCCGGCTTTGGCGAGCGCGCGGGCGAGAATCTGCTGACCGGTGGTATATGTGGGGTTCGCGCCGACTCCGGCGGTGAGAATCTCCAGCGCCTTTCGGAGGTCACCCTTTGTGAGATATGCATCGCCAAGCCGCGCGAAACGGGGGTCGCCCGGGTTCTTCGCCACAATCGGCGTAAAGGTTGATATTACCTGTTCTTCATTCATTTGCGAATTGGATCGTCAAACATAGAGAATATGTAAATTGACAGGCTTTGTCAAGCTCACCTATTATCTGGATCGCGAGATGTTCCGTGAGGATCCATTAGTTTCTGGAACCATGAAGGGTCGAAAACTTCGCCCTGTGCCGTAGAGTGAACGAGGCGATAACGCCCGATTCCCCGTTCATCGGCGAACACGAAGAACACGCCGCCCTCAAGAGCGAAATATTGCCACTGTTCCCACGGGTTGCTCTGCATGGCGAATTCGCTACGCTCGATATTGTCCGGCGGGCCGTGCGTGATGAATACTCTGCCCCTGTCGGTCTGCCATCCGCCGCCCGAGCCACTCTCGGCGAAAGCTTCGTCAGCATAGTGCCAGCGCGATACAACTTCTTGGCGGAACTCGTTTTGCGGCGTTCGCGGGTTAGGGTTGCGCTCATCCCACCATCTCGAGAGAAACTCCACCCTGCTCTCGGCGGGCAATCGCTCATAAATTCTTTTCTCATTTGTGTTTAGGAGATAGGCGACATAATTATACTCGCGATCGAGATTCGTTGTGTCTATTCCGGCGACTGCCGCTTCCGGGCGAACTCTGCCCTTCGAAACGGTGAATCCCTTCTCGGCCACCGCTTGAAGTGGAGCTTTGCGAGCTTCGACATCGGCGCGAATAAGATATGCGCCTTCGGGATATCCAATTACACCGAAGCCGTTAAGAATCGGCGTGGTTTCCCCTGACACCGCCACTTTAAGTTTGTCGAATTGCTTCACCGGCTCGCCGCCGGGCTTGAGAATCGAGAACGATACATCGAGCGTATCGCCCTCGGGCGCGCCGGTGGCCTCGAAATACACGAACATCGTGGGAAAAGAAATGCCGAACGCGCCGGCGGGATTGGGCAACATTTTTAGCTCGCCGACGTTGAAAATGCCGCCCTCGGGGTTCATCGAGACCTCGGACGCAAGGGCGATGTCGGATAGCCATAGACCTTTGTCGAATGGGCGAACCGTGAAGTCGATTTCGCTCTCGACGGTGTCGCCGTCGCCAACGTCCACTGCAGTGAAGACGAGGCGATACTGCCCCTCCTCGAGTGTGGTCGTCCACTTGTCGAAAAGAAGGTAATCGCGCGTCACCATTTCGCCGCGAGGTATCTCGATAATGCGCATTAACGTAGCGGAGTCGGTGACTTCCGCCCCGTCGAAAATCCCGATGTCGAGAAGCACCGTGTCTGCCCATGATTCCTCAAAGCGCTCGAAAGCGAGGCTTCCACGGTTAATCGACCAAACAACTTCGACAAGCGATGCCTCATCCGGCCCTCGGAATACATTGACATCGACGGCAAAGCCTCCAATAAGCCCAAAAGTCGGCGTTGCGAGGGCAATTAACAATGTAATAATAATGTAATGAATAGATCTCATCATTCCTGCCTAATCAGCTGAAAGGTTCCGTCGCCATGACGGTCTTCAAAGTAGAAAGTCCGCCGCGGACTATAATAATACCATATTTCATACGCGATATATCCCGCAGAGAAAGGCCGGCTGTCGATGTCGTCCGGCTCGCCGTGTAGAATGTAAATTCTGCCCCTGTCCGTGCGCCATCCGGCGCGCCCCGCACGAAATCGCAAGTTCGCGGTGGCGACTCGCCGGTAAAATTCCTCGCGAAGCTCGTTAATCTCCGTTCCCGGCGTAGGGTCTCTGGATGCCCAGAATATTTCTACCAAGCTATCGACTTTTTCGGGGGCGTTTTTCATCGCGTCTCGAATCGGGCGAAGCTCCGAGCCTCTCTCGATTAACGCCAACTGCTCGACAAGTTCCTCCTTGCTTTCGGCATATCGGAGAAACCTCTGCGTCGCGAGCGTGATATTCCGCGAAATCTCCGATAGCGTGCTATCTCCGTCGATAAGTGCGACGGTCAGCACGAAACTGCCTGCGCTTATCGAAATTGGCAGGGAGACATGGATATTCGCCGAGCCGGTGAGATTTGCGATAGTGTCGGCAAAGGCGAAGTTCTCGCTCTCGATGGTCGCGACAAGCAAAGCAGTATTGCCCTCGGAGACAGTGTAAG
>DSAF01000036.1 GCA_011388305.1 Candidatus Zixiibacteriota bacterium | reverse complement strand
ATTATAAGGTAATATACTTTTCGGATCCCCTGCCCGAGCGGCCGTTCTTCGACTCGACGTGGTCAACGTTCTTCGACATGGACACGATTAGCTACAACCCCACTTTAGACCGCCTCGTGCTCTCCGTTGATTACTACACGCCGGTGAATGTCCCCGAGTGCGGGCTTCCGGAGCAGATCACCGTCTCCGCATATCCAAACCCGTTCAACTCGGCTGTGATGATTGAAATTGAGAGTGGAGAGTGGAGAGTTGAAAGTATAGAAGTCTTCGACCTCGCTGGTCGCTGTATTGATGTCATTGACAATTCGGGTCGATCCGACACAATTCGCGAATTTATCTGGACTCCTCCCCCATCTTTGCCGTCGGGAGTGTATCTCGTCAGAGCTTCGTTCGACGGTGGCTCTTCTGCCAACTTGAAGCTCACTTACATCAAATAATCCATGATAGATTTTCACGTTCACCCGGACTTTAGCATCGACTCTAAAGCCTCGATAGACGGGCTTCTCCGGCGCGCCGATGAATTGGGACTGCAAGCGATTTGCTTTACGACGCACATCGACCTCAACCCCAAGCGCATCCCCCTTGACCGCTGTATGCGCGTGGATGGGCGGCTCACATATCTCAATGATGACGCCGTTCGGCGCTACATCAGCGACATTCGAGACGCGTGCGAACGGACGCGGTGTTCGGTGGAAGTCCTGACGGGGTTCGAGTTCAGCTATGGCAGACATTTCCACGATTTGGTCGCGGATTTCATCGAGAGATACCGGCCGGATTTCCACCTTGGCGCGATTCACTCGCTCGACAACATCGGCATCACCAGCCGGAGCGAGGCCGCCGGATATTACCGCGCAGTTCCACTCGAGCGCGCGCTGGAGGACTATGTCTCGGCGATGGAGAAGTTAATCGACAGCGGACTGTTTTGGACGATCGCGCATTTCGACGCAATTAAGAAATACGGCCATGCCTTCTACGGCGACGCGCTAATCGAGCGATTCGAGGATTGCGCGTCCGAGCTTCTTAACCGGATGGCTTCGTCGGGCGTGGGCATCGAGGTGAACACTTCTTCGCGCAAAAAGGGTTTCGCGGAAAACTATCCTTCTCGGCGAATCCTCGAGATGGCGCGCGACGCCGGTGTCGCGGTGAACTCAATCGGAAGCGACGCCCACAGCGAGGCCGAGCTGGGGTTCGAGCTTGATGAAGCTATGCAAATAATAATTGAAGTCGGCGCGAAAGTTGGCGAGCCGTTGAAGAGCTATATACAGCAAGGCCGATAGCAGAAGAGCTGTCGTTCCGCCCTTAATGATTCCCAAGCAATCCCAATTTGCCCACAATATTTGTCTTATATGCGAGAAAGTATGCCAATCCCGCTACTGCAACCCCCGACGGAAAATCCACGAACCAATGTTGCTTCACGAAGAGAGTCGAGAGCGCGATTATCGTCGCGAAGATAATGGCGAAGACGCCGAATTTCTTGTTCAAACGAAGCGTTATAAACGCGGCGATATAGCTGTATGTGACGTGCTGGCTCGGGAAGCAATTAAATGGATTGTCTCTGCAATATGTCAATCTAACAAGATCAGATGAAACGTCAAAGCCAGTCACCTCCGGGCGAATCATCTCAGTTCGCCAAAAAAGGAAAAACGCCGAGGTGACTATACATCCCACGGCATAGGCAAACCCCCCGCGATAAAGCTCCTCGCGCGTTTTAACGAAGAATATGGGCAGGGCGAGAATTGGGTAGTAGGCGTAATACGGCCATATCCAGTTGGGGCGAAATGGGATAATGTCGTCGATTGGCAGGCCGAGAAGCGCACCGGGCTTGCCCGCATTGAAATCGTTAATGAGAAAATAGAGGGTGCTCGAAACAACATAGATACCGGCGACAATGAGTATCTTTGTCGCCCATAGCGGGAGTTCTAAGGGCTGTCTATCGTTGCTTTTAGCAAACATGACAGTAGATTGTGGGTGTTAGCTTTGGGGGCAATCCACGAATTGCCCCCACTAAAACTCTCCGCTATCAGCCCTCATCCCCAAACCCATCGGGTGCAAGGAGCACGGTAACCGGGTTGTTGAGATACTTGTTGGCGAAATCGACGATGTCCTCTTTTGTGACCTGATCAATATTCTCGAGGTATTGATATTCGTAATCGAATCCGAGGCCGTATAGCTCGTTAAGCGCCGCAGAGAAAACGTGATTCTCCTGCTCTTGACGGCCGCGATAGAAGCCCTCGCGGATTGTCGCACGGGAACGTGCGAGGTCTTGCTCGTCGAAGTCGCCCATCTTGACGCGCTCTATTTCGTGGAGAATCACGGCCTTGACCGTGTCGTAATTCTCCGGGCTGGTCTGTGTCATCACATAAAAAGTCCCCGCCTCCGGGCCGAGGAAATTGCTCCCCCATACAAGATAGACAAGATCGCGAGTTCCACGGAGTTCCCTGTGCAGTCTCCCCCGCATCCCCGAAAGGAAGCCCTGCATGACCGGAAGAGCAAAACGCTCCTCCGAGTAGATGTTCGGCGCGGGAAAGCCAATCATCAAAGTAATCTGCCCGCGATTGGTGGTTTTGATGTGTTGTTCCTCTTCAGTGCGCACGGGGGGCGGCGGGGCAGTTGGGAAATTGATGTCCGAACCGCGCTTCTTGCCGAAATACTTCTCGGCGAGGGCGATAATCTCATCGACGGGCATCGGGCCGGCGATGCCGATAACTGCGTTGTTTGGTTGCATGAACATTCTGTGGAAGTTTACAACATCATCGCGCGTGAGGGCGACTATTGTCTCCGGCGTGCCGGTGGGGTTATTGGAATATGGATGATCACCGAAATAGACATTGCGATAGTAATAAAATGCGTCGCTCGACCACTGATTCGCATCGGCCTGAAGCTTCATCAGCGCTCTTTCCTTGAGGCGATCGAGCGATTCGCGCGGGAAAGTCGGCTCGAATGCCAGCCTCGCCAAAAGGTCGATGCCCGCTTCGATGTCCATCGACAGGAAGGTGCCATCGAGCGAGACTGTGTTATTGCCGCCACTGGTGCTGACATTATAGCCGTGCCAGTCGATATATTCGCTGAGCTTATCGGGCGTGGTATATCCGCGGACGCCCTCCATAAGGTAATCCGCCATGAGGTTCGACACTCCGATCTTGCCCTTTGGTTCATATCGGAGGCCGGCGTTGAAGAAGATGTTCACGTTGAAATGCGGAACGCTGTAATTTTCTGCGGCCACAACTGTAATACCGTTCGGGAGCACGTGGCGAACGAAGCCCATCTTGCCCTCGGCTTTGATTGCAATCTCGTGGTCGGTTTCTTCTGTCGGCGGCTTAATCACCGTGACGTTCATCGTTTGGGGGACGAGATATTTCTTCATCGCGCGCTGGATGTCCTCGCGCTCAACCTCCATATATTTGGGGACGAGGAAGTCCAGTGCTGTTGGACGGCCGTAATAAAGGTAGTTGAACTGCATCGAGCTGGTCTGCCCCTCGACTGTTTCGTTCTCATACATGAGGCTCTTGACAATGAGGTTCTTCTCGCGCTCAAGCTCTCGCTTATCCACGCCTCTATCAATAATCCTCTGAATCTCTTCGTGAATAATATCGAGAATTCTATCGCGGTTTTGATAGTCGAAATCGTTGACTCGAATCATGAACATTGAGGGCTGATCAGGAGGACTGGAATGATATGCGTTAACAGATCTCACCAACTTCTCGTCGAGGATGAGCCGCCTATCGAGCCTGCTCGTCCGGCTTCCGGCGAGGATACTGCTCATCACCGAGAGGGCGTATCCGTCGTCATCACCACGCTGTGCGCCGCGCCAGATTATGCTCATCGTCGATGTCTGGACTTCGGCAGTAGCCTCAGCATATCTCGCAGTGAGTTGCGGCGGTTCGTCGGGAATTGTCGGGAGAATGTGAATACGCCGATCCCAGTCGCCGAAAAAGCTATCGACGTAAGCACGGGCTTCTTCGTATGTGACCGCACCTGCTATCGTAAGGACAGAATTGTCCGGCGAGTAGAAAGAGTTGTAGTATTCGATTAGGTCGTCGCGTGTAATGCGCAAGAAATTCTCTATATAGCCGATAATCGGATATCTCGCCGGGTGCAGTTGAAAGACCGTGGAGTTTATTAAGTCCCACATCACGCGGTTTGGCTCTTCGAGGCCTTTGTAAATTTCTTGAGTAATAACGCCCCGCTCCCTATCGACTTCAGTTTTATCGAATGCACAGTCCGTCACCCAGTCGGAGAGTGCCTGAAGTTGGCCTTCGAATTCTCTGCTGGGGCCGGTGATATAATAGCAAGTCAAATTTCTCGAGGTGTATGCGTTGGATGTCGCGCCTATGGAGCCGAGATAGTCGATATAATCCTGCTCGGCCATCCGCGAAGTCGTCCCGCCGGAAACTACATGCTCTAAATAGTGGCTAATCCCCGCACCGAGGAACTTTCCCTCGTATTGGCTTCCGGTCTTAACGCCTACGCGCATGCTGACCGTGGGCGTAAGATGGTTTTCCCAAAACAAAACCACCAGCCCGTTATCGAGCGTCCACATGCGGACAGGCGGGTAGATTATCATGTCGCTGGCAGAAATCTTCCGAAAAAGCTCCGGCTCCTGCGAAAACGTGAAAACATCCCCCGCGAACGCGCTCATCGAGACGAGGAGAATGAGTATTATGGAGGCTTTCCTCATGATGTTCCTTCCGAAAAAGATTTTAGTTAATAATATATGCACACTCTGGCACATTTCAACAGTTCAAGGAAGAAAAGCAGATGACATACCAAAATGACTGGGTGGTCATAAAATTTTTCTTGAATAAATTTCACCCGTAGTTTGTCTGAATACGACGCGACGGCTAATTTTTGTTGATATGATCGGCGACAATCTTTGTGACATCGGCGATTACCGTCTCCAAATCGTCGAATTTGCCTCCGCGCGTCATGATGCAAATGAGCGATGGATTGTTCTCGAAATACATTATTCCGCAGTCGTGAAGTTGCTTAACACCATCGATGTCCCGCTCTCCAAACTTGTGCGCAACAGTGACATCCGGGCCAACACCGCGAACGATGCCCCCATCAAAATGCGACAGCGACATTATATAGAGCGCAGATTCCGACATCTCTCGGGTGAGGTAAGTCGAGTTGAACAATATGCGGATGAATTTTGAGTATTCTTTGACGGTCATGTAGTTTTCTACGCCCGGGAGGTTTGGTAGAACTATTTCGAGGTCCGAATAGACTCTATCCAGAACGCCCCCGTCCACAACTTGCAGTAATAGCAGGCCGGCATTATTATCCGAGTTGATGATTAACCGTGCGATTAGCTCTTCCACAGTATAAGTTTGGCCGAACTCGATTGGCTCGCCAAAACGAAAATTGGGGACTGTCTGCTCATCAGGTGGAATGTCGAATGTGACCGGAAGGTATAAAAAGTTTGGGTCAATTTCAGCCTGCTTAAGACTCGCTATCATCAGGGGAACTTTGAGGAGACTCGCCGGTGAAAATTTGAGCCTGTCGTTAAAGGAAATCGTCTTGCCCGTGTTCAATTGCCTGAAATAGATAGAGATATTTTTTGCCTTGCCGTCCTTTTGAGCTTTGAAAATGTAATCCTTGATTTTAGCTTCTAATCGAGGCATCTCCTTATATGGTTGCTCAAAATCGAGCAACGGATTGATGAAGTTGTATCCCCGTTGGTGGGAAATCACATATTGTTCGGGGGTTTGGGGCGAGGGTTTGAAGATGCTTTTCACGGGGGCGTGGAGGAAAAATCCCACGAGAAGCCCAATTATCAGAAGGCTAAACGGAAGGCTGTCTTGAAAAAGTTCTTCTTCAAACTGAGTCCTTGAAGCTAATAAGATTTCAAATCAATGGATATTACCTAAATGTTTCGGGATTACAACTTATTTTTTTGAACGAGAATCCGACGAGAGGCGATGGCACGGGGGTTGCGAGAGCAACCCGCGCGCCATCGCGGACTGGCGCACGAATTGGAAGCAGGACATTTTCCTCTCCCCATCACTTTCTCAAGTTTTTTCGTAAGTCTCCAAAGTTGAAAAACATGTTGACTTATCATGGTCAAAGTAATATTTTGAGTGGAGTTGAAAATCATGTCGATCGAGTCGGCCACGAAGGAGAACTTGCTCTTTTAATGAAAAATAGTGATAGCGACATCAAATTCATGCGTGCGGCACTGGACGAAGCGGAAATTGCTATGGCAATGGGCGAGGTGCCGGTCGGGTGCGTCATCGCGAAAGGCAACCTCGTTATCGGACGCGCACACAACCTCCGCGAGAGTAGAAATGATCCAACGGCACACGCCGAGATATTGGCTCTACGAATGGCGGGAACAATTCTTGATAGCAGGCGTCTCGATGGGACAACGCTGTTCGTCACTCTCGAACCTTGCCCTATGTGCATGTCGGCAATAATGTTAGCCGGTGTTTCGCGGCTCGTGTATGGCGCGAAAGATCCCGAGGCGGGCGCTGTGGCCTCTCAGTTAAACCTCGCGAACGAGCCTGCATTCAAGCACAATATCAGGATATCCGGCGGAATTCTGGAGGATGAGTGTTCGCAGATTTTGAGAAGCTTTTTCGAGAGCGTGCGAGCCCGAATTTGATTTCGCAAATTCTTCTTGGAGCATTTTAGCGGCCGATTAGGCCGTCAGGATAAACGGAGTTTCTTTACAATTTTTTTAGGAGAGGTGGCCGAGCGGCTGAAGGCAACTGCCTGCTAAGCAGTTGGGCGGGTTACCGTCCCCCGGGTTCGAATCCCGGCCTCTCCGTGAATCATATAAACGCCTGAAACATAATAGTTTCGGGCGTTTTTTTACTTACTGAGATTGGGATTTGAACCCCTTCGTCTGCCCCACTGGCGCTGAGAATCCCGGCCTCTCCGAAAGTTGGAATGGGAAGCCCCTTCGGCGAGCATGTCGAGGGGATTTCTATATGTGGCAAAACTACTGTCCCAAAGAATTAAAGAGTTTGAGTTGATAGACATTGTTGTAAGTCGTTGTATCAGGCGGGCTTAACATATTGGCTATAGTGACGTTCGAAAGTAGTTTTGCGCTAATTAGCCGAATTAGTTCCAAGTTTGAACCCGTAAAACAATAACCGGTT
>DSAF01000129.1 GCA_011388305.1 Candidatus Zixiibacteriota bacterium | reverse complement strand
GCTGGAGAGCGGCTCGATGGCGCGCGTGCTCGCGGTTCGCTTTCCGGATGGCAAAGAAGCGGTCGTTCCCCGCGCCAATGTCGAAACAATCGAGACCTAATTAGATTTCGGCCTTGCGAAGACGGAATTCTTATCATATATTGATGGGATTTTCGAATTATTGGAAATAAAAATACAAAAGGGCATTTCGCCCTGACGAAAGGAGAAAGGATGCACCATCCGAAAGTGAAGACCCTCGCGGCTATTGTCGCTATGATGTGGGTCTTGCTCAGCCTTTCGGGGTGTGTTCAGGAGGAGACGGTTTCTGCCGTTCCCACCGGTGTCCAAGTAACCGACATTCCCGCCGACGACGGGACGAACCTTGTTATTGCGTGGAGACATTACAAAGCCTCCACGGCTAAGCATTACGAGGTTTACTACTCCCTCTCGAAAGACTCGCTCGAAACCGAGGAGCTTTTTGGCGAACTCGAACCGGCTACGAGGTCGGTTCAAGTGACCTCGCCGGTCGAGGCAGATACTGCCTCTGCGAATGTCCGTCATTTGGATTACTATCTTGTCCTGGATGACCCCTCAAGCGAAACCCCACGCGTTCACATCATCAAGGCAACCGATGAGAATCGCGACTCGTTGGCGCAAATCGGCGAGAAGGTTCTATTCGCTGAAGATGAAGTGGTAGAGCCAGAAACAGACGAGCGCGAACTCGTTTTCGCCGAAGGCAACTACTACCGAATCCAGCCGCCAAACGACGGCGATGAAACGGAGAGGATGACAGTCGAGAAGGCTACTCTCGCAGAAGATTCTGTCGGTCTCAAAATCGCCGAGGGAATCGGGTCGCTTGTATTCGAGGTCGGCCTCTCGCAAGGAGAAAAAGATTTCCGCGATGCTGGCGAGAGGATTGCCGAGTTCGACGAAGAGCTTACGGCCTTTTTCTACAAATATGGTCAGAAGATTGTTGCCTTCGTCACAGAGGACAAACGATACACACTCGACTTCGATGTCGTTCAGCTGTTCCTCCGAGGAAATATCGAGGCGGACAAGCAGTATTACTACAAGATTGTCGCGCTCGATGGCCGAGGCGGCAAGGCGGTCACGGAAATCATGGAATTCATAGCCGTTGACGAGCCGCCAATTCCCGCCGCTAATACATCCGCACGCTGGAATCCCGAGCGCGGGGAGGTGCTCTTCGGTTGGCAGGGCTTCATTCCCCAGCTTCGGGAGTTCAAGGATGTCCGCGAATACAGCATTCACCGCTGGACGGAGGACGATACCCTTTTTGAAAGCGGCGAAATTCTCGGGACTTACGCCTCCGACTTCGGCGCCGCCAAGATTAAGGGCGATTTTTCTGAAGACGATATGTTCTACATCGCGACTTATGACAACGCGGGACAAAAGAGCACAAGTGAGCCATTCGGCCTCGTCGTCGATAATTTCACGCCGCCGGCTTTGGTCGATCCTTTGAATGTTCTCGATTTTGAGAACGACGACGGTAGCGCTCTCGCTGTCAGATGGGGCGTTCCCGAGATAGCGCTCGATATCGTAGTGATCGATCCGTCGCCCAAGTTCCTAAAGAGAGAGATTCCGGGAAGCTATTACCTCGTTCCCACTCCGGAAGGCCATGAGCTTATGCACTTCGACCCCGGCGACACGCTCATCCCGGTTAACGCATTACCGGTCGCGGGCGTTGAGGAATCTCAGTTGGCCGACAAGTTCGACGTGACTGTTAGCTATCGAATGTTCGTAAACGATGATCACGATGCTCTTTATGCCCGCCTCAAACTGAACGATGGCAAGTTCGACAACGATTTTCAGGGAATCGGTTCGTTCCGTTTCGAGGGGCTTGAGGCCGGTGAATATACATTCGAGGCGACGCTTCTGAACTCCGCCGGAAAACCGCTCGATAATCCTGAAGCGCACGTTGTAAAGACAATGACTATCGACCGTCCGGGGGCATTCCGCGCAGAAAGGCCAGAAGATTACGTCCGTATCTATCGCGGCAACGCCGAGATAATTCGTAAAGATACTGTCTGGCTCGCGGGAACTCCGG
Source organism: Candidatus Zixiibacteriota bacterium (assembly GCA_011388305.1). GTDB lineage: Bacteria > UBP14 > UBA6098 > UBA6098 > UBA6098 > UBA6098. Next base: position 5,122 of record DSAF01000129.1, on the reverse strand, counting down.
GGTTCGACCCTGCGAATAAATTCACTTTCGCGCAAATCTCTATTGCTGGAATAATCGACAGACAAATCCGAGATACGTTTACCGACAGTCTGCGGGATATGGGCGAATATTACTATTTCGTGCGCCATTTTGGCCCGGACGGCTCTTTCGCCGACAGCGAGGTATTCGGCCCGATTACCCCAGAATCGCAATGGTTCCACAGCCAAAAGGCCATGGTTCTTGTTCTCGTCATCTTGTTCGTGGCTTTCGTGAACATCTTCCTGTTTCTGGCACGCAAGGGCCGGAAGTTTTATCTGCGGCCTATCGCCGGAATTTCGCATCTTGACGAGGCTTTGGGCAGAGCGACCGAGATGGGAAGGCCAATTCTATACGTCCTTGGCCTCACGGGTATTAGCGACATCGCGACGCTCGCGGGACTCACGATTCTCGGGCGTGTTGCGAAGAAATCCGCCGAGTTTCAAACGCGAATACTTATACCCTGTTATGACCCAATCGTTATGATTGTCGCGCAGGAAACAGTGAAAACCGCCTGTATGGACGCCGGAAGGCCGGACATATATAACGAAGAAGACGTTTTTTATGCCGCGGGGAGTCAATTCTCATATGCCGCGGCGGTCGCGGGACTCATGGTTCGCCACAAGACTGCGGCGAACTTCTACATGGGAATGTTCTTCGCCGAGTCGCTAATTCTGACGGAAACAGGCTCGATGACCGGCTCGATTCAAATCGCCGGCACCGATGCTGTCACGCAGATTCCGTTCTTCATCACGACTTGCGACTACACGCTTATCGGCGAAGAGCTGTATGCGGCATCGGCCTATCTCTCGCAGGATCCGCTTCAGGTGGGGACTCTCAAAGCACAGGACATGCTCAAGGCCATCTACATGGTCGTCATTGTTCTGGGGACTGTCGCCATGACCACCGGATTCATGTGGTTTGTCAACCTGTTTAAAATCAAGCTGGAACAGTAGGGAGGCCCCATGCTTTGGAAAAAACAGATACCGCTTGCAATTACATTTATCATGGGGCTTGTGTTTGGAATCCAATACTTCGTGCCGCATCGGGTTAGCGATACCCTGTTCAAGAATTATCTTAACTTCGCTATCGTTATTGGTGTTTTCGGCACAATATTGGCCTACATTAGCTTCTATCGCGCACACACGATGAGAATTCGCAGGAAAGCGCCTGCTTGGCCGTATTCGGTAATCGCCATTATTGTTTCGATTGTCATGGCGATTTTCGGCTTTGCGCAGGGGATGGAGGCCGGCACGGTCTTCTCGAATATGTATTTCTACGTGCTGGTTTCAATTGAGGCGACGATGTTCAGTCTGCTTGCCTTCTACATCTCCAGTGCGGCATATCGCGCTTTCCGCGCCCGTTCGGCGCAAGCCACCGCGCTTCTCGTCGCCGCGATTATCGTGATGATAGGGAGAATTCCGCTCGGAGAAGGGATGAGCTTCTGGACGCTCATCTTCCCCGAAGCACCGACTTTCCCCGACATTGCGAATTGGATTTTAAACGTCCCGAATATGGCCGCTAAGAGGGCTATGCAGTTGGGCATCGGACTTGGAATGATGATGCTCAGCCTCAAGATTGTCCTCGGAATCGAGCGGTCCTACATGGGCGGCGGAGATTAAGGGGGTATGAAATGGCAGAACTAAAACAAGAGAGAACTTTCTGGGAGCGACTTATTCTGATAGACCGCAGGGTTATCTATCTGATTATTGCGCTCGCGATGACGCTCCCCTTCTTCTTCCAGATGGGGCTTCCGATTCCTGCCACTAAAGAGGTGCAGGATATTTATGACCACATCGAAGCACTAACGCCCAGCGATGTCGTGATTATTTCGGCGGATTTTGATCCGTCGGTTTCGCCGGAACTTCTGCCGATGTTCGATGCTTTGTTCCGCCACTGCCTCAAGGCCGGCGTCAAGGTTATGGCGATGAGCCTCGCGGTTCAGGGGCCGGGGCTTATCGAACCGGTTATTCACGATGCGGCTAAGGATTACAACAAGACAAACGGCCTCGATTATGCCTTTTTAGGTTGGCAATATGGCTTCACGCTCGTCATCATGAACATGATGGAGGACTTGAAGCAGACTTTCCCCGTCGATTATTACGGGACGAGGACAGTTGATTTGCCCATTCTCCAAGGCGTGGAAACTTTCGCCGACTATGATCTGATAGTTTCTCTGGCGGGTTCGGCAGTTTATATGAACTGGCTTCTGTATGCCCACGAACCTTACAATGTGCCTCTGGCTTGCGGCGTGACAGCAGTTTCCGCCGCTGATGTATATCCATACATTCAGTCCGGCCAATTCTTGGGGATGCTTGGCGGCCTCAAGGGCGCGGCGGAATACGAAACGCTTATCGAAGAGAAACGTATGGCCACGATGGGTATGGAGGCCCAGAACTGGGCACATATCATCATCATCCTGTTCATCATCATCGGAAACATTGGCTACTTAATCATCGGCAGAAAGAAGTAGGAGGCACGAACATGCAAATATCAACTAACCCTTGGGTATGGCTCGGCGTGTTCTTCACCTTCAGTGTGCTTAGCTTCCTGTATAAGGATAATCCCTTCTACAAGCTGGCCGAACACGTGACGGTCGGTGTCTCCATCGGATACTTCATGGTTATTTGGTGGACGAACACAGTTAATCCGAGATTCATAATACCCGTTTTCGAAAATGGCGATTATTATTTAATAATTCCAGCCATTATGGGGCTCATGATGGTCTTGCGAATTGTTCCCAAATGGAGCTGGCTTTCGCGATACGCGATATGTTTTACCGTAGGTGCCGGCGCGGGAATGGGAATTCCCAGAAGTATGCAGGCGTCGGTGCTTCGCCAGCTCGAGTCCACCATGCTTCATCTGGGCTTCGGGACAACCACAGGGATTAACAATATCGTGATCTTTATCGGCGTTTTAGCCGTGCTCATCTACTTCTTCTTCTCGAAGGAGCACAAGGGCGTTTTCGGCGGCGCGGCCAAACTGGGGATATGGTTCCTCATGGTAGGTTTCGGCGCGACTTTCGGTTATACGGTGATGGCGCGACTTTCGCTATTCATTGGGCGTGTGCTGTTTATTCTGCAGGATTTCTTGGGAATACCACTCGCGGGATAAAAGTTGCTCGGAGCATATCGGACAGCTTTGGCAGGCCTCATTCTCGTGGGGCCTGCCATGCTTTTTGCACAGCCGGAGCCGTCCGTTATCGAGGGATTTTTCCGCGAGAGGCTGACGCCGACTTCGAGTTGGCAATGCGTCGCCCAATGCACTGTTTTTTCCGGCGATGATACTACCCATGTTGGCGCGGATTCTTCCTATTTGATTGGCTTTTCGCATGAACCAAGGGAGTTCGCATTTACGGAGATGCCTTACTCGCTTTGCGCCGATGACTTACTATTGCCGATAGCGCTTGCACGAACGGACTTCGACTCGATTCGCGTGAATAAAACGCGGACGCGCTTCGAGGGCATTATGTGTTGGAAAGCGCGTATCTTCGTGCGGGACGAGACTTTCGAGGTTCTGTTATCAGGCGACGGCTTCTTCAGGGTGATGCAAATCGAGCGCAAGGGGAGAGGCCGGTCGAATTCCGACGATGTTTGGCTTCTTCGCGAGATTGGGCGCGGCAAGGATTTGCCGGTGAAGTTGACTCGCACGGTGGAGTTCGGCTGGGGCGGCGAACAGGCGGCAATCGTATCGACGGTCGAGCTTACGAATCTTCGCGAAGTTTCCGCGGAAAGCGACCCTTGAGGTATCTCACGGCAACTGCCGGCCTCTCGATCTCCTCGTGAAAAAACGCCGTTCCCTCGACGGTGATTCTCGTTGAAATAAGGCTGTCCGAGAACTCGAAGCCTACCGGAAACAACAGGATTTCTGCGCCCTTTGAGGATTGCAGGCGATATACTTCACCCCGAAACACCAATTCCCCTCTGATCCGAACGGCTTCATCCATGAACGGCGTTGGCTCGGCGGCGAATTCTTCGATATCGACTAAACTTGCGTTCTCGACCATCTCGCCAATTTCAACGCGCTCGCCACAGGCGAGGATGAGAAAGAGCGCTCCCAAGACGACTATCGGCCAAAGTTTCTTCAAGGCAAAATCCTTATTCTGTCGTCCCAATCGGGGGATGTGCCGTTATTGGCGAGGTGTTCCAGAAGTATGTCTGTGATGAGACCGCCACGTTCGAAAGGCAATCCCGCAAGCTCGGAGTATCCGAATCCCCCCTCGGCAACGAAATCGGTGGTAATTATGGTGTATCGGGCGTTCGCGTCGATAGGGCTTCCGGCGACTGAGATTTGGGCTTCCGACCTGCTCGTGTTGATGAATACCTCCGCTCCGGCGATTTGCATGAAACCGCCGCGATGGCGCCCCAACATCGACGCCGACCTCTCGACAAGTCCCAGAAGCGTGGCGCCGTCGATGGAGATAAGCGCCGCCTTGTCTTCATATGGCAGTAGTTCGCGGATGTCGTTTGCCGTGATTATACCTTCGGGGAGAATCCTATCGCCGAAGAAAGAGCCTGCCGGCACGAACGCGATGTCAGCGCGGGGGAATTTCGCCAAAAGCGCCTCGCAGAGCAGGTTGCCCGCGTTGGATTCCCCGCCTGCGAGGATTGCGTCTCTCGCGTCGAGCGATTTTGTTATCACGAATTTCTGCACAGTTTCGAGAGATTCGGCGATTGCGGAGACGATGTCGAATGCCTTCTGGTCGGGCGGGAATTTTTCGTCGAGCGTTCGGGGATTCCATTCAAAATTGACGAGCTTGCCGTTTGTGCTCCACTTCGTGTTAAGCACGCCGAGTTGCATTCCGCGCCCGAGCGCACATCCAATTATCGTCCGGCAATCCTCGCCGTCTTCGATAATCATCGGCTCGGACTCGAAGTGTTTCCAGTCGCTGGAGATGATGATGTCGATTTCGCAAACCTCTTTGGCGATTGCTAAATTCTCTTCGATGTCGAGTTGCGAGAGCAGGACGACGATATCGACTCGGTGTGCAATTAAGCTCGCCGTCAGCTTCGCGGCTTCGACGGGATTCGCCTCAAATTCGTGCATCCCAACAGGCCGGCTTCGCAAACTCGATTCCGTTGGCACAAGGCCGAACACGCCCACTTTG
>DSAF01000103.1 GCA_011388305.1 Candidatus Zixiibacteriota bacterium | reverse complement strand
ATCCATAATTCCTTCCTTATCCACGAAATATATGCACGCGCCAAGCCTTTGTCAACATAGAAACATCCCCGCGAGTGTGCATAAAATCTTTACTTCACGGGAATCCCGCCCCCCTTTGCCTGAAATTAACTTCAAGGCCTGTTAAAAAGTGGCCGTGGAAATATGCGGCCAGATTATGCTTATTATTTTGCACAGTCGTGCAGGTTTGGTGTCACAGGGAAATCTCAAGTTTGCCGTTGCGAAACAAAGTGAAATAACATATATTCTATAAATGAACGCTCAACTGTCGTGCTGTCTATGGAACGCTGTTTTTCACGCGACAGTAATCTGCACACCTACTACATTTACTCAGGGGAGGGAAATATGAGAATTCTCCAAATCGCACTATTAGTAATGCTTTGCGCCGGTGTTCTTCTCGGCGAAATAGGCTGGTGCGGACAGATTTGGCCGAACACCGGAACCGACCACACCACCGGCACCGAAATTGCCGTATATTTCCAGATTTGGAAGGATGGCGTGACGGACTCGCCGGGGAGGGGCGAGGGAATATCCGCACACCTATATTGGAAATCCGCCGATGCATCGGACTGGAGCATCGTCGAGATGTCCTACCTCGGCGATGTCGGCAACAACGATGAATACACCGCCGACATCCCCGCGCCTGCGGATGTGGGCGATTTGCTTTACTATTGCGAGGCTCTCGACTCGACCGACATGACCACCGCCACCGGCACCGACCAAAATGGCATTCCGCTGAACGAAGCCTCTCCGGGAGTTCTTCATATTGTCGATGTGACGGCGATGGATGTCATGGTCACTTTTCAGGTGGATATGTCGCTCGAGGATGTCTCCGGCGCGGTCACCGTCGGCGGCTCGTTCAACGAATGGAGCGCGACCGCAGACACGCTTATCGACCCGGATGACGATGGCATCTACGAAATATCGATACTCTTCCCCATCGGAAGCAACCCGTCGCACGAGTTCAAGTTCGTCAACGACGGCACTTGGGAGCATATCCCCAACCGCGTGCTTCGCATCGACGATTCATTCCCCATGCAAATTCTGCCCGTGGTGTTTTTCAACGACCGCGACCCGGCCGATTACACGGATATCGACATTACCGTCAACTTCCGTGTAGATATGAGCACCGAGACAGTGACGGCACCCTTCGTAGGCGGGATCGTCTATCCTCTGCGCTGGGGATGGGACAGCGGCTGGGAGGACGAACTCATGCTCTTCGACGACGGCGAACACGGCGACGGCCCAGCGGGCGACGGCATCTATGGCGCGTTTATCACTTTTCCTGCAGGCTCGTATCGCCATGTAGAGTATAAATATACGACCGACGGCACCGACAACGAACCTTTGCCGCCATTTGAAAACCACGTCTTCACGCTCGGCGACGCGCCCGCACAGACATTGCCTATCGACATTTTTGGCTCGCTTACGGGGATTGCTGAAGCGCCAAGACCGATAAATTTCGACATTTCAATTTCGCCGAACCCTTTCAACGCATCGACGAGGATTAGAGTTGAGATTGGTGAGTTGAGGGTGGAGAGTGAAGTATTAAGAGTCGAGGTTTTCGACATCATGGGGCGCAGAGTCGAAAAGCTGTTCGAGGGCAAAGTGCCATCCGGCGCGCTGGAGCTTGACTGGAATACCGACGCGCCCAGCGGGATTTACATGCTCAAAGTCGATTCGGGAGCACACACCCGCATCGCCAAACTGTTCCTCGTCAGGTAGCGGAGTTGCGTGCGAAAATCCCACATCTAATTGCAGTTTGCGCAATTTCGATTGCCGGATTTGCGTCTGTTATGGAGCCGTATAATTCGCCGATAATCGACGGCAATATCGGCGCGGACTGGGAGCCTGACGAGCTTCGAATCGAGGACGCCGGCGACTCACCATGGGGGGGCAACGACCTCGAAGAGCTTTGGCTGACATGGGACGCGCATTACCTCTACATCGGCATCCGCTACACGATTTCCGGAAACGGCGTTGTTTGCTACATCGACTGCGGAGACGGCGGAACCGGGTCATTCCGCACTGAAGACGGTTGGACGGGCGCGTGGCCTCGGGATGTCGTCTCGACGCGCGGAATCAATATCTTCATGGGGGCGTGGGATGGCGCGCCTTTCGATGTCTATCGCGCAGACGCGACAACTTCGACTGCGATTACCGGCGAGTGCATCACCGCGACCGGCGGCGCCTTCGACTCGGAGATCGCCATTCCTTGGACGACTATATATCCTGACGGTTTCCCAGTAGGCGCGCAGTTCGCGATTGCGGTTCTACTCGTGGGCGGCGACGGATATTTCGCCGCTGACGGAATGCCCGACCAGCCGACTGTCGGCGAGGGCGAAAGGCCGAGCGTCATGCAGGTATTCCTCAATGTTCAAGTCGATACGGACAGCATTGGCATTCCCGATTTTGCGGGGACTTACATTGGCGGAACGGTCTCATTCGCGGATGCGGACTCTCCCTCATTCCCTATCGCCACCGCCCGCGCGGGGGACAACATCGCCACAAGCTCGCCTTTGAATGGTTCGTGGATGTTGGCGGGATATTCCGTTGGCGAGATGATTCCGGAAATTGAGTTCACCGCGGGAGGATATCACAATGCCTATCTTCACGATGTCGAAGTGACCGAGCCGCCCAACGACGAGCTTTTTGTTTTGCTCGAACCTCACAGCGGCGCGATTGCGGGGGTTGTCGTTCCGGCAATGCAGTGCTCGATTCGCGCCGGCTACTCCAACAATGCCGACCCGTCATCTTACGAAGTCATAACTACGAGTAATGCTGGCGGCGAATTCATCATCCCTAAGCTCGCGCCGGGATTTTGGGATGTGAGGGCGTTCCCCAGCTCGCCGGACTACTCTCAGACGACTGTCGAGTCGGTGCTCGTAGCGCTCGACACGGCTGAAATCGTAATTGCGCTCGAGGCGGCAACCGTTCTCCGAAGATGGAGCGACCCGCAAGGCGATGACTACGGCCCGGGAAGCTACACATATCCGACTGACGCGGTTTTTGTCGAGGGTTCTTTCGATATTCTCGAGGTCGTTGTCAAGGATTATCCCGAGTCGGGCTTCATCGAGTTCGATATCGAGATGGGGCAACTTCCGCCCGCCGAGGTGGTAAACTGGGCGCCGCGATTCCCCCCGCTTAACACGCAAAAAATCGACATTTACATCGACGCGCAAGCCGGCGGATCAAGTCAGGGACTGCCTAACCGCTTCGCGAACTTCGTCCCGACGGACTACTGGGATTGGGCAATTTCCGTCGATGGCTGGTGGGTCGGCATGTTCGCATCGAACGGCCAGAGCATCTTCGATGGATACACGCAGAATGTCCGCGATGTCACTGTATCCGCAGATACAGTTTCCAATATAATCACCGTGCGCGTCAATAAATCTGCCCTTGTTAATCACCTTGGCCCAGCGAATTTCGATGAGTTTGACTATTGGGATTTCATCGTCATCTCGATGAGCCACGATGGCGACGGCTTGGACGGCGTCCGATGGGTGAACCCGGGAAGCCCCTCGCAGTGGAACTTTGGCGGCGGCGCCGACGGCAACATCAATCCGAACATCATCGACATGTCCGTCTCCGCAGGCCTCGACCGAACGACCGGCCTTCCCAAAGAGCCTGCCGACCCGCAGGAAATCCAGCTCGATTGGAATATCCGCACGCCGGTGGAGCTTTCGGCGCATAGGCCGATTGACATCACGCCGCCGCGAATCGAGTTCGACGTGGGCCAACAGCTCGTCCACCTCAAACATACACTGCATCTGGCCATCCGCGCGACAATCACCGATGACATCGCCGTGGACAGGGCTTTTCTGCACTTCAAGACCGGCGCTGTTTGGGATTCCGTGGAGATGGGGGCTATCGAAGACGGAAGGACTTTTTTCGGGGACATTCCGGTGCAGTTTCCGATAAGTCCGAGTTCGCCGCTCGCAACATCACTTGAATTATACTTCACTGCAATCGACCAATCGGGAAACTTTGCAATTCTTCCCGACGACGGCGAAATTCCCCCGCGATACCCGTTCAGCGTCGATAGCGACAACCCCACGAGAGTTATCCCCGCGCCGGAAACGGTTGACAGCTTCGTTGCGGTGTTTGATGCGGGATTTGCCGGCGATATTATCGAATTCGATATACCATCTGGGGATTTGCTGGCCTTCGCAGTCGCAGATTTGCCGAACTTCCCCGCAATTCCGGCGACGCTGGTTGTCAAGTATCCGGAGTTCGCCGGAAATCAGGGCGCGCTCGCGGAACTGTCCGCCGTCCGGAGGGAGATTAACATATCGGGCGCGGACGAATCTCTGCCGATTACGCTTCGCCTGCACTGGCTCTCCGAGAGGCTCGGGCAGTGGGAAGCCGAACGCCTCTCGCTAACAGAATTCGGCGGAAACATCCCAATACCGAGACCCTACGGCGGAACGCACTACCAAAAAGCGAGCACTATTATCGGTGATGTCCGGCTCGGGAGCGGCTTCTGGGCGGTGGGACGCGACATCCGCGGCCTCGATGATGCCGGAGTTCTGCGGAACATCCGCTTTTCGCCGAACCCCTTCTCCCCCAACGGCGATGGCATTTACGACGAAGTCGAAATATCCTGGGAGACGCGCGCAAACGGAAGCATCGACATCGATGTGTATGACCTCAACGGGCGGCACATCCGCCGCTTGGCGCGAAACATGATGGTCTATGACGGCAGAAAAGGCAATATCTGGTGGGACGGCAAGTCGGAATTCGGAGATATTGCCAAAGCCGGCATATACGCCGTCCGATTCGAGCTGACGTTCATCGATGCCGGCGTCGAGCTGAAAGTGCGCGAGAACAGGCCGGTAGTGATAATAAAATAGTTCATCATAAATTCACATGAAAGGAAAAAATGAAAAATGCCAAAGGTTACATCATCGTCGGGCTAATCTGCCTGATTGTGGGCTTTCTCGTGGGATACATCCCGTTGTCAATGAAGAGAGCCGAGTTGAGAAATGAACTCCAGGAGTCTGGAAAACAACTTAAATCAGTCTATGATCGCCTCGATGTTTCGGAGCCGTATCGCATTGCCCTGAATGAAGTTATCGGCGCTTATGAGGCCGCGACGAACAACAATTTCGGCATAGCGCATGACCGCGTTGTTTCGGCGTTAGACCGCACGAAGCCCCTCGCCGAGAAAGGCATCTCGCCTTGGGCGGAGGCCGCCGGAAAACGCGACCAGCTCGTCTCAGCACTCGCACAGGGCGGAACCAAAGGCCAAACCGCAATGCGAGAATTCATGCTCTCGCTTTTCAAGGGAGAATAGCTAACCCCCCGATATGAAGCGACTTATAGCGACATATCTCTTCGCGGTCACAGTCTGCTTTGCCATGTTCGAGGAACAGGCCGAGCCGGCGCGCGCACTCGGCATGGGCAATGCCGTTGTGGCGGCGGGCAGAGATGTGTCCGCGGTGCCGTTCAACCCCGCGATTTTGGCGGGAGTCGAGCGATACTCGATTTCCGGCACATACTCCTCGCGATGGTCGCTCGAGGGGTTCACCGAGTATTCAAGCGCAATCTCAATTCCCACGCCTGTGGCGAATTTCGCGCTTCTCTGGCATGAGCGCTCGGTGAGCGGCGTGTATTCCGAGCGGACGGCGAGTTTGGCATTCGCGCGAAAAATCGTGGGCGCGCTGGACGGCGGCTTCACGGGGAAGGTCTTCATCGCAGAAGCCCCGGGCGCGGAGCTTTGGGCGGATCCCGCATACAAAGGCGCGGTCTATGCCCTCTGCGCCGATGTCGGCCTGCGCTATGCCCACTCCGAGCGTTGGAAATTCGCCATCTCGACGCGCTCCATGGGCGAGCCGGAAATCGCCATGCTCGAAACCACCGACAGCCCCGATTCCCCCGGCGGACAGGTCGCGTTCGGCGCCGAGTGGATGATTGTCGAAGACCTAATCCTCGCGGGGGACATCGTCTCCGAGGAGGGCAACCTCCATAAATGGTCGCCGCGCGCGGGCATGGAGGTCAAGTTCTTCGATGTCCTCGCTGTGCGCGCGGGGGCGAAAGGCCAGCGCATCTCCATGGGCGCAGGCATCGAGACGGATTACTGGGCGTTCGATGTCGCCCTCACGAACCATCGATGGCTCGGAAATATTTACAGATTTACATTAACAATGCAATACTAAAAATTTTGCGGAGGTGAAATGAAAAGAACATTCGTCATTGCCGGTATGGCACTTATCATGATGATTCTCGCGGGTTGCGCGCCCAAAGTCATGGTGCCGCCGAAAGTCGATCTCATAAACTACGAGGTCGTCGGGCTTGTCGAGCTTGAGTCCAACTCGCGCGGGGATTTCAGCCCATACGTCACGCAACGCTTCCTCGAAGCGATTTCCGAGGATCAGCCCGGCGTGATGATTGTCGAGCTGGGCAAAGCCAACGACCTTCTGGCCGAACTCGGCATGAACACGCTCGGCCCCGAGGCGCTCAAAGCCCTCGGCGAAAAATTTAACCTCAACACGATATTTACCGGCAACCTCGACTTCGCCGAACCATCGACAAAAATCACCGGCTTCCCGACTGTCTCATCGATGGGCGTGCAGGTCAAAGTTTCCACGGTGCTGACCGTCCGCCTCCGCGATGTCCACACCGGCGCGACGCTCTGGACGGCCTCCGCTCGTGATGAGCGCGAAATTGCAGGCGTTGGATGGAACGCGGGATTCTTCCATTTCGACGCCGAAGACCCCGACAGGGCATACGGCAAGATGGCCGAGAAGCTTGTCCGCGATGTGTCGAAAGATTACCGCGTCACATACGTGCGTCAGAAGCGTTAGACGCTCGCGATGCGGGATGTGTATTAAATGATTCTTGGGTAGCGTTGCACTAAATGGGTCTATGTGAGTGAGTTTAGTTGACATTATTTTCACTTACTTTCTTTCATAATTTGTGCAACACGCCCGGTATTAGATTGAAGGGTGGGGAGTTAGAAAAAGTGGTAAAAAGGGATTCATAGTCCGGCGCTCTATCCGTTGAGCTATGGTTCCATCGAGAACATCATTTTATTATAATACTTTTTTCACAAAAAAATCAAGCCCTTTTCGCGATATTTCTGCTCGGTAAATCGACATAGTATCTGCCTTAGCTTGAGGAATATATAACCGAAGTTGTTCGGAGTTTTTCCAAAGAGTGCTTCTTTTGATAAAGCAATT
>DSAF01000047.1 GCA_011388305.1 Candidatus Zixiibacteriota bacterium | reverse complement strand
CATAAATACTACTTTGTTTCTCGGCAAAATAATATTATCTCTCTGCAATTTTATTTTGAATCTCTGCAATCCAAAATCATTTTTGTAGAAGGATTTACTCCTTCCGTTCAAGATCCATCGCACGGACTTCATAATCGTTGATTCCGGCGGGGGGATGATCTATTGCATTAAGGGTAACCGGAGTAGCCCTATAAAAATTTTCGCTAAAAATGTGAATTTGTGTTTCGCCGACTACAACCTCTCCCACGCCGGGATTACGCACGATTTGCACTGCGAAAAACGCCCCCAGAAGACCGTTGCTGTCGTCGAAAAGACCGTCGAAGGTCAGGAAGATTGTCGAGCCGGAACCGTAAGCGCTGTAGCTCAGGTCGGTCAGAGTAACGTCGGTGCCCGCGAACATTATATCGTATGTGTCCGCGACCGCACTTTCGGCGTCTCCCTGGCCTATAATGTCTCCAACTTCGAGAACTCCATCGATACGGATGTCGCCCTGTTGAATAATCGAATCCTGATTCCATATATATAAGGATTCGGGTATTCCGATGAAGCCCGGAACCCACACGCTGTCGTCCCAGATAAGCACCTGGCCGTTTATTACGGTATCGACGGTAACATCGAGAAGATCGCCGATGACGTTGTCCGAAAGGTCGTCGGAATCTATCGGGAGATACACTCCTACCGGCCATCCACAGTCATACACGTAGAGCATCCCCGTGGTGTCGTTATACCAGATGTGGGTGATACATTCGTTCAACGCGGAAAGGTCGTGGTCGGCCTCGACATGAAACTCGATGGCGGTCTCGTTATCCTCGATGCCATTGATATTCACGTGGACAGCTTCGTCCAGATCGTCCAGAGCGCCATGAACATCGGTTTCGCCGTAAATAACAGTGAAATCTCCTGTGTTAGTCAGCGGAACATCGACGTCATTTTGAAATGTCCCACCACCGCCTGAGACCGAAGAATCAGCATAAACAGCATATAGAGCGGTGTCGGCGTAAATCGACCGGAAAGAATAGGGGGAAGTGCTAAATGGGATGCGCGGTAACAGAATATGTCCCCCTATAGTCAACTGCAGATAATACTGCATATCAAACCGAAGATCTATTGAGGACAATGTCCCCAGGCTGACATCGAACAAGCCCTTAACGACAGGAACCGAGGGATGAGCCTCGCCCCATAGAGCCGACCCACCCGTCGCTGATTCGTAAAGCTCGAACAGGATGGGCAGAGAGTCGTTGATCGCCACTCCGCCATCCGTCGTAACTTTGCCCTGGTAGGCGATGGTTCGCGGTATATCTTCGGCGTAAAGGACTATGGCCGTTAGCACCACAGCCATTATTATTAGTCTTTTCAGTTTATACCCCTTTGTCAATGTTATTTGTTCATTCTAATTTTATTTTTGCAATAAAATACGAAAATACATGAAATAAAGATAGTTATTTTTTCTTTATTTTTACCTAATGGAATATGCGCTTTTATTTAGACTTAATATTATTTTATTCCCCTTAGAATAATTCCAATGCTCCATAACAAAACTGGTTAGGTTTATGAGCGAATTTAGAAACGGATGATATGGCCTTTCTGTCAAAAGAGACTTAAGGATGGGTTAAGCCGGATAAAGGGTTGACATTCTTTTGCCCAAGTATTATTTTGTAAATGTCTATTTGAAAAGGCGGCATATTATGAATCCTAAGAGTTATTTTGTTGTCGCGGGTTTTCTAATCTTCGTTTGGTCGATGTTCGGGTTCGATACCCTCGAAGTCCTCGGGCATATCCCCGGCGCGGCCTCGGCGGCGGTGGAGTATTCCGGCGGAAGGCTTTACGCAGGTGCGGGAAGCTCGATGTTCATCTACGAATCCGAAGACCCCGCTAATATGACCCTACTCGGCTGGGTCGATTTTTCGTCGCTGGTAACCGGAATTGTAGTGCGCGATGACAGGATGGTTTTCGTCGGCGCGAACCACGACGGCCTCTACGCGGTCGATGCCTCCGATCCGGATTTCCCGATAGTCGCACGCTTCAGGATGCCCACGCGAAACCACTGGGTAGCCGACATCGAACTAACCTCGCCCGATACAGTTTGGCTCTGCGATAATCAAAGCCTCAAAAAGCTCTATTTCACCGGCGACACATTCCTCGTTGTCGAGGAATATTTTACCGGATCGAGAATCTCCGGCGCGGATTTTCGAGATACCTTAGCGGTAGTAACTCGAAGAACATTTCTGATGGGCTATGTCGAGCTATACAACCGCGCCGGCGGCGGAATGACGCATATCGCAACCTTCGACAGTTCCCGCCTTACTTATGTCTGCGATGCCCAGTTCGCCGACAACCGCGACGACATCATTTATGTCCTCGGCGGAAGCCCGAATCTCGGCGGCGACGGTGATTTCTACGCTCTTCACTACGACGGCGACTCTCTATATCGAGCCGCGGGACACAAATTCAGCGGTGTCCCCTTCGGACTCGCCCAGACCTTCATAATGAGCATGGATTCCCGCAACGACACGGTTTATCTCGCCACCATGGCCGCGGTTTCATGGGGCGAAGACCCGCTCTGGACGACCTGCCCGGCCCTCGACGGCAATTTCCTGCCGGATTCCATGCCGATAATCGCGAACTTTTTGCCGGGGCTTTGGTTTTTCGATGTCGCCCTCCATGACGATCTCCCCGCACTTGCAATCGGCTCCGAGTGGTTAGGCGTGCTATGGACGGACATATCCGATTTCTCCGTCCGCGACGACACGATCCGCACTTATCCCACAGGCGGATGGGGACAGCACTCCTATCTCTACGGCGGCGACACCCTTTTCGTGGCGATGGAGGGTTACGGCGTGGGAATCTTCGATGTCCGCGACAAATCCGCGCCCCAGTTCGCCGGAAGAATCCCCGGACAGTTTGTGCATCATATAGGTTTTCTCGATTCCATCGCTATCTTATGCAAAAGCGGAAAATTCGAGTTCCACAACCTCGCTCCATGGTGGCGCGGCGGCGAAATCGAACGCCTCGATACCTTCGCCGTGCCGCTCGTTTTCGGCGAGGTGCATTCATGCCTCAGCGTATCGATAATGAAAACCCCCACAGACACACTCCTCATCCTGCCAATCTACGATGACGGAATCAACATCATCGACCCCCGCGACATTCCGGGAGCCTACGCCCGCGCCCATTTCTTCGACAACACCTCGCCGATAAAGGTTGTATGCGAGGACGACACGATGTTCATCCTCATGGCTGACACCTTCCATGTCGTGCGATATTTGGGCGATACCCTCGAACATATTTTCCAGATGCCCACCGGCGGCGGTGCCAACGGTTTTTGCAAAGTGGGCGATTTTGTCTCGATAACGCGAAAGAATCTCGGCGTCAAATGGTTCGATTGGACCGGCGATGCCCTTATCGAGCGCGGAAACTGGGTGCCATGGGGGCATTGCATCGACTCGGAGTTCTTCGACAGCCTGCTTTATGTCGTTTGCGCGGGGGAGGGGCTGTTCATTATCGACATAAATGATTACCCCGAAATCGACACATTGGCGAATTATCCGGGGTCGCAGGGCTGGGAGATGCTTCAATACGGAAGCCAGCATGTCCATCTCGGCCCGGACAGCACAATTTACCTCGCGGACTACCACGCCGGCGCATACATATTAGAGCCGTTCCACCGAGGCACAGTGGGATTAAGAGAGATTTCGCCGATAATCCCGAACAAGATTTCGATTTTCGCCTACCCGAACTCCTTTAATTCGTCGGTAACGATTGCAATCGACGGCGTAGGGGCAATTCATGAATTGCCCCTACGGGTCGAGGTTTTCGATGTCGTCGGGCGGTCGGTGGCTTCGCTAATCCCCCCCGGCTCCCCTTTGACAAGGGGGGAGGTAGAGAAGTCCTCCTTGTCAAATGGGGATTTAGGGGGATTCATCTGGACACCGAACGACGACCTCCCCTCCGGTGTATATCTCTGCGGGCGCGGGCGGGAGCTTCCGAAACCTCGCGGGGGGTCGTATATTTAAAGTGAGCTTGCCAATTGCACAGGGGGCGCGAAGACGCGTTCATACCAAAAACTCATTCCTGTAGCAAGCACCTAATGTAAAGCTTCTGCCGCACCTGTGGTCATATGAGATTACTTTAGATACACCACCCGCTTAGTGATGCTCTGCTCGCCAACATTCGCTTTTACCAGATACGCTCCGGACGGCAGGGATGGCGCGGGTTGCCAGAGTAATTCGCGGGTTGTAGGGGAGGGTCCCTGTGTGCTCCCGTTTTTCGCATTGCCGTCGAGCGGGAAGGCACGGGGACCTTCCCCTACGGGGATGTTCGCGACAACACGCCCTGCCACATCGAAAATCTCGATTGCATCTATCCCCAATCCTAAATCATCAATAATCAATCTGCAATTCCCGTTGAATGGGTTCGGGTGGGCTGAGATGCTCATGGTCGAAGGCCTCTCGGCACATTCATAAATGCTGAATTCTTTGCCGAGAAAATCCATGCACGCGCGGAAAATCGCCGATTTGTTGTTCGGGAAGAAGCCGTCATTGATACTGCCGAAGAGAATCGATGAGATGACCGCACGATGTTCGGGCAAATCGCGGAACATCACCCTGCCGCCCGCCGAGACGGGCGCGGGCGATGAGCTTTGGCTGGCGAGTGCCGTATGCGTGAACTCATCGGCGGGCGAGAACTCGGCTATGTAATTGTCGGCGGGGGAGTTAAGCCCGTATCGCGCATCGACATTGAGAATGAACCAGCGCGCTTCGCCGCTGAGCCTATCGACATTGCCGGTAGGTTCGGCAGGCCTGCCCTCGGATTCGAAAACCGCGCCGAAAAGCTCGAAAAAGCGCTGTCCGGCGGGAGTTCCATCGGCATAGTCGCCCGCGTTGGGCGCAATCCAGAGGAGTCGTCCGCCATCCTCGACCCAATCGGAGAGGACGTTGAGGTGCGCATCGGGGATGACCTCGTGCGGAGTTTCCGAGCGAACCGGCGTGACGAGGACGACATAGGTGTAATCATCGAGGCGCAGGTCGAGGATGCTCGGATTCTGCGAAGTCCTATCGAAGGAATATCCGTTGAGGCTGAGCTGGTCGGCCACTATGTCGTCTTCGCCGAGCGTGTCGCCGCCGTCGATGTGCGGCCTCGAGCCGGAGTCGAAGTCGATGAGCAGGACATCCGGCGGCGGAATCTCGTTGAGGCGAATTTGTAGCGTCGTGTCCGCCGTGATGGGCAGATAGTAAGTCCGCGTCGAATACCCCTCGGCTTGGGCGCGAAGCGTGTAGAAGCCCGTGGAGATGTCCCCGATTGAGAAATTCCCTGAGAAATCCGTCGTGTCGGCCTTTCCGGCGATAGTCACCACGGCACCGGAGAGTGGGGTCAGCGGGTCGCCCGTCCCGACTACGCCGGAGACGGTGTGTCCCATGCTATCCGCAACAGTGCGCCAAACGACTGTATCAGAGACATAGTTCGCGGGTGTTTCGAGGTCGTAAGCCGAGAGTATCACGCGGACATCGCTGTCCCATCCGAATGCAAGTGGCGGCTCGTAATGCACAGAGAATCCGCCCTCGATGGCCGTTATGGTCGAGAGCCATGTCACGCCGATGCCGTTCACTATAAGCTCGATGGTGCCCTCGTCCACGCCTGCGCCGTCGTCATAAACTTCGCAATAGATAGCCGTCTCGCGCGGGACACCCACAGCACCATGCGGGGGAGACCACGCCGTCACATAGGGCGGGATGGTGTCCTCGCCGAACGGAACCGACCAGCGGAAGGCGGCGTGGAAACCTTCGGGGATGACGATTACAGCCGAAATTCTCATATCGACCCAATCCGCCGGTGTCGAATCCGCGTGAAACGCCGAAGCTTGGAAAATGCCCGTCTCTGGCAGAGAATCGATTTCCCATTGAATCGCACTCATGGGCATGTTTTGGAAGAGTAAATCCCATCTGTGATGTGCCGAGCGTGCATTTCGCATGTCGGTGGAAAGGGCTGTGATGAACATCGCCGAAACGGGAAAGAAGGCCGTGGTATCGCCATCTGATAGGAACAGCGGAATGTCGTGAAGAATGTTGTATCCGTCGGTTGCGCCGTCGGCCACACCGAAAGTCCGCAAAAACGGGGGGAAGTCGTCTGGCTCGACGGTTAAACGCACCGTCCATTCGGCCTGCGCGGAGACCGACATCGCAAGTATCGAGAGTAGGATAAGGGCTTTTCGCATGATTCACCTCTTTTAATCGTGTTTCCATTATTATCGACTTTTTTGCGCATTTCGCAAGTCGAATGACTAAAAACTCGATTTATTGGTGAATTTTTTCGGCGTCAGTGGATTATTCTAAAGTTGGCGAAGTCGTCCTTCGGCGGCTCTTCGGAAATTGTGAAGTTAGTCACCATCGCGGAGATTGGCCCATCTTTCACGGCGGTGGCGAATTCATCGACAGATGCCTTCTTGCCCTCCGCTACAATTTCGACCGTGCCGTTCGGATTATTTTTTACCCAGCCGAGCACGTCGAATGTTCGCGCGGTTTGCTGAACGAACCAGCGAAACCCAACGCCCTGAACCCTGCCTTCGACAACTATTCTAACTCTTTTCATCTTATGAAAATACTTTGGATTTTAGCGATTGCCTCTTCCGGCTCATCGACCGGAACAGCACCCTCGATCTGCCACTTGCATTTCAACAAAAAAACCGGCTTGCCGAGCTGAAGAAAATACGCGATTTCGCTCAAAGTGCCGTAACTTCCGCCGACAGCAATTGCGGCATCGGCGGAGTGGGCGATGATGCTGTTTCGTGCGACTCCCATACCGGTCGCTACAACGGCATGGACATAATGATTAGCGGCTCCACGGGTTTGTCCCGGAAGAACGCCGATAGTCATCCCGCCGACATTGCTTGCCCCGAGGCATGCGGATCTCATCACGCCGTGCATCCCGCCGCAGATTAACTCCCATTCATTTTTTGCGATGAGTTCGCCAACTTGTTCTGCAATAATGAGAACTTCGTTGGATTCTTTGCGCCCACCGATAACGGCAATCTGTAGGTTTCTTTTGCTCACGGTGATTTTTCCCGAATAAAAAAGGGGGATACCCCCCCTAAAAGTCAGGGCGCCCAGATTTGAACTGGGGACCTGTCGGACCCGAACCGAACGCGCTACCAAACTGCGCTACGCCCCGTGTATCGTTTTGAGAGAAGCAGATAGAGAATTTATACAT
>DSAF01000113.1 GCA_011388305.1 Candidatus Zixiibacteriota bacterium | reverse complement strand
TCGATTTCGGCGTAAGTCTTTGCGCCACTGGCGGTTATCAGTTTGCGCACGCGCGAGGGGCCGCAGTTGTATCCTGCCAGCGCAAATAGCAATCGCTCGAGCGGGTTCTCGATTTGCGGGAAACGATCCCAGCAGTAGCGGTCATACCATATCCCCGCCTCGATGTTGGCACGGACATCGAATATGTCCTTGGGTAGATGCGGAAGATACATGCGGATGTCGCGCCATGTCGCAGGCATGATTTGCATGATTCCACACGCGCCGACAAGCGAGACGGCGGAGGGCTTGAGCGCGCTCTCGGCCATCGCCTGCGCGATAAACCACGTATAGAACTGCGGGTCGTCAGCGGTTTCATTCGGCCAATATTTCTCCGCAAATTCGGTGAAATGGTGTTCGTATTTTTTTCTGTTCATTTTTTTCCTGTCTAATTCCATCCTGTCATTGCGAGGAATAAATCCGTAGGGGCGAGGCATGCCTCGCCCTTTTTTTCACGGCGGGTTTGCATTGCACCCACCCTTCGGCCTTCGGCTCTCGCAATGAGGGGATAGGCGGGCGCAAACGCCCTATTTGGCGATGCCTGCGAGGTTTTTTCGCATGATTTGACTGGCGATTTCGCGGTGCGCAAGCGCCTTCATCTCGTCGGCGTCTTTCAGCCCGCAGGCGCGGATGAGCCTATCGACCGCCTCGTCTATCCACTCGCTCCAGTGGGCGTCGGGCGCCAGAAGGCGCATCTCGTCGGTGATTCTGTCGGCGATGAGCGCGATTTCCTGCGCGCGGGCGAATCGCTCGTCGTTCCCGCTCACCCACGGTTTGAGATATTTCGCCGCGAGAAAGCCTATCGCGAGTAAAATCAGCGGCACTATCGCGCGCAGAAGGATTGTCGTTAAAATTGCTTGCATTTTTGCCTCCGTTTGGGTAGGTGTTGGGTGTTAGGTTTTGGGTTATGGGTGTTAGATTTTAGGTGTTGGGTGTTAGGTAATTGCTTTTGAACGGTCGTTGAGTAGGCATCGGCCGTATCGAAACGAATTTCATATTATGGGTTTTGTGTTTTGTAAAGGTTCTTTTCAAGTATGATGTCGAGCTTCGACTCGATACGCACAATCGCCTCCTTTTGGCTCATGATTATGTCGTCCATTCGGTTGACACGCGCGGACAGTTCTGCGTATGTCATCCCCCAAACGACACCGACGAGCGCGATGAATACTGATAGAACGATTGGCGCGAGCTTCCAGAATATGTTTTTATATTCGTCAGTCATGGTGTCTCCATGTTGAATTGTGTCTTATGCCGCTTCGCTCCGCCGCCCCGCGCTGGCACGGGGGTTGCGAGGGCAACCCGCGCGCCAGCGCCCCCGCTCACCGCGTGACGTCCCATTGGACTATCAGACGGTTGCGCCACACTGTCGCCACGGTGCCGTCGGGGAATGTCACCTGAATGTCGGCTGAGTAGCTCTGCGGATTAAGAGAAGTCTTTGCGGACGATAGACTTAGGCGCATTAGCCCCTCCAGCGGCGCGACAATTTCCAGCGTATCGACTATCACCGCGATGGCGTCGCTCTCCCGCGCGCGCGCCGTGAAAATCGCCTCCGCGCCCGTGATGTCAACTGAATCGCCCGTGGCGCTCACGAGGTAGAAGTCAACTGTTTTGCTGTCGCCGCGATAGACGGAAATCGGCCTATCGCTTGCGCCGGAGAATGTCGCCGTAAACACCTCTTCCTCCATCGTGAGTAAGAACGGCAGTATTGCTTTGGACTGCCACGAGCCTCCGCCGTGGGCGGTTTCCAGCGTCTCGGCGACCATCGATTTGACTATGGCGGGGTTCACCGCATATGGTATCGTGAACGCAGTTGTGTCGTAAAGGCTGTCCTCCCAGAATGCCGCGACAATTGCCGTCGCAAGCCAGACTGTGTCGGGCAAGTCGAAGTCATAAGTCGATGACCTGCCGATGTAAACCATTGCTGTCCAAGGGAGTAGCGTTTCGCCATCTGCGATGACGGTGCAGAACGCCGAATCGGCATAGACGGCTCGGCCATCGGCGCCGACGAGATCGACGGTGATAGGCACTGTTAGCGCGAACGATGTGATGGCGATAATCGTTTGAATTATGATAACATATATTTTTTTCATCTGAGTCTCCTCCCGGGTGTGGACATGTGCCATTTTCTGGCGTCGGCGGTTGCGCCGCCGGTCGGCCAACCTGTTGTCTCATAAGGACTTCGCCAGCCGACAGCGGGCCTGCCATGCTCATCGCGAAACCAAAATCCTCTGTCGTCCCAGAGCGGCGGAGTGAACGGCGCGTCGGCGTTTGTGCCAATCTGCCTCGCTGTGCTGGCCTGCGCGATTTTGAGCGAGTCGAGTTCGGGGTCGAAAGTGTGATATTCTATTGGCGTTGTTATGTTAGATGTGTCAACTATTGCATTGAAAATCACGAGGCCCTCGGAGGTGAGGAAATCTATGCTCCGCAGGGCGGTGTCGGCATTTGCGATGATTGTGTTGTATAGAGTTACGTTTGCTTGGCCTGCGTGCCAATCGATTGCTCTTTTCACTGAATCCATTGTGCAGTTAATTAGAGACAGCTTTTGGCATCGATAGCCGAAAATCCCAATGTCGCCGCCGACGAACAGGCATCGTTTGAAATGATGTAACCCGTTGCCGCTCGTGGAGGTAGAGGCAGAATACACCGAACACCTGAACTCGTCTTCGATGAAGACAGATGAGCTTGATGTGTTGAAATACACGCCTCTTTCGGCGGAATAGAAATTGCCGATTGAGGTAAATGTCGTGTGCGATGTGTTCAAATTCACGCATAGAAAGTCTCCGAGAAGGCGCGAATTTCGTATCCTGAAGGCCGAACCGCGAATGTTCAACGGCGTGTTAGCATCGAAATGACTACTGTCAACAAATACAACGGAATTAGTGATAAACATTCCTGTAAAGGCATTTATTGCGATTGTGCAAGACGCGAACGAAATATAATTGCCTGTGTTGACATAAATATTGTAATCGCTTCCGGCTATGGCCTTGAGATTTCTCACGGTGGCCATCGGTTCGCCGTTGGTGCCGACACCGCTGTTGAAAACAATACATCTGCGCGTTTCCTCGCCATCGACAGTCCAGTATGCGCTGTCCGGCCATGCGAGGAAACTCGTGCCTTCGTGCTGGCCGTTTTCCAAAGTGACGGTCTCTTGGAAAACTCCGCAGATGAAGGCTGTATCGCCCTCCCCCATTGCGTTTGTGGCCGCTCCGATTGTGGCGAATGCGGAGTCAGGGGAAGTTCCGCCGAATCCATCATCGCCGTTTTGGGAGTGCACCCAGAACTGCGCGGAGAACGCCGAAATCGCGAGAATTACGCAAAGAACTATTGCTCTTGCCATACGAACCACCTGCCTTTCTCGGGGCAAATCGCGAAGAAAGTTCGCGTCGAATCCGGCGAATAGCAATAGCCGACAATTTCGAGCAGAACCGGCGCAGAGCCTTGGAAATAGAGCCTCTCCGATGGCCGAACCTGCCCGATTTTCGAAGTGTCGGCATTGGTGACCGCAATCGAATCGAAGGGCGTTATCTCCGACGAGTCCGGCTCGATGAATGCTTGCGCGCTGTCTCTGGATATTTCAACCCACGCGCCGAGCAATGCCAGTGGAATTAGTATTAGTGCGAGTATTTTCATTGTCATCTCCTAATCCGTCTCGAGCGATATATCGAATGCGATGTAGAAGCCCTCGACTGGCCGGTTGATGCCAAGCCACGAGGCGAAGTATGCGCCTTCGGGGAGCGTTTCCGTCTCTGCGGACTCGGTGTGTCCGGGGAACAAATCGCCGATTTCGATGTTGTGGATGCTCGCGTCTATGCGCCCCTCGCGGAGCTTCTGCGTTGCGGATAACTTCAGCTCCTGCAACACTTTACGCGCGTCTCTCCCGCGGGCGAGGAAGATTGTTAGCGCCTCGCCCAAGTCCTCTTGACTGCCCAGCTCGCATGACACGAGGCCGGTCATGGCGATTGGGTATTCGCCGGCGGGGATGTCGCGCATGTGGCGAAATCCGCGAGTTGAGGATTTGAGCAGTCTGTCGCGCCCGTCCTTCAATTCGCCGAAATCATCTATGATAGAGTCAATTACATAATCGATGTTCATCTTGTCCATGGTTCTCCTATCTTATGAGCAAAACGCCGCCGGTGTCCAGTCCCTCGAAATCGAGGAGTTTGACTGCCGAGCGAATCGCAGATTCGAAGCGCTCGAGATACTGCACGGCTTTCGTCGCGTAGATGCCGCCGCCGGTAGCGTTTGCGTTGAACACGAGGTGTAGGTTGAGGAATATCGCCGGCTCGCGGAGAATTTCCGGATTGCGGATTCGCGAGAGCAAGTCGTCGCCCTCGAAATCGGGACGGCTCTTGCGGATTCGCGAGGCGATTATTCCTTTGACTGCCGTTCGACGGTCGATTTTGTCAAGCGTTTCGAGCGTTTCGGCCTCGAAGTCGTAGAGGTCGTTGACATCGAAAAGCACGTAGTTTTCCCAGTTCATGTTTTCCTCCAGTGGTTGATTTGAGAGTTGAGAGAGGAGAGTTGAGAGTTGCCCCCCTCCCCTCTCTGTTGACAGCGAACAGTGGGGGCATTGCGGCGATTTAATCCCCCCGCCCTACGGGCGACCCCCTTTGACAAGGGGGTGAGAATGCCCTCGACAAACGCCTACGGCACGGGTTTTATTACCCCGTAGGGGCAATCCTGAATTGCCCCTACGATGAGATGGATTACCTCGGAGATTTAGCTTGTCGCGAGGTTCTTCACGAGGCCGTGCGCGTGGAGGGCGTTGCGGACCTCCAGCGTGTATTCGCCGATGATTCTCCGCGCGATGTAGTCCGCCGCCTCGGAGGGCGTGGCGGGCAGGTCGCGGAAGGCGCGCCCCTTCATGGGGACGAGGGCGAGCTTGGACGAGTCCAGCAGGGCTATCTTGTCCTGCGGGAACGCCGTATCGACGATGATGCGCTCGACCATGCCCAGCGGCAGGTCGCCGACGAACTCATAAACTGCGCCGCCGGTGCGCTCGTCCGACCAGCTCGTGCGGACAATGGGCGTCGAGCCGGAGAGCGCGTTGAACGCCGTAATCGCCCGCGCCTGTGCCGTGTTGCAGACGAGGATGTCCGGCCTGCCGCCGTCCTCGGCAATCATCTCGATGAGGTCGTTCAAGTCCTCGGCGGTGATTGCGCCAGCCTCGGCGTCGATGACGTTGCCGTCTTCCTGGTCGAGGAAGTAGAGGATTCCGCCCATGGTGCGCGGGATGGAGGCGTCCGAAGTGTTGGCGTATCTGCGCCCGTAGATCATGGCCGCGTTCATCTCGATTTGGAGAAGTTCCAGGTGATGTTTGACGTGGAAGTCAACCAAATCATCGATGACGAGGTGCTCGGAGGCGACCGCGGACTTCGAGATTTTCGCCGTGCGGTCGAAAATCTGTGTGAAGTTGAACTCCGCCGACGGCTCGGAAACGGCGTCGTATCCGGGGTCGCTGGCCTCGGCGCGCGGGCGCGAGATGACGCGGACGACGGTGTCATCGTCCATGCCCTCGGGCGTGGTGTCGCCATAGCCGCGCGCGACGGTGAGCGTGTCGCCGTCTTTTCCGGTGATGCGCATCACCTCGTCGTAGCCCTCGAACGCGATGATGTCGCCCACGGCGAATTTTGCGCCGTTGTCAACATCGATAGTGAGGTCATCGAAGAGGATTGCGCCATCGAGGGCGTCGATTGTCGCCTCGATGACGTCCTCGAGCCACTCGTGCTTGTAGTTGCGCGATTCCCCGCGAATGGGGATAATCGACAGCAGGTTGTGCCTGCCTTTGGAGACAGTCTCGAAAGTCTCGGCGAGGTCGCGCTTGAGATGGTTGAAGTCGTAGGATGTTTCCATGTTTTCCTTTCGGTGTTAGGTGTTAGGTGTTAGGTGTTAGGTGTTAGGTTTTGGGTTTTGGGGAGACCCTTGTGGCCTCCCGAGATAATCCCCCCGCCTTACGGGCGACACCCTTTGACAAGGGGGTGTATGGGGCGAACGTGCTCGACCCGCCGTTTGCCGCTGTCATTTCGACGATTTAATCCGTAGGGCATGGCGGCGACATGCCCGCGCAGGTTTGCCACCGTCAAACGCCTACGGTCGCTTGCGGAGGGCGCGGAGCATTGCCATCGGGTCGCCTGCGGATTTCGCCGATGCGTAGTCATCGAGTTTGTGGCGTGAGAAGCCTGCGTTATCGACTGTCGGCGGCGGAATGTTGTCAAGAAATAGCTCGGGGAATCCCTCCTTGAGCTTGCGGACGGCGCTTCTTGCGCCCTCGCTGACATCATCCGCGCTGTGGTCAAGCTCGGCGAGCCTCAAGGCGACATCGAGCCTGTCCGGGCGGATGCGCGCCTGCAGTGCCTCGATTGCGAATGTGTCGTAGATGCGCGAGGTCTCCAGCTCGGCGACCTCCTTCTCGACGGCCTCGAGGCGCTCGCGGTAAGTCTTGGCCTCGGCATTCGCTTTGCGTTTGGCGGAGAGCAGTTTCGCGATGTCCTCGGGGTTTTCGCGAATTTTTTCGATGATTTGTTCGTCGGTTTCGTTGTCGAATCTTTCGTCCATTTGATACCTCGGGTATGGGTGTTAGGTGTTAGGTGTTAGGTGTTAGGTGTTAGGTGTTAGGTGTTAGGTGTTAGGTTTTGGGTGTATGGGGCGAGAGTGCTCGACCCGCCTCCATCCTGTCATTTCGACGAGACCGAAGGTCGAGGAAAAATCTCTTCGATGCCACGAGATTCCTCGCTGTGCTCGGAATGACAGAGAAAACGCCTCGCAATGACGGGGCGAAAGCGTTTGGCGCCCATGGGTTTTCCTTCGGTCACCGTCAAACGCCTACGGCACTCTCAACTCTCAAACCCCTCGCGCCATTTTTGGTTTTCGCGGAATTTCGCCTCGGCTTCTTCACGCGTCAACTGGAAGCGTATCATCATGTAATCGATGGGCGTGGCCATGCCGTTGTCGATGAGAAACTTCCATTCCGTCGCCTCATCCGATGGCGACTGCGGGAGACGCACCTCGTGAATCGTTACGGACAGGCGCGTTTGCGGACGGAACATCACGCCCGCGAACGGGTGCGAAGTCGGCAAGAAGAGCGCGTGCGCGTTCCAGATTGTCTTGACAAGGTCGAACATGCGCTCCTCGGCGTCCTCATAGAACGGCACGGCGTTCAGCCTGTCCTCGAAC
>DSAF01000126.1 GCA_011388305.1 Candidatus Zixiibacteriota bacterium | reverse complement strand
GACGTTGAATTCTATTTCGACACAAACTTCATCTTTCAATTAATCGGCATTGAGGGAAAAGAAAGGCAAGAAGCAAATGAAGAACTATTAAATGTGTTACACTCTAATGGTGCATCATTGTTTATCTTCAATCATACTTACGATGAGTTGTATGGAATTCTTGAAGATAGTATTCAATGGATAGACAATCCTTATTACGACGATTCTTTAGCCTCTATGGCATCGCGTTATTTCCGACAGGAAGGTTATTCTAAAAGCGATGGTGAGCAACTTTTAATAGAGTTAAAAAAAATTCTTTCAAAAAATAATTTACAATTTGTTGACGTTCCTGATTATGACTCATTAAAAGCATACCAAATTGATGAAAACGCATTGTATGATACAATTGTTGGTATTTATAAGAAAAGCATCACTTATTTCGATGAAACTGCAAAAGAACATACAATTAAAAAGGATATAAAATCTATTTCAGGCATATATAGACTCAGGAAAGATAACAACCCCAAGAATATAAACGAAGTCAAGTATGTTTTCATTACTACCAACTCCACCCTCGCATACGCATCGAGGAGATTTGAAACCGATGTCAGACAAAAACCTAATATCGTTCCAACTTCTTTAACCGCAATATTTATTGGGACTTTCATTTGGTTACAAAATCCAGGCACTTATACCCCTATTGATCGAAAGAAAATTATTGCGGATTGCTACGCCTTGCTTGAACCATCAAAGGAACTTAGAAAGCGATTAGTCGATAGAGCTAATTCTCTTTTAGAAAAAGGGGAGATAACAAATGAACAATATGTATTGCTCAATTCTTCGTTCGCTGCAAAAATATTGCTTATGGATAAGACTCTTGGTGATCCTAATCAATTTACGGACAAAACACCGATGCAAATTTTAGAGGATATAAAGAATGAAGGCAGGGACGAAGGGAGGAAGGAGAAAGAAAAAGAAGTAAAAACTGTGAAAGGAGAAAAAGAAAAATTAGTTGAGGAAGTCGGACTTTTGAGACCAAAAGCTGAAGGATTCGACAAGATAACAAAAGGAATGGAGAATGAAGCTATAGTATATGCTAATAATGGAACAAAGGTTATTCTGGTAATAGCTATTTTATTACTGGTTATATCTGTTATTCCGCAGTTCTTTATAACTAGCACCATAGTCAGAATATTCTGTGGTTTCTTATCTTTGGCATTTTTAATAAGTTCGGTAATTTTTGGAAGGACCTTCAAAAGTGAATCAGGGAAAATATATGAATGGCTATATAATCACAAGATTCAAAAACTAAATGAAACGCTACTTACATAAGCTAAGTTCAAACTTCCCCCCCCTTCACCGGTGGGCGAGAAAAAAGACGCTCCCGCGTCATCGTTCTTTGCATAGATTTAATTCATGTTATCCCGCGCGCAGGCGGAGTTGAGAGTTGAGAGTGTAGAGTGGAGAGAATTGAAATCCACTGTCATTACGAGGAGTCCGTAGGACAACGAGAAATCTTGGAAGACAGATTAAGGGTTAAAGGTGAAAGGTATTCTATGAAGGGGCGCGGGGACGCGCCCTTTTTTAATCCCCCGCGCCTTGGGGCGCGACCCCCTTTGACAAGGGGGTGGAAACCCGAAGCGGGGGTATCGAACGAGAGATTGTTTGCGCCGGACGATGTCGCCAAATAGTTCGAGATAAAACCTTCGGTGATTGTCTTCTATCCTGAATCACTTTTCCAAGTGCGAGTTTGTTATCTATTAACTCGTTTAGGCATTATTGGCTTGCAAAACGGGGCTTGCGGGAGTATTATGTGAAGGTATGAGACGAGCTATAATGACAAAGTATCGCGGACTCGAACCGGACAAACCGGATGGGCACGGCTTCAGCTTCAAGAAGCTTCTTTTCTGGCTTGTCTCCGGGCTTATTGTGGGGGTGGTGGTTCCGTCCCTAATACTTTTCGTCGTTTACACGCTGTATTATCCGCAACTTCCCGACCCTCGCGTTCTGGAGGATCATCAGCCCGCGCTTGTGACGCGAGTCTATTCGGCCGATGGTGTCGTGCTGGCCGAGTTCGCCGGCGAAAAACGAATATGGACGCCCGTCTCCGAGGTTTCCGATAACATCATTCACGCCATCTTGTCGGCGGAGGACAAGAGGTTCTTCGAGCATTGGGGCATCAATATCGGCGCGATTGTCCGCGCGCTATATGTTGACTTGCGCACGGGCAGGCGGGCGCAAGGCGCATCGACAATCACCCAACAGCTCACGCGCGAATTGTTCCTCACGCGCGAGAAGCTCGTCACGCGCAAAATCAGGGAGGCGCTGACAGCGCTCAAAATCGAGCGAATGTATTCCAAAACCGAGATACTCGAACTTTTTCTCAACCAGCAATATCTCGGCAAAGGATGCTACGGCGTCGAGGCCGCGAGCAATTATTTCTTCGGGAAAAGCTCATCGGAGGTCAATGAACTCGAAGCCGCAACAATCGCCGGCCTCCTCCAAGCCCCGAGCCGATACACGAACAATTTAGAGCTATTCATCAATCGCCGAAACACAGTGCTCGCCTTGATGGAGAGCAATCAATACATCGACAAACCCACGCTCGACAGCCTTTCCGCCACCGAGCTTGGAATCGATTTCGAGCAAGAGGCCGTTTCTTGGAAAGCGCCATATTTTGTGGAGAACATCCGAAGATACATCGAGCGCGAATACGGCGAGAGCTATCT
Organism: Candidatus Zixiibacteriota bacterium; assembly: GCA_011388305.1. GTDB lineage: Bacteria > UBP14 > UBA6098 > UBA6098 > UBA6098 > UBA6098. The sequence continues at coordinate 4,585 of DSAF01000126.1, read as the reverse complement.
TTACGAGCGCGGAATCACGATATATTCGACACTCGACTGGGAGCTTCAGCAGATTGCGGAGGAGGCTTTCGAGACTAAGCTCGCCCAGCTCGAGCGATGGCAGAGAAACATCCACCACGATGATGATCCGGTTTACACGCACATGGTATTTGACAGCATCTCGGGCGACTCGGTGCGCCAGTGGAAAGAGCTTCAGGGCGCGATGCTCGCCATGGTGCCATCGACCGGCGAAATTCTCGTGATGATCGGCGGCAGGGATTTTCTCCGAAGCCAATATAACCGGACGATTCAGGGAGGAAGGCAGGCCGGCAGTTCGTTTAAGCCCTTCGTTTTCACCGCCGCTATCGACAACGGATGGACTCCGGTGGATACGCTCCTCGACACCCCTGCGGTATATCCCATGGATGGCGGCGAGCTTTGGGCGCCGAAGAATTACGATCACAAATACAGAGGCAAAATCACGCTTCGCTCTGCGCTTGCCTCAAGCCGAAACGCCGCGACTGTCAAGCTCTGCAACGATGTCGGCCCGCAGAGGGTCGTTTGGTATGCCCGCCGTATGGGAATTTCCACGCATTTGGATCCCTATCTCTCGCTGGCTATGGGAACCAGCGACGTCAAGCTCATCGATATGGTCGAGGCATACTCGGTATTCCCCAACCTCGGTGTCCGTGTTAGGCCGACCTCAATCAGGCGAATTATCGACCGCGACGGCAAGGTCATAGAAAGCCGGACGCCCGTTAAAGAAGAAGTCCTCGCGCCCGCGACTGCATATGTCATGACGAGCATGCTCCAAACGGTTATCGACCGCGGAACCGGCTATCCGGCGCGGCTAATGGGCTTCGACCGACCGGCCGGAGGCAAAACCGGCACCACCGACGAATACTCCGATGCATGGTTCGTGGGCTTCACCCCGCAAATAGCCTGCGGCGTTCAGGTGGGCTACGATGACTATTCCACGCCGATAGGCCGGGGACAGTCCGGGGCGCGCGCCGCACTGCCGATTTGGGCGGAGTTCATGCGGCTGGCACACGCGCCGGAAAGATTGCCCTTGGAGGATTTCACAATCCCCGCCGGACGAGTGGCATTCGTAGATGTCTGCAGGGAAAGCCACAAGCTCGCGACCAATCAATGCCCCACAATCGACCATGAGGTGTTCGTCTCGGGGACACAGCCCAGAGACTATTGCCCGCCGGGATACCACTCACGAGAAGAGCGTCCCATTTTCGACAGAAGACAGCCGAAACCAGACGAAGAGTCCACGCCGAGCCTTCAGGGCGACCGCCCCTCACAACGCCGAGGCCGCTTCTAACCTATATATCTTTCCATGGTTGTCATTGCGAGGCCGAAGGCCGAACCAATCTCCTTCGTGTTGAAGACGCGGAAATGGAGGTGTTCGATGTATCGGGCGCCGTATCGATGAATTTTCGGGTAGGGGAGGGTCTGAGACCCTCCCCTACCCGAAAATTTTTTCCCCGCGAATGTAATTATTTCCTTGACATTTGACAAACCGCACCCTATCTTACTTTTAAAGTGAAGGCAATCCACGCAAATAGACCCCCTTCGAGACCCAATTAGTGCAACACACCCAAAAAAAGTCTTTTAGGCCGGCAAAAAAGTCTCTAAAAACTTGCGTAAAGTCTTTTAAACGGTAGAAAAAGTCTTTTAAACGAGAAAAAAGTCTTGGAAAAGCCGGAGGGATAACGACTTAGCTAAAATCGACACCCTCCGGACAAGCTCCCGAAACAGCAGACGGCGCACCGGCGCGCATTGAAGGCCTATTTCGCGATTATATTCAGTATCCGCCCGGGGACGTAAATCACCTTGACGATGCGCTTGCCCTCGATGTTCCGGGCGATGTTCGAGACTTCCAGCGCAGACGCGACCGCTTCATCCTGCGCAGCGTCGGGGGAAATTTCTCTCGCCCCGCGGACTTCGCCGTTCACCTGCACGCCGATTTCCACCGTGTCGTGCGCAATCACCGACTCGTCAAAGGCCGGCCATTCGCGGTTCACGACGAAATCCTTGTGGCCGAGCCGCTCGTTAAGCTCCTCCGCGAGGTGCGGAGCGAACGGCGCGAGAAGTTTAGTAAGCGAGTCGGCGATTGTGAAAGCGATGCGCGAATTTGTCATGTCTTCCGGCGTCACGATGTTCATGAACTCCATCAGGCGGGCGATGGCGGTGTTGTATGCCATGCCCTCGATGTCGTCGGTGACGGCCTTGATTGTGCGGTTAAGCGCTTTGAACAGCTCGGCGTCGCGCTCGAAGAGGCCGTCTATCGAGCACGCGACGGCGGTTCTGTCGATGTCCGCCGTGATGAGGTTGTCCACTTTTCGCAGGAATCTCTCCGCGCCCTTCATGCCGTCCTCGTTCCACGAAATCTCGTGTCCGGGGGGCGCGAAAAACAGCATCGCCGTCCGCGAAACATCGACGCCGTGCTCCTTTGCGAGCACGATGGGGCTTATCACATTGCCTTTCGACTTGGACATCTTGTCGCCGTGTTCGTCGCAGACCATGCCATGGTTGAACATTTTCACGACCGGCTCATCCACGGGGAGCCATCCCAAATCGAACAGCGCCTTGGCAATGAAGCGGAAATACAGCAGATGGCTTGTCGCGTGCTCGATTCCGCCGATGTAGAAATCCACCGGCATCCACTTCTTGGCCTCCTCGATGTCGAACGGCGCGCTGTCGTTGTGCGGGTCGAGGTATCGAAGTTCATACCAACTGCTACAGACATAAGTGTCCATCGTGTCGGCGTCGCGCCGGGCGGGTTCGCCGCATTTAGGGCAAGTCGTGTCGATGAACTCGTGGACGTCCGCCAGCGGGCTTCTGCCTTTGGGTAGGAAATCCTCGACATGAGGCAGAACGACGGGCAAAGACTCCTCCGGCACGGGGACTTCGCCGCAAGTTTTGCAGTGAATAATCGGAATCGGCGCGCCCCAATATCGTTGCCGGCTGATGAGCCAATCGCGCAGGCGGAACTGAATCGCCCGTTCGGCGAATCCGTTTTCCTCGCCGAAATCGACTATCTTCGACTTCGCCTCTTCCGAGGGCATGTCGTCGAATTGCGCGGAGTTGGTCATAATTCCATGCTCGGTAAAGGCTTCGGTCATTTCGTCCGCGTCGAGTATTGCACCTTCGGGATTTATTACAACTTTGATGTCGATATTGTATTTCCGCGCGAACTCGAAATCGCGCTGGTCGTGCGCGGGAACGGCCATCACCGCGCCGGAGCCATATCCCGCAAGCACATAGTCCGCGACGAACAGCGGCACATCCTCGCCGTTGAACGGATTGCGGACATGAAGGCCGGTCGGGACGCCGTCCTTTTCGCGGTCTTCGGCGACGCGCTCGATTTCGCTCTTCAGGGACGACTCGCGTATGTAATTCTCGACCGCCTCGCGGTTAGGGCAAACCTCTACGAGCTTTTTCATAAGCTCGGCCTCGGGGGCGATGGCCATGAATGTCACGCCATAGACGGTGTCCGGCCTCGTCGTGAAAATTGGCAGTTCGTCGCCGGTCTCGGCAATGAAGAACTTGATGTTCGCGCCCTCGGAGCGCCCTATCCAATATCGCTGGATGTTCTTCAGCGCATCCGACCAATGCTCGAGCTTGTCGAGGTCATCCAGAAGGCGCTGGGCGTATGCCGTAGTCTTGAAAAACCACTGCTTGAGGAACTTCCGCTCGACGGGCGTGTCGTCGTGGCGCCAGCAACAGCCCCCGACGACCTGCTCGTTGGCCAGCACCGTATTGCACTCCGGGCACCAGTTGACGGCGGCCTCTTTTTGGTATGCAAGTCCCATCTTGTAAAGTTGCACGAACACCCATTGTGTCCACTTGTAATAATACGGCCTGCTGGTGGCGATTTCCCTGTCCCAGTCGAAGGACATGCCCAGCGCCTGAAGCGTCGATTTGCCGGTGGCGATGTTCTTTTCTGTCCACTCGCCAGGATGGATTTTGTGCTTAATCGCGGCCTGTTCCGCCGGAAGCCCGAACGAGTCCCACCCGAAGGGGTGCATGATATTCTTGCCGCGCATTTTCATATATCGCCAAACAAGGTCGCCGATGGAGTAATTGCGGAAATGACCGATATGGACATCTCCGCTGGGATATGCGAACATCTCCATCAGGTAATACTTATCCTCGCCGGGGTCGTCGGGTGTTTTGAAAATCGCCGCGTCGCGCCAGCGGGATTGCCATTTTTTTTCAATATCTTGGTAAGGCATAATCTTGTCCTTTTATAACATTTATGTTGAAGCTACTGTCCTAAACAGTTCACTGCAAACAAGGGATTTGCCCGCGCTCGAAAGCCCCAGCGGCTAAGGGAACGGATGGCCAAAATAATGGCCACCGGCTTCACCTCCGTGATAAAGGTCATCTTCAACGGCGCTAAATATATAAACCAAATCTCAATCCGTCAAGGCGATTTCTGCGGGGCGATTTGCCCTTGCTTTTTGCCGAATATTCAATAATTTAACCATAATTCGATGATTTCCACGAAAGGGTGAGAATGCAAGATTTGTTCGGCGACAATCCGGAGGGCGAAGACAAGCCGCCGGAAAAATCCAAAAGGAAAGAAAAAGTG
>DSAF01000077.1 GCA_011388305.1 Candidatus Zixiibacteriota bacterium | reverse complement strand
GAGATGGCCTCCGGCGACAGGCGTTTGGCCGGTTCGGGGAAATCGCCGCCAATGGCTATCCAGTAGTGGTTCTGCGTCGTGAATCGGTGAAAATGGTGCGTGATGCCCCGTTCCGTGAGAATCACGCCCGAAGGCCCGCGCGCGTAAAAATACAGTGCGTCGCCCTCGTCGAAAGAGCCATCGCCGAGTCCCACCGAATATAGCGGAACTTCTTGCAAATCGGGCAATTCCGGCTCCATATCGACGGGAAGCTCCATCCAGCCTACATCGAAGACACGGATGTCCGCCGGGTTCACATTCGATGGGTTGTATCCGAGTGATGAGATGTAGCTTCTGTCGATTTTCACGAGGCCGGACGAGCTAACGGGAAATGTGAACCACGAGCCGGCTCTCGGAAGAACGCCCGTCGCGGGTCGCATTCTCGGCCTCTCGCGAACGAAGTTCGGCGCGGTCTGCGAGTTGATTACCATGGCAGATACTGCGCGCTCGATTTCGCCCGTGGAAATTGCGCCTTCGCGCTCGCGCGGCGCATCGAAAGCAAGCTCGCAGGCCAGCGCGACCAAACGCTCGACCTCGCCCGTCGCCGGATTGAAGCGAATCGCGGGGATTTCGAGATGCCCGAGGCGGATGTTGCGCATAAAGCCCGTTTCCGCGAATGCGACTTCCAAGGGAAACCAGCGATTTTTGGCATATTCGGCCTCATCGGTTATGTGCTCTGCGAAGAACGGCCCGTCGGGGAAACCCCGCCAAGTCGGCACCGGCGCGAGATGCGTCCTCCCGATCGGCTCCCAGACTTCCTCCGCGATAGTGAACGACCACCCGCCATCGGGCGGTAGCGCCACCGGCATTCGATATGTCGGCACGGCGGGGCTTCCGGCCTCGCCGAATATTTCTGCGCCCTCGGCATCGATGAGGAGAAAGCCATCGCCCACGAAGGACGAATCCAACGCGGGTGCAGTCCAAACGATGCTCACGCCGCCGCCCGACTCAACTACCTCGACGGGATAAGCCAACGCACACACAGCGAGGAGAATCATCGGCAACCATATTTTTGCAACTCTCATAATCTGCTCACACAGTTTAGTTCAATGTGAGTTTATTTGAAGCACGAATTATGCCGAAAAAATTTGCGAGTGCTATCCCCGTCACAAACGACGGGCGGTAATTCGGAGGTGTGGCGGGGAAGCGCAGTGCATGAGTGCCCTTCGCAGTGAGTTCTTAATCTTCTGCCCGTTCGATGCGGATGCGGCCGATTTTTCTGTCAGTGGATTGCTCGACAGTGAAGAGATAGCTCTCCCAGCGGAAGCGATAACCCTGATGCGGGATTTTGTGCAGATGCTCCTCGATGAAGCCGCCCACGGTCTTGAACTGCCCCCTCGGGAAATCCTCGCCGAGAAGCTCCTCCAGCGCGGTCATCTCCATCGCGCCATTGACGACAAAGACATCGCCGCCCCGCAGGACGCGCACATCGCCAGCCTCGGGAATGCCCGACAGAAACCGCGCGATTCTCCTGCGCTCGACCGCGCCGGTCACCTCGCCGTGCTCGTTCACGATGAGTGCCGAGTCTATTCGCGACTCGAACATTACTGCGAAAAGCCTTAGCAAGGGGAGGTTCTCCGGGAAGAAGGCCGTCTCGCCATCGCCATTTGGGCGGTGAAGTCCTATAATCTCGCCCTCTTCGTCCTCGATTGCAACAAGCCCTCCGCCTTCGGGAGATTTGCCGAGCTTGACCGTCTGCAGGGCGAGCTTCGGAGTCATGAGATCGAACGCCCGCATGTCCGCGACATCGAACAGCCTGCGAATCATGGCCTCCTTGCTCTCGCCGACATCCAGCGCGCCGCTTTCGGCGACCGACTCGAAGTCCTCGAAATTCGCCTGCTCCGGCGGGCGGAGGAACAGGTGGATGAATTTTACAAGAAGCCCCGAGAGCGCGCTCGCCGCCTTGGATAGCGGTTTCAAAACAATCGCGGAGATATTAAGAGGAACGACGGTTTTTTCGGCGAACATCTCCGAATGCGACAATGCCGCGCTTTTGGGCAGAATTTCGCAGAAAATGAGGAGGATGACCGACATCGTAATTATCGAGTATGCCTCGCCCGCTGTGCCGAAACCTCGCACGAACAGCTTAGTCGCGATGGAACTGCCTAAAATGATGCAGATATTCACTCCCACGAGAGTGACAGAGATGATGTCCTCGGGCTTTTCGAGCCAATTTGACACTTTCGCAGGGATGCCTTTCTCGCGACTCTTTCTGCGAACAAGGGAAATAAGCGCGGTCTCGGTTCCCGCGAAAAAGGACGAACCCATAAGGCAGAGGAGGATTATGGCAAGGCTAATTATCATCGCCCATCCTCTTTAAGCCCACGAGGGTAAGCTTGCGCGGGGTGGTCTTTATCGCGCGAATTTCCCAGCCGTGGTGTTCGATTTGGCTTCCCGGGGCGGGGATTTCGCCGAAAAGTTCGATAATCGCGCCGGCGATGGTCTTGTTGATTTCGCTCTCCCAGCACGTCCCCAGGGCGGAGTTGACATCGGCGATAGGCGTTTCGCCGGAGATGAGAAACCATCCGCCCATTCGCGGGAACTCGAGCGGTTTCCCTTCGAGAATCGGCCTGCCGTAAACCTCGAGAAGTAGCGACTCCGCCTCGATGAGGCCGTCTATGTCGCCGTGCTCGTCGAGGACTACGAACTTGCCCAGCTTGCTTGCGCGGAGGTCTCGGAACAAGTCTGCGACGCTCTTCGAGAACGGCACGAGAAAAACTTCCTCTGCGAGGTCCCACGCGGAAGCTTCCTCGCCCCCGCGCCTGAGCGTGGACTTGGCGATAATTCGCGGGCGTTCGCCCTCGCCGCCCTCGATGATGCAGACATCGAATTCGTGCTCGTCCATCAGGGCGCGGATTTCCTCGTGTGTGGTGCATTTGCCGGTAATCGGCACACGGGTGCGGGGGATCATCACCTCTTCGGCGGTGATTCTGTCGAGCGTGAGGAAGTGCAGAAGCAGTTCGCGGAATTCGCCCTCGATTGCACCTTGTCGGTGCGCAATCTCGAGCGCACTTCGCATGTCAATCTCATCGATGCGCAAATCATCGACTTTTTCCTCTCCCAGCGCCATCCGCTGAATCGCGCTTAAAACGGCGATGAGCGGCGTGAGGACGGTCTTGATGGCGATGAGAAGCCCGGAGCTTAACCTTGCCCATTGTGCGTTATGCTCGACGGCAATGACCTTTGGGGTGATTTCGCCGAAGATGAGCACGGCGACGGTCATAATGGCTACGGCAATCGGCACGGCGGAGGGGCCGACCAATTGCAGGAAGACCGCCGTCAATAGCGCCGTCGCTGAGACATTGACTATCATGTTGCCGGCGAGAATCGCGATTAGCAGTCTCCCTGGGCGCGAGAGCAATCTCGTCACCCTGTGCGCCCATCTCCTCTCGTCGATAGCCATCCTCTGCACCTCGAAACGCGAGAGCGAGAAAAACGCCGTCTCCGAGCCGGAGAAGAAGGCCGAAAGCGCAAGCAGTATGCAAAGCGCGATGATTCTCAAAATTCTATGCCCCTATGGCAGTTCTTGGATTTTCACATGCGGGATTAGTTGCTCGATATCGTCCTTCGTGCCTTGCGCGGTGCCCTCGCTCATGGCCGTTGCGGTTCCGCAGGCTACGCCGAGGCGCACGGCATCTTCGAGACTGTCGCCGCGTTCGAGCGCGAAGGCTATGCCCGCGACCATGCTGTCGCCCGAGCCTACGGTGTTGACAATCTCGATTTTCGGGGGGCGGCAGTGGAAGCCGCCGTCCTCGGTGATAACGAACGCGCCGTCCTCGCCCGCCGAGAGAACGATTACTTTGAACTCGCCGCCGAGAAGCGCCCGTGCCGGCGCGAACATATCTCGCACATCGCCGAAATCACTGCCGAGAAGGCGTGAAAGCTCGTGGCGGTTGGGCTTTATCATGAACGGCGTGGCGGAGAGGCCTTTAGCCAGGGCGTCGCCGTCGGCATCGAGGATGACATTCGCGCCGAGGTTCTCGAACGTCATGGTAAGCTGGGCGTAAATTCCCGGCGAGAGGCCGGGCGGGATGCTCCCGCTGATGACTGCAGTCGTAGGCGCGGGCTTTAGAGAGCGCACTTTGTCAACGAGCCTGCCCAATTCGACGGGGGAAATCTCCGCGCCGGGGGCGTTTATTTTAAGCTCGCGGTCGTCGGATTCGGAGTGGACGATGATGTTCGTGCGCGTCTCGCCGCCCACACGGATGAAGTCATGCGAGATGCCCTCGTTCAGAAGGCGCCCCTCGATTTCCATACCGGTGTATCCCCCGATGAAGCCGAGCGCCACCGAGTCGCCGCCGAGGGTTCGAATCATCCGCGAGACATCGATGCCCTTGCCCCCGGGGAACCTCTCCTCGCGGAGAATCCTCTGTGTGTCGTCGAATTTGAAGTCCTCAATCCAGATTGTCCGGTCGAGCGCTGGATTGAGCGTGACTGTGTAAATCATAATATCTCCGGCTCCTTGTATTTTCTCGGCTTGAACGGGCTACGGCTATCGGCGTCTTTCACCATTCGCGCGAGAATATCCCATAGCAGAATCGCCAAAAGAAATAGGACTAATGATGCGAAGACCTGCGTGAAAAGGAGAAAGTTGTAGAGGCCGTGTAGAAATGCTGACAGCACGAAGCCTTTCATGAGAAATGAGACCTTCTTCTCCGGCTCGAATTTCGCCCTGCCGAGGGCATAGCCCCACATCGACGAAAACAGCATGTGCCCGGCGGTTGACATGAAAGCGCGGGGGATAATTGCATGCATTCCGTGTCCGCTGACATATAGGGCATTTTCCACCGATGCGAAGCCGAGTGCCGCCGCAGAGGCATACACGAGGCCGTCAATCGGTTCGTTGAACTCCGAGCGTTTCCATATCACCACAAGGACTACGGCCATCTTCATGCCCTCCTCTACAACGCCGGCGATGAGAAAGCTAACTTTGGCGGCATCGGAGACGGTCTCCGTGCCCGGAAAGCCGAGCAGGGCCGACACAATTGCCGAAACGAACATGGTGGGAATCACTGACAGTGCGCCCGCAAAAAAGACTATAAGCACCCACTTAATCGGCTCCGGCTCGAACCGGTCTTTCTTGTAAACGAACCACAGCCATAAGAGGCCGGGGATAAAAGAAATCACCCATACAAGCGGGTTCATTAGTGAAGGAGTCATCAATCTCCTATAGCTCGCCCTTCGCGGCGACTTCGCCGGCCAATAGTGCGCTGGCGAGGAAAGTCTCGCCCATGCCCTGCTTGCCTTTGAAATTGCGGTTGCCGGTGGATACCTGCACCTCGCCCGAGCCGGTCATGCCGATTTGTCCGCTGGCGCAACCGGCGCATGCCGCGTGGCTAATTACCGCGCCCGCAATGGACAGCGTCTCGTATATGCCCGAATCTACGGCGAGCTTGAGCGTCCGTCTCGTTGCGGGAACAACGCGGAGAATAAGCCCCGGCGCGATGCCGTTTTTCACCTGCGAGTCAAGTTGCATAAGGTCGGTGATTCTTCCGCCGGTGCAACTTCCCACGAAAACGCTCTCGACCTTCTTGCCCGCGAACTCGCGCCTCGGATGGACGTTATGCGGCGCGAAAGGCGCTGATACCAACTGTTCGAGGTTTGATATGTCGATTGTGTGTTCGGCCTCGTAGTTCGCGTCCGGGTCGGCTTGGATGATGTCGTAATCGCCGGGAGACCAACGCTCTAACTCGTTTATAAGGCCCGTGTCGGTGGGGATCATTATGCTGATAAGCCCCATCTCGGTGCCGAGGCTGGCGATTGTGATTCGCTCGTCGAGGCTCGCACGGTCAATATAGTCGCCGTATAGCTCGACGACTTTGCCCAACAGCCCGCTCGCGCCGAACTCCTGAAGAAGCCGGAGCGCGACATCCTTGGCCGTCACATCTTTGCGCTCGGGGATTCCCGCGAGGTTGACGCGCACCGATGGCGGCACCTCGAACCAAGTCCTGCCGGTTTTCATGGCGAATGCGATGTCGCGGTCGCCCATGCCTTGCCCGAACGCGCCGATAGCGCCGAGAATGTTGAAGTGCGAGTCCGTGCCGACGGCCGTCATCCCCGGGCGGACGTGGCCGTTTTCGATAAGCACGTGCGTGCCTATCCCCGCGCCTACGTCGTATATTTGCGCGCCCTGCTCGTGCGCGAACTTGCGGATGATGTGCTGGTTTTCGGCGTATGGAATTGTGTTCGCGGGAGAGACGCAGTCGAGCGTGAAGAAGGTTTTCTGTGTGTCGGCGAGGAGGTTCTCGCCGGGGTATTCGCGCTCGAGGTGGCCGAGAACATTCGCGCCCCCGAAGTCGCGGGCGCTACGGACGTCGAGGTCGAGCCAAATTGTTCCGCCGGGGGCGATTTCGTCTTTAGAGTGTTTAGAGAGGATTTTTTCTATTACTGTCTGTCCCATGTGTTCTCCTTTCATAAAATATCTTCACTATAATATGAAGATATGCCCTCATGCGCAAGTGCGATTTATTTTCGCTCTTTACCGAAAAAAACTTATGCTTTTTCGTCTTGACATCACGGGATTGGATATTTATTATTCGCGCAGATAGTTTGATAGTATTCCGGCGTAGCTCAGCAGGTAGAGCAGGTGGCTGTTAACCACCGGGTCGGGGGTTCAAATCCCTCCGCCGGAGCTTTATTGAGTTGGTTCGTGAACCCGCTGACAGTATCCCGCCCTGTTTATAACTTAACCGACCCCCATCTTCTACAACGAGCCGAACAGCCTCGATGTTAACTCCCTGTCAAGCCCTCATTAGTTATTCCCCCTCATAATAGCATGCACAAATTTTCGTTGTAATTCTATCTTTGCTTATCTATATGGATAAATCTACGAAACCTAACATTTTTGGAGGAGCTATGAGAAGCTGGTTTTCAACAAGGGGCATTCTGATTGTAATCTTCGCGGTTAGTATCTTACCCATACTAACATACGCCCTAACCCTCGGCTATCAGGGCAAGTTAACTAACACCGCCGGAGTCGGGGTGAACGAAGCGTTGCCTATGACTTTCAGGCTTTTCAATGCCGAGACCGGCGGAGATAATCTGTGGAGCGAAACACATGATGGCGAGAACGAAATTCCCGTTGTGTTAGGTTTCTTCGATGTGATTCTCGGATCAATTAACCCAATCGATTTGGAATTTAACGAGCAATACTGGCTGGAGATAGAGGTTGACGGATATGTGCTTATACCACGAATGAAGCTCCAATCTTCTCCCTACTCATTCTCCGCGACAGTTGCGGATAGTGTCGCAACGGGGTTTTTCGTTAAGAGCATCAATACGGTTACTCCAGATACCGTTTTTGGGAATATTCAGCTCGTCGAGGGCACTAACATAGACATTACAGAAATACCCGAAAGCAACGAGATAAGAATCAGTGCCAATGTG
>DSAF01000154.1 GCA_011388305.1 Candidatus Zixiibacteriota bacterium | reverse complement strand
CTATTATACGTTGCACACGGTTTGATAAGAGCTTTTTTTCACGCATTTACACACCGCAAGGAGAGACATGAAGAATTTTTCGGCGACGGTGAGAGTTCACAAGAAGCAGGCGGTAGCTGACCCCGAAGGCAAGACCATTGGCAAAGCACTGAATAGGCTCGGATATAATAATGTAAAGAAGATTCGCCTCGGAAAAGTTTTTTCTGTGGAAATTTCTGCGGAGGGTATTAAAAACGCGCGAGAGATAGTGGAAAAAATTTCTCGCGAGATTCTCTCGAACCCGATTATCGAAGATTTCGACTTCGACATTAAGGAGACAGCTTGAGAACAGGCGTTGTAGTATTTCCCGGAAGCAACTGCGACCGCGACGCGCTGTGGGCTGTCGAAGATTGCCTCGGCGAGCGTGCGGAGTTCATCTGGCACCGCGATGAAGATATTTCCGGCATCGACCTCATCATTCTGCCCGGCGGATTTTCTTATGGCGACTACCTCCGCACGGGCGCATTCGCGCGCTTCAGTCCGGTGATGTCCGCCGTCAAGGCCTTCGCCGAGAACGGGGGAGTGGTGCTCGGCATATGCAACGGCTTCCAAGTTCTCCTCGAAGCGGGAATGTTGCCCGGCGCGCTTATAGCGAACCGGCACCTTCGTTTTCTGTGCAAAGATGTTTTCGTCCGTGTCGAGCGCAACGACACGCCGTTCACCGCCGCGTTGTCGGTGGGCGATGTCCTCAAAATTCCCATCGCGCATTTCGGAGGCAACTATTTTGCAGACCCGGCGATGCTTGATGAGGTCGAGGCGGGCGGACAGGTTCTCTTCAGATACTGCGACGAAAGCGGCGAGATTACGCCCACTGCCAACCCTAACGGAAGCGTCAACAATATCGCGGGGATTACCAACTCGCGCAGAAACATCTTGGGCATGATGCCGCATCCCGAGCGCCACAGCGAGGCAATCCTCGGCTCTACCGACGGCCTCAGAATTTTAGCGAGCGTGAGGGACTATGTTTCGCAGATGGAGGGCGCTGTTGTCTGAGAGGCGAAAAAAGTTTGCGGTTGTGCTATTGGCCGTGATTGTGGGACTTATAGCCGGCGCGCTCATTACGGAGCTATTGAGATTTATTTTGCCCATCGGCGTGGTGAAAACTTTTTTTATGAAAGAGGTTGCTTTCGGCTTGAGAACATTGACTATTGACCTTGCCCTGCTTGAGCTTACATTCGGGTTTAAACTCAGGTTTAACTTCGTATCTCTCGTAGCCATAGGGATTACCGTCTATTACTTCAAGTGGTGGATTTGATGTTGGCGTCGAAAGCGATGAATAAAATCAAATTAGGAAAAATAGTTCTTGACATTATTTTTTAGAAGGTTATACTTGAATTAAACATATTGCGAGGAGAGCCTCGCGTTATACAGTAATTGGCAAATCTAACTTCTTTATTATCAAGGGGTTAGAAGTAACAAAACCGAAAGAATGCCAGATGAACTTAACCCATATTCCTTCAACAAGGGAGAGGAGTAAGAAGATGAAAAAGGTCGTATTTGTTGTTTTAGCGACTCTGATCGCTGTCTCCGCTATGGCCGGTGTCTATTCTGAAAGGGCCGTTAGCGCGATGACTTACATCACCGATCCGGTTAACGGTTTATACAATCCCGCCGAGGGGTTGCCGTGGGTCGATGGAGATCCGACTAACCCTTCGGCGCCGATTTTGGACAACCAAGATCCGTCATATCTCGGGTCCTATTTCTACTCGACCGCCGCGCTTATAGCGGGTATGCACGCAACTGATGTCAACACCGGTTATGCGCGCAACGCGATGGAAAGAGTGTTTATCGCGAATTTCAACGCGGGCACCGCTCTTCCGAACGAGCCATGGTGGGACGATACAGACAGCATGCTCATGTTCGACGCGCATATTCCATGGCGTCTCGACCCGACTATGTCGCCTCCGGCGGATGTCAGCGATGTCTATCTCGAGCGCGTTCTGTGGAGCGCATATTTTCTCACGCTGGCCGGCGAGGTCGAATACACGCCGTTCATCGCGAAAATCCTCCGTGGAATTCGCAACAACCCCACATTCTTCAACGAAACCACAGCCGCCATCAAGTATGACGGCACGGATAATCTCTACCTCACCGCCCTTTGGGGACTCGTCCTCGAGAGCTACATGAGGTCTTGGGAGTTATATCCGATGAGGGTTTCCGTTATTGACCCCCCGATTCTCGACTACGACTGGAGCGTCGAGGCTCGCGGCGCGTGGCTGTTCGTCGAGGCGATGATGGACTATTACTTTGGCGTCACGCTTCCTGATTGGTGGGCAAGATACAACTTCTCCAGTGATTTTTGTCCTCTTGGAGGTATTCCCGAGGGCGAGCCTTGCGGCGATGATAACAATGGCGGATGTAACGACCCCGGTGGCGGATATCCTATTGAAGTTGTGGAGCCAAACACCATTATTTGCGGCACAGTTTGGGCACAGCCAATAGAAGGAGTAAGCACGAGAGATACAGATTGGTATCAGGTGACGCTCACAGAGCCTGGCAATGTCACTCTGCGCGCAGATTCAGAAGCTCCTACTAACATTTTCCACCTTGGGATCGACTTTTCGCCTTGTAATGCAAGTGCTCTCAATACAATGACTGTTGGTCCAAGTTCACCGGGAACTATGGACTTGGGTGTTCTTCCCGCAGGCACGCACTACTTCTGGGCGGGATTGACCGTGTTTGATGGTTATCCCTGTGATGTCAATTACTGGCTGGAAGTTGAAGTCAGCGAACCGCCGCTAATGGCCTATTCGTTTAGTGGCGCCACTCATGCCGAGGCTCCCGTCGGCGATTACTACCTTGGTAGCCGTATGCCCGGCTCTTCCATGCCCTCATCATCTTTCGCTTCTATTAGAGCGCCTATGTCTGCGGCTCGCGGCCTCGAAAGGTGGGAGTATCTCCCGATAATGATGTTCGCGGCAATCTCCGGCAATACTATCATTGCCGAGGATCTCTGGGACGACCATATCGATGATGTTGCTTGGACTGTTTGGCGCGGAGATGTTCGCGATTACTTCCGTGACGGCCCGATATGGGACGGAGATCGCAGTGTCTATTCCCCGCTCGGCAGATTCCCCGGAGTCATGAGCTTCTATGATTTGGCAAATCTCGAGCTTTACCGCGCAACTTTGGAGCCTCGCTATTCCGAGAGGCTCATTGAAATAGAAGACGATTTCTGGGGCGTCAACCTTTGGGACGGCGACTACTATATTCAATCCACTCCTCGTAATCCAAATGTTATCTGGAATGGTCTCCACGCCTTTGCCTTGGCGCACATCCCCACTGTGAAAATCGACTCAATTTGGAGCGACCTTCCGAGTGAGGGAGAAGCACCTTGGGATTACAATGCCAATATCAATCAAAATCACAATGTGACAATTCGTGTGACGAACACTGGCCTTGTGCCGGTCGAACACATTCAGCTTATTGTTTTCGAAGATTTCGGTGGTATCCGCTTCGACTTCGTTCCGGTTCCGAGAATTGAACCGGGCGAGTTCGCGGACGTGGTTCATAATATTGGCGGACCAGCCAACCCCAGCGATCATTGGATAATTTGTTGGTTCGAATCGGAGGATCACTTCGAGGACGAAACGACTATCGGTAGTTGGCTTCGCATCAATGTTCAAGAACCCTCCGATGTCGATATCGTTTTCCTCGGCGGGTCGCCTGAGACTTCCCCGCGCCATCCTTTCCTTACTACAGGGCAGGAGTTCCTGTTCGAGGTTCGGGTGCAGAACATCGGCGGTGCCGCGATTGACGAGTTGGAGGTTACTCTCAGTCAATCCAGCCCTTATGGCTTAGAGTTCGAGTTCCCCGATGGCATGACCTACTTAGGTCAAGCATTCATCGACGCCACGCCACTTCCTGAAGATACTCTTGGAAAAATCCTTGAGGGCGAAATTGGAAGAATCTTCTTCCGTGCTATTGCTCCGATGGGCGTTGGTGATATCCTCCTCGACGATATTAATGTAGAGGCGAATATTGTCAGGATTAAGGACGATAATGTTAGAGCATTTGTTACGAGCGGTCTGCCATCGGATGATGTTTGGTTCGATATTCAGCATCGTGCAAATCTGACCGTCACGCGTATCGAGATGACTACCGGCTGGCTTAATGCCGACGATCCGGAAGATATTATCATTCATATTGAGAATGAAGAGGGCGATGTCGCCACAGCCGATAGAATCGACATCATCGATGCTATTTACGGCCATTCTTTGGAGCTTTTCGCTTCGACTGTTACAGGCATTCGCGGCCTCGATGAGCCGGCATTCGCTCCTGCAGAAATCCCCGCGGGAGCTTCCGACTTCATCATGTTCACTCTTCAGAACGATGTTGCGAGCGAGAATGCCATCGTCGATATTAACTACCAAGGAAGGTATCACGACGGCAACCGCGGAGATGAACTATTCCGCGAGATCGGCCATTATTTCTCCCATCCCTATATCGGAGATTTCACCGCCGGCGACAACATCAACAGACACATCCCCTTGCCCATGCAAGAGGCAAATAGAACCGCCGCTCAGTTTGTTATCGAGCGCTCGGAAATCGCTTCCTACGGCGGAAGAATCGACAGCCTTAAATTCTTTACTTGGGATACTATTGGCACAGTCGAGACAGTCCGATTCTTCATTGAAAATGTGGATTTCGATGAACTGACAGCCGCCAGTGTTAACCCGGTAGCTCCTTTCTTTGTTTGCACATTGGTGGTTAACCGGGACAGCACCGTTACGGTTTGTATTCCCGATGGCTTCATGTATGACGGGAGAAACATTCTCATTACAATGCGCAAAATGAGCTTTGATAATCCCGAGGTGAGATGGCGCGGAACTAACGTCGATGAAATCGTTGCAAGATATAACGATGTTTCGGCGGCTTTTCCGTTGCCTTCAACTTCCAGATTTAAGCCGAACGTGGAGTTTTACGTTACCGGTTTCGGCGTGGATGTCGTTGCGCCTCTGGCTTTGCCGTTGGTTCCTGTTGCGGGCGGACCATGGCCTGACGATGATACGGTTTGGGTTCGCGCCACGGATAACCTTTCGGGCGTTGACAAAGTTGAGATGTATATCCAAAATATAGATGGCACTCATTTCTGGAATTTCTTCCCCCCGGGGAGCTGGCAACTCGCTGACTTCAAAGTCCCGATGTTCCATAAACCCGGGACCGACCTATGGTTCCGCGAACTGAGATTCCCGCCTCCAGGCGACTTCATTATCTACATCGACTGTGTGGACAAAGCGGGCAATCAAATGCCCACAGACTATGTCCCGATGACCGATGATTTACTCATCCTTAATCTAACCCAGACAAAGACGAACCTCTGGCGCGGAAGCCCTGCGGCGCCTGTGGCTCCGGGCGCTCGTTGGAATTACGAGTGCGATTATGAGTTTGAGTATCGCTGTAGCGTCTTGGTCTATAATACTGGCGACAATGTGGCTAATGACGTTGTGGTGGAATTGCGGAGCGTTTCAAGCCGAACGGGTATCAATCCCCTTACCGTTACGCATAATATTCCCAACGGCGATTCCCGCTGGTTTGTTTTCGAAATAACCGCACCTGATTTCAGCTTCGTTGACTCTCTCTGGGCGCGGATTATCGGCGGAACGCACTCCGGCGGCAAACCGGTCGCAGAGGGTATTGTATCTGGTGGAAACTATACTCGGGTTTTAGTCGAACAACCTGCAGATTTCGTGATCGATACTGTCTGGGTCAACCCCGATGATATCGTTAACTGGCATGAAGAAGAGGGCGATACAGCACTTGTCACGATGGGGCAAGTGTTCAGAGTTCATGCTAAAGTCCGGAATGATGGAAAGGACCCGATAGACAGCGTTCATGTATTCCTTGACCAGACCCCCGGATGGGAAAGCATTATTTCTCCCGAAGATCCAATAGTTATCCATAATATTCTCATGGGAGAGGAAAGAGTTGTTGAGTTCGAAGTTATCGCTGATACTTTGAATTCCGGTCTTTGTCCTGTTCAATGGGACCATTATCTAATCTTGGATTTCGTAGAAGCGTCCTTTACAGCACATAATCATGCGCCGGGATATATCACCGATTTGATAACAATCGAGGATGACCGCGCTCCAATTGGAATCCAAGAGCATCCAAGTCTTATTGTTGAAGGTTGGCTCGTTGATGAAGTTTTCGCACCGGCCGAGACTACTTGGATAAACATGACTAACACTGTCAATTTCGATGTTTGGCTGTTCAACGAATTTGCTGAATGTCTCGCCGGTGGAGGTCCCCCTGATGATGACCGCGCACCAGCCGACAGGGTTGATCATTCTGATGATTATCCTTCAGTTCTGGAACTGTGGTGGTTTAACTGGCTGGCTGAGGATGATGAACTCGACGATCCTCCGTTTGATCCTTTAACGGATGAATTTATCCAAGAGCGGAGAGACAACAACATCGTTCGCTTGGAAGTTGAAACGCTGACTTCTGAAGTTATCAAACCGGGCGAGAGGGACACTTTGAGCTGGCTACTCTCCTGGAACGGCGAATATGATGGAGTTCACGAGGGAGTATGGTGGCCTGCGCACTACAATGTGTATGGCGACAACAACAATCAGGTTGACCTCTTTGTCTACGACACACTCTTTGATACTCTCAGTCTATACCCTCTCATTATTGATAGTGTCGAAATAGTAACTCCCCGTTATTGGCTGTGGGAACATTTCGATAGATGTATTGGCATCGATGTTACGAGGCCTATCTGCGAAATCGTTCGCCCCACGCTTCCTTACTATAGGCATTTCCCGGACACAATGATTATCCACACTTCGGATAGCATTTCCGGAATTCGCAATGGAAGTATCAAAGTCCAATTTGAAGCTCCAAGCGGAGAGACATACAATGGCACTAACTGGACAATGGGCGACCATTGGTTCACAGCATACCAAGATATCATCTTCGGTCCGGATACTTTCTGGTTCGATGTGCCTCCACCCACGGAGGAAGGTTGCTGGACATTCAGAGCCTACGGCTACGACATTGCCGACAACAAGTCAATAATTGATGAAGTGGACTTCATCTGGGACAAAACTCCTCCGCAGAGCGAGATTCTTTACCCTGAACCGGGATATTACAGCTATTCGGCTACTAATGTTTGGGATAGGGAAATCCGTATTTGGGCCCAAGATGACTTGACTGCCGGATTCGACTGTGTTGCCCATGTCAGAGATGTCTATGTGGCAATTTACGATGAAATCGGCAATGTATGGTGGACAGGAACCCACTGGGAGACTTCCGCTGTGAGGCATTGGCTTACTTGTTCCCCGACAGATGAGGACGATATCTGGGAATATACGGACTTCACAGCCGATAATTCCGCCAGGCTCAAAATCTTCAGCTGGGTTTGTGACAATGCAGACAACTATGCGCCAACGCTCGACTCTATATTCTAT
>DSAF01000096.1 GCA_011388305.1 Candidatus Zixiibacteriota bacterium | reverse complement strand
CCGTAGGGGCGAGGCATGCCTCGCCCGCATCGAATACAACGACGGGCGACGCTGGCGTCGCCCCTACGACCCGCCAATTCACATGGCAACCCTCCCCCGACCTCCCCTCCGGTGTCTATCTCGTCCGCGCGACGGCGAACGGCGGGCAGATTGCGGCGCGGCGCGTGGTGTATCTGAAATAATCTAATATAACGCGTGTGGGTTTGACGGAAACCCCTCCGGTGGCTCGCCCGCGTCTTTATGCAACGGGAATCTTCGTATTCGCAGGGGGCGCTGGCGCGCGGGTTGCAGACGCAACCCCCGTGACAGCGCCGGATGGGGTGGATCGGCAATTAGCGAAGTAAAACTAATTTCTCGACAATCGTTCTATCTTCCGAAATCGCCCGAACAAAGTAAATCCCAGATGCAAGTTCCGCGCTCGAATTGTCTCTGCCGTCCCAAAAAACCGTCGAAAGGCCGTTGGGCACCAGCGCGGAAGTGAGGTCGCGGACGCGCCTTCCGGAGATGTCGAATATCTCGAGCGAAGTCGCCAGCGGAGCGTCGATTCGCACCGCAGAGTTGAAAGGATTGGGGTGAAGACTCAGGTCGAAAACGACAGGTTTGTCCGTCTCGCCGATGTTTGCATAATCTGTGCTGAAAGACCAGCAGAAAGTGTCAACCGCGTTGACCGGACAGAACGCAGGGTCAACGAGATCCCAAGCTTGCGTAAGGCAAATCTCAATTTCCGCCAAATCCGGCCAAGGGCCGCCATAATCGAAATGGATGCTCGAATCGCGATATTCAAGCTCTGCCAAATCCGTCGAGTATGTCGTGTGAACGCCATCGATGCTGACTCTCAGGCGAATGCTCGAAGTATCCACTCCGGCAGGCCAGTCAGTCAACGGAAGAAATACCGGCACAAGCGAATCGCCGACAAGAGAGCCGTCCGGGGGGTATGGCGAGCCGATGTTCGGCGGATGCTGATCCACCCAGAAGGAGTTTATCACCGGAATAAGGTCTGGAATGCATCCATCGAAGTCCGAAACCGCGACAACGCCCGTATGAATATAATGCCCGTGATATAGGTAGTTGAACGGTATTGTCAATATCGCCGTGTCGCCAACGAAAGAGATTAGCGTGTCAGTATGATATTTCAAATAAGGGCCGATTTGAAAAATTAGGCTGGTAAAATCTACGCCCACATCATCTTGAATGAGGTATTTTGCGTGAATGTTCACTCCTCCGCAAGATACGGCGTGAACGGGTGCACGCACCACCTCGACCACCGGCGGAATTCCGCCCGGGTCGGGGATGTGCACAAGCGTCGTCTCATCGTAGTCAGTAAAGCCTTCTGTCGGCGAAGTAATTCGGGCGATAATCGTCGCGTCCGTTGGGCCGAACGTGAAATAGCTCGAGTCTGCACTCACCAGCCAATTTAACATCAATGTCGAGTCAGGCAGAAGCGGGTCGCTCATTGTGTAACAACTGTCCGTCAAAGTATGCCACGGATCAAAAGTTATCGAAAGTCCTTCATCAAGCGAAATACACACCGTAAGTGAATCGATTCCCGGCAAAAGAGACATATTATGCACCATGATTGCCAACTCGAGGGGGTTCTGCGCCCAGCGGTCGCATGCCGAGCCGAGCGAATTCGGGATGAGCGGCATCACGATGTAGTCGGTGCCATCCTCCGGCGTTGGGCCTAAACCATAGATAGTGCTAATCGTTGTGGATTTATGTGGGCTAAGCGGCCTTTCATGCCAGAGGAGCGTCACTCCCGAATCATGGTAAGATCGGTCAATCACCGCCGGGCCCGGCTCCCAGCAATCCATATAAAGAAGCGGCTGATGGCCAAAGGCAAAGATGTCCGGCTTGGTGGCGACACCTCGCAAAAGCCCCCGCGCAACTATCTGATCGGCGCCAGCGCCCGGGCCGCGCTCATAGGCCTGCCAGAAATACGGAACAGCATTGCCCGTGTAAATATCCCCCAAATCCGTATAAACCCCGCCTATGGCGAAAGGCGCAACATCGTTCGTTCCGACAAGGACATCGATGTTCTGCGAGAATGCTACGCTGTGAACGGCATCGGCTATGTTCAAAAAAGTGTAAGATATTTCAACGGCTGGAACCTCGTCTATTATCACCGCGCGAAGCCTTTGGGTGATTATCACTGAGCCGTCTAATGTGTCCACGGGAACCGACCACTGCGACGCGAAACCATCGAAAAATGCGCTTATCGGCCCGCGATACGGCCGAATATGGAAGCCAGGGCAGATAGACGAAAAAGCAGGGTCGTTCGAGTAAAGAACGCTGTCTATCATGACAGTAAACGGACTGGCCTTGCGATGCCACGCATATCCGAAATCATACATTAGCCTCCTGCCGGGAGTGCCAACAGTATCGCCGATTCCGAAAAAGCCGTCCAAAGTGTCCAGCTCTATGACTATGCCCCCAGGCGCAGTCACCACATATTGGCCGAATGCGATGGAGATTACTAATAAAAGAAATAATGCTTTTCTCATAATAGACTTCCGTTCAAAGTGGTAAAGTCATCACAAAATTATAGCTCTTTTTTCGTAAAGCGCAAGCGTCCGTCCGCCGCCGCCACCCCGCCGCGCTGGCACGGGGGTTGCGTCTGCAACCCGCGCGCCAGCGCACCCCCACTGTCCACGCGGAAGTCTTCCGCCAAACGCCAAGCCCCGGCGGCAGGCGCGAGGGCGGTGGCGGTGATGGGGGCGGAGTCTCTGCATCCGAAGGAACCGCAGAGAGCGTGCCTGCCGCCCTTCGCGGAAAATCGCTCCGCTAATGGCTATATACTTCGTGCGCGAGTTGATAATTACCCTCGATGCCGTTGAGCAGGCGGGCGAACTCCTCGGCACGCTCTCGATCCTCTTGGTCGGAGATTGCGCTTTGCTCGGCATCGAACTTCGCGTGCTTGACTGTTTCGAGATACTTCGCCGCCACCGAAGGGAATAGCTCAAGAAGAAGCATTTCCTTCTCATCCTCGGCGAGCTGAACGCCCAAATCTTCAATGACAGGATTCTCCGGCTTCTCGTATCCCGATGTATCGTATGGAACTTCCTCGGGCGAGCCGGTTATCATCTCGCGGAATTTCGGATCGATGGGAATCGGCGTCTTGCCATATCCGCCGCGGACGAGACTCACGAACTGCGCAGATGTCATATCGTAAAATTCCTTGCCCTGCGCCTTGCCTACAACCGAGTTCACCGCCTGCACACCAACAATTTGGCTCGTTGGCGTCACAAGTGGCGGAAGCCCCGAATCCAGCCGCACGCGCGGAACATTCCTAAGCACCTCGTCGTAAAGCTCGGACATGCCCATCGTCTCGAGTTGAGCGACCATATTGCTATACATGCCGCCGGGAATCTGCGCTTCCTTGACTATCTCGTTCGGGCCGGGGAAGTCGAAATATGCCTCGATGCCCTGCGTGAGCCTGACGACATCGGCGTATCTCTCCTTCTCGCCAGCCTCGATTGCGCGGTCGAAAAGCTCATCGACCTCGGCGGGGATTTTATACGTGGTCAAATCGAGCGGCTTCGGAAGCTTGCCGGATTTGTCGAAAGCCGAAAGTTCCTCGCGAATCCCTTTAAGCTCGCGGTTTATTTTCGCCACGGCCTCGAGATTGACGCCCGTGTCTATATCAAGCTTGTCACAGAAAATCTGAAGTAGCTCGAACGCCGGCGCGGCAGGACCTCCCGCGAAATTCATAATCACTGTATCAACGATGTCCGCGCCGTTCATGACCGCCACCAGCGCCGAGCCAAGCCCGTATCCGGGCGTGCAATGGCTATGATGATTCACAGGCACCTTGACGCGCTTTTTTAGCTCGCGATAGAGTTCCCCCGCCACATGCGGCTGAATAAGGCCGGCCATGTCCTTCATCGTGATGATGTTCGCTCCGAGAGCCTCAAGCTCCAGCGCTTTCTTCACAAAATACTCTACCGTGAAAACAGCCTTGGGCAATGGTTTGCCCGAAAGCGCACCCTTCACCCTCTGCCAGAACGTGAATTGCGGGTCGGTGGTATAACATACTGCGCAGTCGGTCTGCCCGCCGTTTTTGCGGACAATCTCAATGGTCGATTTCATGTTGTCGATGTCATTCAGCGCATCAAATATACGCATGATGTCAACCCCAGTCTCGAGCGCGTTGCGGTTGAAACCCTCGATAGTCTCCTCTGGGTATGGATTATACCCGAAGAGATTGCGCCCGCGGGATAGCGCCGTGAGAAGCGTAGTTCCATCCAGCGCGGCCTTGATTTTGCCGAGCCTTTCCCAAGGATTTTCGCCCAAATAGCGCATAGTCGAGTCCGGAACTGCGCCGCCCCAGACCTCCAACGCCCAGAAATTCGCATCACGGTAGAAAGGCAGTGTCCTGTCCACCTGATTTTGATTCATCCGTGTGGCGAGTTGCGACTGCTGGCCATCGCGGAGAGTTAGGTCTCTTATCAAAAGTTTTCTTTTCAAATTGCCTCCGTTCATCTATTGCCAAATCTTTTAATTATATTCATAACTCCATCGGTTGCAACTTTTTAATCAATGAAGGAACTTGTAATACATCGTGTGTAATTTGAGATTAAAAGAATTCGCTTGGAACAGGCATGTTTTTCATAAATATAGTCTCAATGCCCTCTCGAAGCCTTGAGAAGCTCTATTCAAAACGGTTTGCGTTAGGGGCCAACTTACGGAATGCAGGCCGAAAGGGAGAAGTAATAAGTGAAATCAGTCTTCGAAGTGAAGCTCGAAAGTCTTTTCGCGCATGAATGCCTCGACCATCTCATCGTCGAACTGCTTGCCGGCCTCTTGATTTAATACATCGATGGCGCGATTTGTGGGCAGTGCCGGGCGATACGCCCTATCCGAAGTCATTGCGTCGTATGAATCGACGATGCTGAGAATCCTCGCGTTGGGAGGGATCTTGTCGCCCTTGAGACCGTCGGGATATCCCTTGCCGTCGAAACGCTCGTGGTGCCATCGAATAATCGGGACGATTTGGGAGAAATAGCTGACTTTGCTGACAATTCTCTCGCCGACCAACGGGTGCGTCTCGACAATCTTTCTCTCGTCGGGGGTGAGCGAGCCGGGTTTGTTGAGAATCCTCGGGTCGATGGCGATTTTTCCCACATCGTGAAGAAGCGCGCCGAAATCGAGCATGTCAAGCTCGCGGCTGGAATAGCCAAACGCCTGTGCCATGTGGTGCGCCATGTGCCGAACGCGGTTTCCGTGACCTCGGATATACGGGTCATTCTCCTCGATTGCGCCGGAGAGGATTCTCACCGTATCCATATGAACTACACGGAGTTGCGCCAGCGCTTCGGACAATTCCTTCGTCCGTGCGTTGACCTCCTCCTCAAGCTCGAGCTGGTATTTACGGTTCTCGAGTTCGAGCCTGCGGTTATACTTGACAAGCCGGCCATACGAGAGAGCTTTCTCGACGCTGGCCATCAAATCATCTCTGCGGACTGGCTTCACAAGAAAATCGAATGCGCCGGCCTTCATAACCGACACGGCCGTCTCGATGTCCATGACACCCGTGAGCATTATCACCGGCATATCCGGCACATTCTCGACGGCGAACTTGAGCACTTGGTGGCCGTCCAATCCGGGCATTTTGATGTCCGCAATAAGAAGATCGAAGCTGTTATCTTTGCTTAGCTTTTCAATTACTTGCTCGCCGCTTTCTACGAGAACAACATCGAAGCCCTCGCGCTCCAATTGGAGGCCGACAATGCGCCTAACGCGCTCCTCGTCATCGAGAACGATAATTCGGCTTCTATTTATCGCAATATCGACCATCAAACCTCGCCGTGGAATTTGAGGAAAACTTTCGTGCCCTTCCCAAGCTCGCTCTCTATTTCAATAAGGCCGTTGTTCTTCGCAACGATTTTGTAACATGCGAACAAACCGAGCCCCGTTCCCTTGCCGACCTCCTTAGTCGTGTAGAACGGCTCAAATATGTTGTCAAGTCTCTCGCTTTCAATGCCTTTTCCGTTGTCCTCGATAATGCAGAAAACATCGCCCTCTTCATCGAAAGTGACCACCTTGACGTGGCCTTTCATGCCCGACAAGGCATCGACGGAATTGGAAATGAGGTTCACGAAGACCTGCATCAACTCGCTTTCGGTAGCCTTGATAAGCGGAATATCCCCGAACTCGAGCTTAAATTTGATGCCCGAAGTATCCATCGAACGACCGATGAGCTTTACGGCTTTTTCTATCACCTCGTTAAGATTCACAGCGAATGGCGTTTCGCGCTTGGCGGAATATGTGTATCCGGCGAGGTCTTTGAGAATCTGGCCAGTCTCTTTGGTAAATTCGATGATTTCGGCAATATTCTTGCGAGCCTCGTCGGAGAGTTCATCCTCTGTGGATATTTGCTCCGCTCTGCTGAGAATCGCCTGAAGGGGGTTGTTTATCTCGTGGGCGAGGCCGCCTGCGAGAACTCCGATTCCGGCGAGTTTCTCCGCACGGATGAGATATTGGTGCAATTTCTTCGACTCGGTAATATCAATGACATGCGTAATGTAGCCGATTATTTTACTGCGCGAGGAAAAAACGGGAACCGAAAATAAGAGACCCCAAAAATCCTTCTTCTTGCCGGTAATCTGCACCTCTCCACTGAAAGAACCCAGCCCGCGCTCTTTAAGAAGCCGCTTATATGAGTCCATCGAGGCGATGAGGCGGCACTCGTTATATCCGATAAGCTCCTCGCGCGAGAAACCGAGATTTTTCAGCGCGGCTTCATTTGCGTCGATGATTTTGTAATCTTCGTCCGAAAGAAATATCATCACCGGCGAGAGGTCGAAGAGGCGCGACAGGAGGCTGTGCGTCTTGTCGAAATATGCCTCGAACTCGCCCTCGGCGATAAGCCCGATGGCCGCATCCGCGAAAAGCTCGATAGGCTTAAGGTCGTCTTCTGTGGGCTTCTTGCCGCTGACCGGATCGTCCATGGAAAGGAGACCCACGGTATTGCCCCCGAAGCCGATAAGCGGGAAAAACAATATGTCCGAGGGATGCCAGCCTTCGAAGTCTTCTACGGAATACCCGCTCTCTATCGAAATCGAATCCAATCCTTGCACGAAGGGATCGTTGCTGTCATGTGGGAAGTAATACGCCCTCCCGACTCGGTATTTCTGAAGTTGCGGGTTGAAGAGCCGCTTCAAATCGGTGATTTTCAGCCCGTTATTTCGGAGATATTCCATTTGATCGGGCGTCAAGCCGTGCGATGAGGCCGAGACAAGCTCGTTATTATGCGGATCTACAATATATAAATGCACTCTCCGCCAGCCGCAGAGCGATATGCCTTTGCAGAAAAGGTCGAGTTTCTCGCTGAAAGTTTTGGCCAAGCGGACATTACGAAGAAGCTCGAATAGCGTCCCCACCTCGATCGTCTCGAAAGGGGAAGGCTGGGCGTCGGTTGTGCCGAACGTGTTCTCGGATGGGCAATTGGGGGAATCCATTAGCAAAATATCATAT
>DSAF01000013.1 GCA_011388305.1 Candidatus Zixiibacteriota bacterium | reverse complement strand
TCAAGGAGGGTTTGAGCGTTCTCGAATACTTCATCTCCACGCACGGCCAACGCAAAGGTCTCGCCGACACGGCGCTTAAAACCGCTGAAGCCGGCTATCTCACTCGAAGAATGGTAGATGTCGCTCAAGACGTATTCATCACCGAGTTTGATTGCGGGACAATTCGAGGACTCGAGAGAACGCCTCTCAAAGAGGGCGAAGATATCGTTATTCCCTTACATGAGAGGATTGCAGGCCGTGTCTCGGTAGATAATGTTTACGACCCCGTCACCGACGAGGTAATTGTTAAAGCAGGCGAGGAGATATCCGACGAAAAAGCGCTCGAAATTGAGGACAGAGGCGTCGAGTCCGTGAACATCCGCTCGGTGCTTACCTGCGAGTCACGTCAGGGCGTTTGCGCGAAGTGCTACGGCAGAGACCTCGCGACGAACCAAGGCGTTCAGGTGGGTGAGGCTGTCGGAATTATCGCCGGACAGTCCATAGGCGAGCCGGGAACGCAGTTGACACTGAGAACCTTCCATATCGGCGGAACAGCCAGCAGAATCACCGAGCAATCCCGCGTTACCAGCCGCTTCGGGGGACGAGTTGATTTTAGGAACATCCGCTATATGGAGCATCCCGATAAATCTTTCAAGGGTATTGTCTTCAACCGCACGGGCGAAATTCTCGTTACCGACGAGATGGAGATTGAACACAAATTCAAAGTTCCATACGGCGCATCCCTTCTCGTCGAACACGGAACTCACATAGACCCGGGCACGGTTCTCTATGAATGGGAGCCGTATATTAATCCGATTCTCACTCAGGTCAGCGGATTTGTTGAATATGTGGACATCGTCCACGATAGGACAGCCAAGGAGATGATAGACGACGCCACATTGACAAGACAGCTCGTTATCATCGACTTCCGCGATAAGGCATATCATCCGCGCCTCCTCATTAAAGATAAGAAGGGCAAAGTTCTCGCGTCCTATTCTATGCCTACCGACGCGCACATCCTCGCCGAGGAGGGCGACTTCATCGAAGCAGGAAGACCTATTGCCAAGCTCATGCGCTCTTTCTCGAAGACCAGGGACATCACCGGAGGCTTGCCGAGAGTGGCCGAGCTGTTCGAGGCCAGAAAGCCCAAAGAACCGGCCGTTATCTCGGAAATCGATGGCATAGCGCGTTTCTCAACCGATGAGACTCGTAAGACCGGCACGAAAATCGAAATCGTTGGCGTAGATAGCCTCGAAAGCCTCCGTGGCGAGATTCTCGAAGAGTTAGTCGAGGGCGAGCCTATTAAAATTGGAAGACGCTTCAAGGTTACGCTCATCGATGGTCAGGTCAAAATCGAGCGTAAGAAGCGAAGCAAATACGGCAAAGCCGATATTGACCCGCACATCGAGCCTGATGGAGCGCTTCTGTTCGAAATCACCAACTCGCGCTACATCCGCCAAACCCCGGAGGGCAAAGCCTTCCTCGAGACGGCACCGCATGTTGGAAAAGAGGTTTTCGAATACAATATCCCAAGAGGCCGCCATATTCTCGTGCAGGATAACGACAAAGTGCATGCCGGCCAGAAGCTCTGCGACGGCCCGGTCATTCCGCATGACATCCTGCGCGTGCTTGGAGACCATGCCGTTCAAGAATACCTATTAAACGAAATTCAAGAAGTATATCGACTTCAGGGCGTGTCAATAAACGACAAGCATGTCGAGGTTATTGTCCGGCAGATGCTCCGCAAGGTTCGCGTGGATTCTCCGGGAGACACGCGCTTTTTGGAGGACGAGCAGGTCGATAGAGTCGAGTTCCAAGAGGAGAATCGCCGAGTTATCGCCCAAGGCGGAATGCCGGCGACTTTCGAGCCTCTTCTTCTCGGAATCACCCGTGCGAGCCTCACGACGGATAGTTTTATTAGTGCCGCGAGTTTCCAGCAAACGACGCGTGTTCTTGCTGAGGCCGCAGTCAGCGGCAAGTCCGACGAGCTTCACGGCCTAAAAGAAAACGTAATTATCGGCCGTCTAATTCCCGCAGGGACTGGCTTCCGCGGATATCAAAGAATCCAACCGAAGTTCCTCGGTGAGGAGAAGTCCGAGTGGGAAACGATGCGAGATATGTTCATCGAGGGTCAAACAGACGACCCTTCGGTGATTTAACAAGATTATAGTTAAAAAATTGAAGGAGAAAAAGTGCCTACAATTAATCAATTGGTGAGAAAAGGGCGAATACAGACTACCAAAAAGACAAAATCGCCCGCTCTCAAAAATTGCCCCCAGCGCAGGGGTGTTTGCATCAGGGTCTATACAATGACCCCTAAAAAGCCGAATTCCGCACTGCGGAAAATCGCCAGAGTCCGCCTCACTAACGGCATCGAGGTGACCGCTTACATCCCCGGCGAGGGACATAGCCTGCAAGAGCATAGCATTGTCCTCGTCCGTGGCGGAAGGGTCAAAGACCTTCCGGGAGTCCGCTATCACGTTGTTCGCGGCGCACTCGACTCTTTGGGCGTTAGCAACCGCAAGCGCGGAAGATCTAAATACGGCACCAAGAAGAAGTAGGCGAGACAGGCAGTTCGCCGAGAATTCGGCGATTTGGCTTGCTTTCCTGCTTTTAATGCCTATTATCCCCTGTTCTCGTTGGTTGAATTGACAAGTTATTTAAGTTTCTATAAATCATCAAATTAAGGAGACGAGATGGCAAAGAGAAAAGTTATTATTATGGGCGCGGCCGGAAGGGACTTCCATAATTTTAACACTATCTATCGTGACAATGAAGATTACGAGGTAGTCGCGTTCACTGCAACGCAGATACCGGATATCGAAGGGCGCCTCTATCCGCCGGAGCTGGCCGGCAAGCTCTATCCCGAAGGCATCCCAATTCACCCGGAGGACGACCTGCCCGACCTAATCGACAAGTTCGATGTTGACGATGTGGTCTTCTCATACTCCGATGTTTCATACGAATATGTCATGGGCGCGGGCGCTTGGGCTATGTCCTGTGGCGCGAAGAATTTCGTCCTCATAGGCCCGGAGCCTACGATGATAGATTCCGACGTGCCGGTCATCGCAGTCTGTGCGACTCGCACCGGTTGCGGAAAATCGCAGACTACTCGCAGAGTCGCTGAAATTCTCACCGAAGCGGGCAAGAAGGTGGCAGTTATCCGCCACCCGATGCCCTACGGCGACCTCACTAAGCAAATCTGGCAACGCTTCGAGACAATCGAAGACCTCAAAAAGCACGAGTGCACAATCGAGGAGATGGAAGAATACGAGCCGCACATCGAACGCGGAAATATCGTGTATGCCGGTGTAGATTACGGCGCGATTCTTCGCGAGGCCGAGAAAGAGGCCGATTTCATCCTTTGGGACGGCGGCAACAACGACACCGCTTTCTATACCCCCGATCTCTACATCACTGTTGTCGATCCGCATAGGCCGGGAGACGAGCTGACATATTATCCGGGCGAGCTTAACCTTCGCCTCGCTGACATTGTCATCATCAATAAGATAGACACTGCGGACTTGGAGGGCATCCTCGAAGTCCGGCAGAACACCATGGATGCGAATCCGTGCGCGATGATAATGGAGGCCGCCAGCCCCATTACCGTCGATGACCCCGATCTTATCGAGGGTAAGCGCGTGCTCGTTATCGAGGATGGCCCGACGCTAACCCACGGCGGCATGAAGTTCGGCGCGGGCGTGATGGCCGCGATGCGCTCCGGAGCCGCCGAGATGATCGACCCGAGGCCCTTCGCAGTGGGCACAATCGCCGAGACATTCGAGAAATATCCCGAAACCGGCGATCTTCTTCCCGCGATGGGATACAGCCCCCAACAGATAAAAGATCTCGAGGCAACGATTGCCGCCTCGGACGCCGAGGCAGTGGTTATCGGAACGCCGATAGACCTTCGCAGAATTGTCAAAATCGACAAGCCTTGCGTCAGAGTTCAATATGACTTGCAAATAATCGGCAAGCCGAACCTCGAAGACATCATCAAGAGAGAATTCGAGCTGTAGTTCTCAAACGATAGACAAAGCCCCGCGGGCTTTTCGCGGGGCTTTTTTATTTTACGGGGGAGTAAAATGGACATCGACATCGCAAAACCCGTTGTTATTGCGCTCGGCGGAAACGCCCTCTCGAAAGGCTCCGGCGAGACTATTGCAGAGCAGTTCGTCCGTGCAAAGACAAGCCTCGGCTCGATGGTCGAACTTGCCCGCGCGGGCTATCGCCTTGCAATCACTCATGGCAACGGCCCGCAAGTGGGCAACGCACTCCTTCGCGTCGAGCTTTCCCGCGATAAGGTCACGCCTATGCCGCTTTTCATGTGCGGCGCGGAAACGCAGGGCGAGATTGGCTTCATGGTCGCCAACACGCTCACAAACCTCTTCATCGAGTCGAAAGTCGATAGACATATCGCCGCCGTGGTCACGCAGGTCGAGGTTGACCGCGAGGATAAAGCGTTCGCCGATCCCACCAAATATGTCGGCATGTTCTACAAAGAAAACGAGGCGAAAGCCCTCGCCAAATCCATGGGCTGGACTGTCAAGGAGGATTCCGGTCGCGGTTGGCGGCGCGTTGTGCCGTCGCCGTGGCCGAAAGACATTCTCGAGGTCGATGTTATCTCATCACTTTTGAATTCAGGCGCGGTGGTCGTCTGCGTAGGCGGCGGTGGAATCCCCGTGTATAAGGACGAGGCCGGCAAGTTCCACGGCGTCGATGCCGTCATCGACAAAGACCGCGCAAGTGCGCTTCTCGCACTCGAGCTGGGCGCCGACGTGCTGGTCATCCTCACCGGTGTCGAGAAGGTGTCAACGAATTTCGGCACGCTCTATCAGGAGGACTGGGATGTGATGAGCATCTCAAAGGCGCAAGAATTTCTTGACAAGGGCGAATTCCCTAAAGGGAGCATGGGGCCGAAAATGCAGAGCGCGATTTATTTCATCGAAAACGGCGGCAAAGAGGTCATCATCACGAGCATCGACAAAGTAAAAGAAGCTCTGGAAAACGACGCCGGCACACGCATAGTGGCGTAGAATCACGACTCGATTCATTCACTTGACTTTACACTTCGGCTTGATAATCTCTTCCGAAATTGTATATTATCCCCGTCGAAAAATTCGGAGGTTGAAATGAAAATCGAGCCGAGGCTTTACCGAGGCATGAGGGACATCCTCCCCGCGGACATGCTCATCCGCGAGGAACTGCTGGCCGATGTGCGCGAAACCTTCCGCCTGTGGGGGTTCGCGCCGCTTGCCACCCCCGCGATAGAGTTCCGCGACATCCTCGCGGGCAAATACGGCGAGTCCGCCGACCGCCTCATCTACAATATCGAGCACAAGGACGGCATCGCCCTGCGATACGACCTCACAGTCCCGCTTGCCCGCGTTGTCGCAATGAACCGCAACGACCTGCCTACGCCGTTCAAGCGCTACCAAATCCAAGAGGTCTGGCGCGCTGAACGCGCACAGCCGCGCCAAGGCCGTTTCCGCGAGTTCATCCAGTGCGATGTGGATATCGTCGGCACGGATTCGCTCATCGCCGATGCCGAGGTTCTGGCATTGAGCATCGACCTGCTCGGCAGGCTCGGCTTCCCCGGCGCAATCACGCGAATCAACCACCGCGCGGTTCTGCGTGGTCTCATGGAAGTCTGCGGCTTCAAGCCCGAAGAGGAAATGGATGTCTGTCGCATCATCGACAAGCTCGACAAGATAGGCGAGGACGGCGTCCGCGAGGAGCTTGCGGAGTGTGGATTTGCGGCTGAAAACATCGACATGCTGATGAAAACCATCTTGTCCGGTGATGGCACGGGCGCAATGCTCGATGAGGTCGAAAGTAAGTTCCACGACAACAAGCGAATCGCCAAAGGCATATCCGATCTGAAGCGCGTTCTCAATTTCGCGGAGAGCTTCGGCGTCCAGCCCGAGTCAGTCCGCTTCGACCTCGCGCTCTCGCGCGGCCTCGACTACTACACGGGCACGATTTTCGAGAGTGTCGTGCCGGAATTGCCCCACATCGGCAGTCTCACCGGCGGCGGGCGCTACGACGAGCTTATCGGCCTGTTCTCGAAATCGCCGATTCCCGCCGTGGGAATCACAATAGGCATCGACCGCATTATAACTGCGCTACTCGACGCAGGCAAAGTCGAGCACTGCAAGACTCCCACGCGCGTTCTCGTGACGATTTTCGACGAGAGCCTCGCGGAGAAGTCGATTGACCTTGCGCGGAAATTGCGCGCGGAGGGCGTCGCGTGCGAGGTTCACTTAGAGCCGGTCAAGCTCAAGAAGCAGTTCGAATACGCCGACGCACAGGGCATCCCGTTCGTGGTCATACTCGGTGAGGACGAAATTGCCCACGGCCTCTACTCATTGAAGGACATGCGCGCCGGCGAGCAAGTCGAGTTAGACTTCGAAAGCCTAATAAGAAAAGTTGTAGATTAGTTAAATATCCAACTTCAGAGGGTGCGTCCAATCACGATTGAGGCTTTCTCTCAATGTAAATCAACCTTTTTAACTCGTGCAAGGAATAGTTATATTTACTACGCAGGATATTACGAGTTATTTGTTTAACATTGCCCCCGCGAATATTGCCGCTATTGTTCCGTCCGAGGTCGCGCAGGTTATCTGGCGTATCCGCTTCGCGCGGATGTCTCCGGCGACGAAGAGTCCGGGAGTGCGCGTCATCATGCGCTCATCGGCGATGATGTAGCCCTTGTCGTCGAGTTCGACTAAATCTTTTGCAAAATCCGAGCTGGGAATGAAGCCCGCATAGACGAAAACGCCCGCGACATCGAGCTTTTGTGTCTCGTGGCCGGTGCGCGGCTTGATTGTCATTGACTCGACGAAGTCATCTCCATCTATGGAAACGACTTCGTGATTGACGATAAAGCGAACCTTGCCAGTTTCGTGAAGCCTTTTCTGCAATATCTTCGATGCGGGGATATAAGGCAAAAATTCGACGAATGTCAAGCTCTTTACGAACTTGAGCAGAAACTCGCCCTCCTGAAGGCCGGAGTTTCCGCCGCCGATAATCGCGACGTCTCGGTCGGCGAAGAACGGGCCGTCGCAGATGCCACAATATGACACGCCGCGCCCGCGAAGCCGCTCCTCGCCGGGGATTCCGAGGGTTTTGGGCGATGAGCCGCCAGCAATGATAACGGTTTTACCATTAAAAACTTCCGAGCCGATATTGACAGCGAAAATCCCGTCGTCGGATTTCGTCAAGCTTTTCACCTCGATGAACTCCGCAATCTCGACGCCGTAGCGCAGAGCTTGTGCTTTCATGCGCTCCATGAGTTCGAGGCCGGGGATTGGCTCGGGGAATCCGGGATAGTTCTCGATGAGGTGAGTCGTGGCGACGAGACCGCCCACGGAGGCTTTCTCGATAACCAGCGTCCGGTGAAGTTCGCGCCGTAGAGTCGCTCTTCGGCGATCGCGCGCTCCCACAACTTCATCGTGCCAAAGGGTCCTTCGGGAGCCTCTCGCAGCAGCCGATGCGTGACGAGTTGGATTCCCG
>DSAF01000177.1 GCA_011388305.1 Candidatus Zixiibacteriota bacterium | reverse complement strand
TACTTTCACACAAGTATAAGCTAAATTTAGCCTTTTTCAAGGGTTTTGCGAGTTTTATACGGCACTATTACCATTCGGCAAAGGAGCGCTTGTGTAATATTTAAAAAATCGGTGAAGTTGGCTAATTTATCAACACCCGCCAATCTACATATATCGAGAATAATTTTTTCCCATTTTGCAAAATTTTTATTGACATTTGAGATATGCAATAGTATTTTGGATAAACACTAATTAATCCACCTAAAGAATGGAGGGACATCTTGTCACCAACAAAAAGCATTCTGTTAATCATTGTGGCTATAGGGCTTGTAGCCCTATTCGCAATCGTTTCCTGCGATCTCGAAAGGCCGCAACAACTGCAAACCGAAACAGGCGAACTCGCGAGCGCACAGCCAACTGAAAAACCCGCCGAGCCAAGGGTTGAAACTCCTATGCCCCGAGAGGATGAATCTCATCAGGTAGAGGAGCCTCAAGCTCAACCGGTGCAGAGACCTAACGGCTCAATCAAGCTGGGAATCAACCCATATACGGTCTCGAAGGGCGTCACGCCGAAGATGATCGTCAGCGCTTTCGAGTATCCCAATCCTAAGTATTGTGGGAAACTCAAGTGCGTGGAAATAGTCAAAGAACACAACAATCGCTCGCTTGTTTGCGGCGATCCTGTGTCTTCGATAGCGACTTACCCGCACGGTAGCGAGATGCTTATCGTCGTGACGGTCAAGGACGAAGGAGTCGATCTTTCCGGTGCGAAAATCCGCTGGACGATTCACGACCCCTCCGGGCAATACGGCAAGGGCGTTCGTCCCTCCTTCCTTATGGGCGCTGGAGTGCCGGAGGATAAAGCACAGCTTTCCACCGACCAGATTATCACCGAGTTCGGCCACGGGCCTGTTTATGTTGAGATTCCGCAAACTGTCAAAGGCTTGAGAGAATCCTCGGGCGAGCCGGTATGCAAAATCGAAATCGCGAAGAATCAGTCTTGGATTAAAGTCTATAGCCCTTCTATCGGAGTCACGAATTTCCTCGTGAGCCTTGTGCATCCTCAGAACCTCAACTATCCAAAAATCGACTACTCGGTTAGGTGGGGTAATAAAATACAGCCGCTTGAGCAGTGCATCGACCTCATGGTCAATGTCACCGAGAATCCCGCAAACCCCGATCCACATGTGTTCAACACTTCAATTGATCAGGTTCTCGCATGGAACATTGTGGTGACCGACATCTCGGATTACTACCTCAACCCCACTGATCCGGGGATTCTCCCGCTCCGCTACCCGATTATCAATTACGACCTCCGCTTCCGGAGAGACCCAATACAATGGGATCCCAATAACTGGGCGGATGTATATCGGATTACCATCAACGAGCCTCTTGACGCGATGGCGCAACATACAGCGCGCTTAGCATACGAGACCACAAACCGCAGAGCTGTGCCGCCGGCGGGACCGGTTGTCAGGACTGGCCTCTTGCTTGAACCTCAAGCCACCGCCGAGTTCACCGGATACACGGCATTCAGGGCACATCAGTCGCTGTTCCCGAACCGCAATGTCTGGGGCGATGCTCATTACTATGTTGCTTCTCAGAAAGCCGTCGATGTCAGCCTTAGATACAAAACTTGTTGCAAAAAAGTCAGTCCGGATGTTTGGTGGAACATCTCCGACGAGTCTATTACTATCGAGTTCCAGCCCGGCGATAATCAAGGAATCAGCGGCCTTCAAGTGAAATATCTGGCTGATGGTCAAGTTGAGCTTACGAACCAAGGCGGCGCACCCGTCTATGAGATTCTCCACGAGACCGCAGAAGGCGTTATGGGAGTTATCACGCCGATTCTTGGCGCAGGCGAGACAATCGTTATAGCCGAGGTCAACGGACGCAAGATAGCCCGCGGCGACTGGATTTGGTATTTCGTCCAATCCATCACGCATACTCAAAATGCCTTCGAGCCGCCAGTTGTGGCAAGGCAGAAGAGAGTCCGCGTTCAGTAAAAAGTGACGAAACTCGCTACATTTCTAATCATGACCGGCCTGCTGATATGCGGGCCGGTCTTCTCAACGACGCCGGAGCTATGGGCGCTGACCAAGGAAATCTACGGTAGCGGCGATGACCATATCAAGGGCGACGTTTTTCGCGTGTCAGTCTATTTTCTCAACAAGAGCAATCAGCCGATGCGGAATATTCGAGGCATGATTCGCTATCCCGATGGCGTCGTGCCGTATCCCGAGAGAATATACGAGCGGAAAATCACCAAGTTCCCATGGCCGGGGCATTTTATCGATGAGGAACGGCGAATTGTTTCGTTCAACTTCGAACACGACGTCCACAGGACATCTGCAGAGTTTTACTGCTTTTTCGAGGCGGAGCGATACGGAACTTTCCACTTCGACTACTCATTCGAGTGGCTGGGCACCGACTCCATATTCTACAGAGCCACGCCGGACGCTCAGGAGATTATTCTGCCGGACTCGCTCTCGCACAAATTCAGCGTCCGCTCGGAAAAACCTTCGATGGCCATTCCGGAAGGATCGACTCATAAGACCGACCGACCTGTAACGGGACGAGATTTTTGGATTGGGGTTGTCTTGGCGGGCATCGTCGGGATTCTTTTGGGAATTCTGATTTTCGGCAATCTGATAGCGGGCAAGTATAACATCGACGGGATGATAAGGCATCTCGAAAAAGAGAACAAGAAATTGCATAAGAAGGTTGAGCGGAAGCATAGAAGGGCGGGGAAGAAAAGTTGAACCTCCGCATATTATACATACTTTTCGCGCTCTGTATCGCGGCCGGCGCGCAAGACTATGGCCTCCGTCTTACGGCGGCGGAAGACGAAATCCGTTTCATTAACCGTGGCGATGTCCGTTGGTTCGAGCTGGAACTCGAAAACACGCTCGACACGACTTTCAAAGACGTTCAGGTCGAGATACATTACAGTAATAGCGTCCGGACGTTGAGGGACAGGACTTGGCGCGGGCGTCAGGGCGTCTCGCCGAGACAACACGCCACGCTTGTTCCGGACAATAGGGTTATCATTTTCGAGTTGCCGTCAATTGGCGCAGGGCAGAAGATGAAGATATCGGCGGCGTTCGTCTCGCTATCGAAGGGATCTCACAGCTTCGAATATCGTTTATTCATCAGGGACGAACATGGCGAATTGGCCTATGCGCATGAAGCCTTGGAGAGAATCCTCTCTCGCGAAGAAGAGGCTATCGAGGATGAGCCTCCACCCGAAATCGACTCGTTGGGCCTTATCGTCAGCGATGAGGAGATTTTGACGGAAATAGACTCGGCCGACGTTCTCGTCGAGGGCGAAGAGGAACAAGTTATAGCCGAACATTATCCGAGCTGGGACCTTCTGAACAAATATTATAAGACCTTGATTATGTCCCTCGCGGGAAATCTTTTTCTTATCGTCGTAGTTTTTGCGCTGATTATCTATCTGATAATTCGCACTTTGCGCTCTAAACGCCGGAAGAAGGCTTCAGCTGAGAGCACTATCGAGATTCCCCTGATAATCGCCCAACCAGACCTCTCGCCCACCCATCGACTTGAGGACATCCCCGAGCTTGATATTCTCGAGCCAGACACCTCCGAAGAACCACTCGCACCCTCGGAGCCTGAACCACGCGACCCCGAACCTCCCGAAGAGCCTGTCGCGCCGCCAGAGCTGGAAACTGCCGATGTGCCGAGCGCAACGCCCGAGCATCGCGAAATTGCCACTCCCGAGCTTGATTTCCTATCGGAAAAGCACGCTCGACTTGCGGAGCTTATCGCCGAGAACGACCGATTGAGAAGAGAGTTGGAGAAGTAAGATTTCGCAAGTAGTTATCCATTTCCCCAAAACTTTCCAATCTCACAATTTTCCAGTTGTTTCGCGGAAAAGCGAAGAAATTCGTTGCCATATCGCTTCTTGTGATTAAAATAAGGGATTATGGCACTATATTCAAAAAGACTCGAGCCGCTGTTGGCGTATCCGTTCGCGGAAATCGACCGCGCCAAGCGCGAGGCACAGACGAGAATGCGCGTAGTAGATTTCGGCGTCGGCGACCCGGACATCCACACCGACAAGGCTATTCAGGGCGCACTGGTTGCAGGCCTCGCAGAAGATTCGGCACACAAATATCCCAGCTACAACGGCAACGAGAAATTCCGCCGAAGCGTCGCGCGGTATATGCTCAACCGATGGCGCGTTAAGCTCGATCCCGATGCCGAGGTGCTGTCGCTCATCGGCTCGAAAGAGGGAATCGCGCATCTTCCGCTGGCGGTGCTTAACCCCGGCGATGTCGCCTGCTATCCCGATCCCGGCTATCCGGTGTATCGCGCTGGGATTATCCTCGCCGGAGGAGAGCCTGTAGCCCTGAGGCTTCGCGAGGAAAACGGCTTCCTTCCCGACCTCGAAGACATTCCTGTTAAGGCGAAGCTCGTTTGGCTGAATTATCCGAATAACCCCACCGCGCAAACTGCGCCTAAGGAATTTTGGCATGATGCTGTCGAGCACGCACGAGAGCGCGGATACCTTCTCGTCAACGATGCGGCGTATTCGGAGATCTACTACGGCGATAGGCCATCCGGGCCGCTTGCGGTCGGCGGCAAAGATGTCGCGATGGAGATACATTCATTGAGCAAACCGTTCTCGATGTGCGGTTATCGCGTCGGTTTTGCGGTCGGCAGTTCGGAGGCAATTTTCGCGCTCGGCGCGCTGAAAAAGAACATAGATTCGGGCGTTTTCAACCCAATTCAAGATTCGGCGCGTGCGGCCTTGGACAATTTTAGCGAGCTGATTCCCCCGATACGGAAGATTTACTCCGCGCGCGTTAAGAGGCTCCACGATGCGCTTGTAGAAGCGGGCTGGCAGGTCTTCCCCACGAACGCGACCTTCTATATTTGGGCGAAAGTCCCCGCCAGCGACACGAGCGCGGACTTCGCAAAAATGCTCATCGAAAATCACGGCATCGTCACGCTCCCCGGATCGGCGATGGGCGATGGCGGCGAGGGGTATATTCGCTTCTCGTTGACGCTCCCCGATGAGGATTTGGAACTGGGAATCGAGCGGCTACGGGAGGTGCGACTGTGAATCGAGCTATTTTGCTTCTTCTCGTGTTTTTGCTTGCTGTTTCGACCTTTCTCGCCGGTGCCGACCGCGATTCTATTCTCGCAGTGCGGGCAGAGGAACTTCGACACGAGCTGATTCGTGGGGAAATACTCATTCACTTTCCGTTGGCCGTATTTCCGTTGGACTCGGTTGGCGGCAGAGTGACATGGTTTCCGTTGCCGGAGATGGGATTCCGCTTTTCGCCGACTATCCCATTCACTGGCGGATGGTTCGAGTTTCCCTTGCGGATTATGGGGATGTTTCCATTTACGGATGATTGGGCGGCATTGGGCGATGCCTCACTCGGTTGCGAAGTTCATGTCCCGCCGGTTTACGCGGGCGTGAGCTACCGCTTTCTCCGTGGAAAGATTTATCCCTTGAAAGGCAATGTTTACGCGCACATCGCGGGGGTCGACCTCGGCATACCGGTCGAGGGCTGGAGCGGCACGGGAATCGCCGTCGATTGGATACTTTACACCAAGCTCGAAATCGGGCTAACAGAAGAAACATCTTACTGGGATTGGTATGACGGCAACATCCTGACGCTTGCGCCCCACTGGAGCTTTTCCCCCGGCAGATACGGGCGAGCGACCTTAACTTATCGCTTTCCGCTCATGCAAAAACTCACCGGATATAACGATAATACGGGCGCAACTTATGATGTAGGCAAGGGAAGTTTTTCGTTAATAGAATTCAAGTATGTCTATCCGTAGTTCCCGCGTTTCGCCGATTGCTATCCTTGCGCTCTGGGCGATTTTACCTTTTCTCGTCCTTGTTTCCTGCGATTCACAATATTCGCGCATCTCCCCGATTGAACACACCGATTGCCCTTGGATAGAGCACGAACCGCACATCACAATCGCCGCAGTCGGCGACATGATGTTCGCACGCGGAGTCGCGCGCCACACCGACACGACGGATGTCTATCGACCGATTATCGCCGTAGCGGAGCTTTTGCGCTCGGTGGACATCGCGACGGGCAACCTCGAAAGCCCAATTAGCGACCGCGGCGCGAGGCTCGATAAACTTTACGCCTTTCGTGCTTCGCCCAAGTTCATGCCCGTCCTCGAGTTCGCGGGCTTCGATGTGCTCTCGATTGCGAACAATCATACCTTCGACTATGGCCTCGATGCTTTCCGCGACTGCCTCGACCGGTTCGAGCGTTCGCCTATTGAACTTGTGGGCGGTGGACGCAACCTCGAAGAGGCGCTGAGGCCGAAGTTTGTCCGCGTAGATGGCGTCCGGTTCGGCTTTTTGGGATTCAACGACACGCGGACAAATTTCATCGGCAGAGACCGCCCCGCCTGCGCTCCGGCGCATGACGAATGGGTCTTCGATGCAATCGCCAAAACGCGTCCGCAGTGCGATGTTCTCATCGTTCACATTCACTGGGGCGAAGAGTATTTCCGCTTCCCGACAAATCGCCAGATTAGCCTCGGACGCGCCATGGTGGACTCTGGCGTCGAAGTCGTCCTCGGCCATCATCCGCATAGCTGGCAAGCCGTCGAGCACTACGGGGACGGCCTCATCGCGTATTCATTGGGCAATTTCGTATTCGACCAGCGCGACATGATGAACAACATCTCGGGCATACTATTCATCGATTTCGTGGGCGCGCGTATCGAGCGCGTGAGAATCGCGCCGGTAGAGCTTATCACCGCGCCAAAAGAGGCGAGGCCTGCAGGCGAGCCGTTTAACGGCATTTTCCTTGGGTTCATGCAGGATGCCAATTCATTCACCTCCTCCGACGTCCGATGGATTTGCGCCGACCACAGCGAAATCGAGGTTGCGCCGAGGTTTTAGGCTATCGCCATTTAGACTGCAAACATATAGTCTCTGTATCTAAGTGTTTAATAAATAATTATATCGAACACTTCATAAATAACATTATATTATATGCTTAAACTCATTGAAATAACAAAGATTAGACCGAATAACTGGTTCATAAATCGCGAAAAGCTGGACAAAGTCCGCAAGGCATTGGAGCGAGGGACTGAGCTACCGCCAGTCCTTGTAACCGAAATCGACGCCGAACTCGCACTCATCGACGGCCATTCTCGTGCTTTTGCGGCATTCGAGCGCGGAGAGACACACGTCCTTGCAGAAATCCTCGATATTGACAAAATCGAAGGCTCGCGGGCGCTTTACGAGCATATTCACCGCGAAGGATCGAACATCGGTGTCAACACAATTGCCGATCTCGCGTCTCGAATTGTCGAGCCCGATGAGCATCGCCGCCTCTGGATTGGCTACTGCGAGTCGTGGCTCGACGAGAACGAACGCGAACAGCTACGGGCCTCAGAAAAAGCCAGAAATACATCTTGACAAAATCTCTCCGCGTGAATATTTTGCAGAACTGCAAGTCGCGGGACTCCGTGGTTGTTTTGATAAAATTCTACGGCCTTATGGCCAACCAGCCAGCATAGCTCAGTCGGTAG
>DSAF01000161.1 GCA_011388305.1 Candidatus Zixiibacteriota bacterium | reverse complement strand
GGCGACCCATCGGATCGCCCTTGAAAATAGGAGGCTTGCGGCGCTACTTCACCAGAAGGAGCTTCTTGCGAAGTTCCGTGCCGCCGGTGCGGAGAACCGCGAAATATGTCCCCGAAGGCTCATCGTCGGCGCGCCATGTGAGGTTGTATCTTCCGCGCGGGAGGTCGTCGCGGATGATGGTCGTCACTTTGCGCCCCGAAATGTCATAAATCGACAAATCCACATCCGCGCGCTCGGGCAAGTCGATTGTTATTGTCGCGCGCGCGTTGAACGGGTTCGGGAAGGCATCGATGACGGCGACCTCGGCGGGCTTCTCCGCCGGGGCTTTCGCCAGTTCGGCCTGCAGAATCTCGATGATGTGAATGCCCGCGAACCGGTCGATGCCAAAGAGGAAATTGTCCTCGATAGCCGCGCCGGTCCAGTATCCGCCGTCGGCCAGCTCCGCCACGAGGCGAATGTCGGGAAGTTTTGAGATGTCGAACACCTTGAGCGCGCCCTGACCATCGGCGAGGAAGGCGTAATCGCCGTGAAGCGTGACATCCGACCCCCAAGTGGTGATATATCTATCTGCCAAGAACGGCCTCGTCGGGTCGGAGATGTTTATGACTGCGAGGCCTG
The DNA here is from genome assembly GCA_011388305.1 of Candidatus Zixiibacteriota bacterium. GTDB lineage: Bacteria > UBP14 > UBA6098 > UBA6098 > UBA6098 > UBA6098. Next base: position 6,994 of record DSAF01000161.1, on the reverse strand, counting down.
CGGGGCCGTCGGCGGAGAGGAGATAATCCCCGCGGACTGCGATGCCGTTGCCGCCCTCTTCGCTGGTTTTGATGTGGCCGATTGTCGGGGGGATACCCCTGTCCAGCGCGAAGATGTGGTAGCCGCCGTGGAAATCCGACGCGATGAGGTTCTCGCCGACGAACGCGAGGTCTGAAAACTGCAGTGAACGGTCGGTGATGTGATAGCGCGGGGAAATTCGCCCGTCGAGATAATCGCAAACCGCGATTCCGCCGGTGCCGAGGCTGACCGCCATGCGCTTGCCATCGAACGCCATCTCGCCTATCGGGTCGAGCGCGGACACGCGGGCGATGGGATACTCGGCCATGAATCTGCCGTCTTCGCGGAACTGCGCCACGAAGACATTCTCCGAGATGTCATCTCGCGCGCCGAGGACATAGACGAATTCCCCCTCGACGGCGACATCCCAGACCAGCTCGTAGAGGTCGCTTGCGAGCGTGTCCAATAGGCGCGGGAACGCCGGATTGCCGACATCGAAGACCAGCGCGCCGGAAACTCCCGCCGCTACATATAAAAGCCCGTTATGGATAGTCGCCCTGCGCGGGAAATCGTGCGTGGCGAAGCTCCCAATCTCGCGCGGGCTGTATGGGTTGCGTATGTCGAAGACCGACAAGCCTTTATGTGAATTCGCCAGATAAATCACATCGTCGTGGAGCGCCAAATCGACAGTCGGCAAAAAAGGCAAGTCCCAAATCATCTTGGGGTCTTCGCCCGCGCGCTCGGGAATGCGATAGACGGCGAAATTCTCCAGACCGCCCGCGAACAGGTGATCATCGCGGACATCCACGACCATCGGCGAGCGGAATGGCATGGAGAATAACTGCTCCCTGAAAAGCTTCTGCTCGCCCGGGCGCGGCTCATCGAGCCTGCCATAGACGACGCTCGTGCCATAGGCCTTGACAGTGGTGTATATTCCCTCTTGAACGCCCATCAGGAAAAACTCGTTAGGTTGCGGCAGGAACAGCGCCGCAAGGCCGAGATTGCCCGCCGCGAGATAGAGCTTGTTCTCGTGATAGTCTATGCGAAGCGGCGCGCCGTTGAGCGTCGCGAAGTTGATTATCTCCGGACGGTCGGGGTCGAAGATATCGACCGACGCTACGAAATCCGCGCCTGCCACGAAAGCGATGTCGCCGTCGATGTCCATCGCCGTGAAGCGCTGGATTCTCTCGTCGGCCTCGGGAGTAAGCTCACTGATGAGGCGCGGCGAGTATCTGTCGGTGATGTCGAAGGCGTGAAGTCCCTCGCGCTCCCATAGCACCCAAAGGATGTCGTCCTCGACGGCTATGGCCTTGACATTGCTCGACCTGTCGTCGATTGTGGAGATTAACTGCGGGAAATCTTTGTGGTAGATGTTGTAGATGTTGAGCGCGCCGCCCATGCCGGCATAGACGACCTGCCCCTCGGACGCCACCGCGCCCATCGGCCCCATGTCGATTCGGCCGACATCGCGGAGAGTCAAGCCGGCAAAGGCACTGACAGCAAGGATTAGTAGAACAAAAACGGTCTTCTTCATCATAGGACACCTCCGTTTATCAAATTCACTTACTATTATAGGGATAGAACGGGAATTTTCAAGTTGTGAAAACCCCACAAAAACGAAGATTCCCGCGAAAAAGCGCTGGCACGGGGGTTGCGAGGGCAACCCGCGCGCCAGCGCCAGCTGTGCTTAAACCGTCCGCGCTACGACGTAAATATATTTGAGAAGGCTCTCGCCGGTGTTCACCACATCGTGCGTGGTCTCCGGCGGGACATATGCCAGCGTTCCGAAGCGAAGATCGAGCGGCTCGGAGTTCTCGATAATCATCCTGCCCTCGCCCTCGAGCGTGACGATTATCTCTTCTCGATTATTGGTGCTATGTTCGCCGACAGTTTCTCCCGGGGTAATAATCACGAGGCCGGAGCATATCGAGACCGTCTCCGGCGGGCCGCCGAGAATTCGTTGCCTCTCAAGGCAATTCAAATCGCAACGGATGTTTTTCGGAGACGGCTTCATGCGCCCTACTTCCAATACTTCTTGATGTATTCTTCGGTGTCTGGCAGGCCGCCTTGGAGGATGATGTATCCGTTGTGCGGCTCGCGCTCGGTGATTTCGTGGTTTATCGGCGTCCGCATCATTCGCATGACCTCTTCGTGGTCGTCGGTGTGGCCGAGCACCCAGCACAGCTTCATCAGCGCGGTTTCGGGGAGCATGTTGTCGAGCTGAACAACGCCGAGATTCAATAAATCCCTGCCCGTGTCATAGACGAACATCTGCGTGTATCCCCAGAGCGTTTGCACCGTCATCACGACGTGGACGCCCGCCTTCACGGCCCTCTCCAGCGCGGGGAAAAGCGCGCGGTTGACATGCCCAAGCCCCGTGCCCGCGATGACTATCCCGCGATAACCCTTCTCGACGAGCGCATCGACGAGGTCGGGCGACATGCCGGGGTAGTAATATAGTATCGTCACGCGGTCGTCATAGACTGCGTCCAGCTTGACTTTGCGGGTTTTATCCCTGCGGACATAGTCGTCGGTGATGTGGTCGAACTTGTCTCGGCTCACCATGCACAAAGGGACATCGCCCAAAGTGCGGAAGGTGTTGCGGTATGAGCTGTGCATCTTCCGGCAACGGGTGCCGCGATGCAGAAGGCCGAATCGGTCGGATGTCGGCCCGAACATGCAGATTTGCACCTCTGCGATGTCGCCGAAAGCCGCCGTCCGCACGGCGTGGATGAGGTTCAGCGCCGCGTCGGAGCTGGGGCGGTCGGAGCTTCGCTGGGAGCCGACGATGACTATCGGCACCGGCGTGTCCTGTACCATGAAACTCAATACTGCGGCGGTGTGCCCCATCGTGTCCGTGCCGTGGCCGATTACTATGCCGTCGGCGCCGGCCTCGATTTCCTCGACAATGGCTTTGGAAAGCTCGATGTATTGTTCTTTGGCCATATTCTCCGAGAAAACGCCGAAAATCATGCGCGTCTTGAGGTTGCAGATGTCGGCAAGCTCCGGCACGGCGGAATAAAGTTCCCCCGGCGAGAATGCCGGAATCACCGCGCCGGTGCGATAATCGAGGCGCGAGGCGATAGTCCCGCCGGTGCCGAGAAGCGTGACGTTCGGTAGGTCGGGATCGACGGGGAATTCCTTCTCCGGCATATGATAGTGGGCTTCCTTGTAGCCGAGTTCCTCGACCTCTCTGACGCGGTCAACGTGGATTCCTACGTTATAGCCGGTTTTCTGTTTGATTACGATGTGCAGGTCGTCGAAAGTCTCGCTCCTCGGGAGGATGATGCCCTCGAACACGCTTCCCTTGTCGTTCACGATGCGGACATCGCTCCAGACGCCAACGCCCCATTCGCCGAGGCGCTGACGGGCTAAGCCTTTGTATCCCTTGAGCTTGTCCTTGGTTTCGGTGTTTTTGCTATGGTCGCACACGTTATGCTCCTTGATTGTCCGCGATTGTCTCGCGTATGTGGTGGACTATCTCGCGCCCGGCTACGAGGCCGCGATATATGTCCATCATCTTGGACATGGTGAGTTTGACGAGGACTTCATAGTCGGACTTCGTCGCGGTGATTTCGGTCTCGGCGAGAGCTTTGCGGGCAAATGCCTTCCACTTCGATGAATCCACGGAATGAACCAGCGTATCGACGATTTCCGCGACTGTCGTTTCGGGGGAATCTGCCATGCCGCGGACTATAGTGTCCCAATTTTCGGCAAGCTCGGGCTTTTGGGCGAACTCGCGGAAAAGCGCTATCCAGTTCTCTTTAGTAATCGCGGAGGCAGGGATGCCCTTGCGCTGGAGGCCTTTGAGCTTCTCACCGAAGAAAATCCCGGCGAAACGTAAATCCGCGCCGGTCTCTTCGACTACTGCATCGACAATTTCCGCCCAGCCTCTGCGGATGAGATAATATATCGTGTTGCGCTGAATCCCCGCCTCGGCGTAGCGTTTCTCGCGCACCCATGGTTGCGGCGGGAGAGTCGCCTCGATGCGCTTGACGCGGTCGCGCGTCACGCGGATTGGCGGGCTGTCGGTGTCGGGATACATCCTGTCCGGCCCGGGGAGAATGCGCTCGAAATCGGTGTGTCCGTCGGGGAATGCTTGGCGCGTCTCGTTCGGAATGCCGTCGATAGCATCGACATAGCGCAGATAGACCTCCTCGCAGGCGGAGATTGTGTCCTCCTCCGGCCCCCAGACGATGAGGAGCGAGTCGTTCTCCGTGCAGGCGAGTTCTTTCATGATGTTATTGATGTGCGAGCGTGCGCTCTGGAAATTATCGAGGTCTTCGCTGTGAATGAGTATCGGTTGTTGGTCGAGGCAAGCGACCACGCGGATTCTGCCGCGAAGCTCATCGGCGAATGTCTTTCCGGGCTGGGTGTCCCAGTTGAGCGTTCCGGCGAGCCCCTCGAGCTTGACGGCGCGGACGGCGAATTTGCCTCTGCCCAGCTCGAACTCCTGCCGTCTGCAATCGTCTTGGATGAACTCATCCCAGCCCTCGGCGGTGAGGAATGATAGCTTGGAATCATTGAAACTGTCGGTGACATCAATGTGCGTGATTTTCGCGCGGACATCCTCGGGGGTGTTGAGTCCGCGGGCGTGGAGTTCGTCCATGAGCTTGAGAAGATTGACCTGTCGAATCGCCTCGCCGTGGACGAGCCTCGCGGCGATTTCCGCGCGCGGGACGCCCTTGATTTCAACGCGTCTGCCGCCGCGGACGGAGACGTTGACATCCTGCCGGCTCGCGCCGATTCCATAGCGGACGTGATTGGTCGAACGGCAAATCCGCCCGATGAGCAGAATCGCCTCCTCAACCTCTTTTGGCGTATGAAGTTGCGGGTGCGTGACAATTTCCACCAGCGGCATTCCGAGGCGGTCGGTGCGCCAAACGATGAGGTGACCTTTGTCGGAGACTTCCCTGCACGAGTCCTCCTCGACGCTGACTTGTATGATGCCAAGCTCTCTGCCCTTAAAGGGAATCGAGCCGTTGACGCCGACTATGGCCGTCCGCTGGAAGCCTGTGGGAATCGAACCGTCGAGGTATTGCTTCCGCGCGACATGGACTTCATCGACGACGTCCATGTTCAGCATGAGGCACTGCTCGATTGAGATGTCCAGCGCCTCCTCGTTCATGAGGAACGGCGGTGTGTCGTCCATCTCGTAAGTGCATGTGTTGCTTTGATGTAGCAGATAAATTATCTGCTTTTTAGTCTTGAACTCCATAAGCGCGGCGCCATCGAAAACGCCCAGCTCGGACAGCGTGGGGCGCATGTGGCGCAGGATAATGCCGTCGTGTTCGCGGGTATAGACCCCTGCCGGACAACGACAGAACATCTTGTGCTTGGTGAGAAGTTGTTGATGAACTTCGAGGCCGACTTTGAGGCCGACCTCGTGATAATCGATTTGCTGGTCGTAATTATTGCTCAATTTTTCCACTTTTCTGTAATTTCTGAAATGTCTGAAATAATTGAAATATGATCCCCGATGGCGAATTCAATCCGCGAATTTCGCCGTCGATAAGACCGCCAAAGAATGCTAATTCTATAACTATGTTGTATTAAATGCAAGCCGATTTTCGCAAATTTTTGCTCGGTGAGGAACAAGTTAAATGAAATTATTCCTTGACAAAGACGGTCTCCCCTCGGTATTTTAGAGGCATGAGCATTAACTTCGAAAAAGACTGGACACGGTTTGTAATCAGTTTTATAGGCTTGGTGATGATTTTCTGGATACTTCGCCAACTGTCTAACCTCATTCTGCCATTTGTGTTAGCGCTCTTCATGGTGATGCTACTTCAGCCTTTGCTTGCGTTTCTGATTCGCAAAAAATTCCCCCGATGGCTCTCGGTGACGCTGATTTCGATTCTCACGTTGGTTTTAGTTGCGGGCTTCGTCTCTATTATTTCGTCCACGGCCACGCAGGTGGCGGACAACAGCCGAGAGCTTGCGGACAAGTTCTCGCAGAGATTTGAAGTCCTTGTTGATTGGGTAAGCTCGAATACAGGCGATAAGATTGATTCCTATCAAGTTAAAGAGTTCATGATTCAACCTTTCTCCAGCGATTGGCTTGTGAGGGCTTTTGGTGATTTCGCGAAGTTTCTCGGCTCGACTGCCGGATATTTTCTTATGTTTTCGCTGTATTTCATTATTTTGTTGTCGGGCATCACCAGCTATAAGGAATATATACTTCACGTTTTTGGCAAGCGAAACGGCGCCAAGTTCACAAAAGATTTTGAAGTAATCATGCGCTCGGTTTCTTCGTATGTCGGCATGAAATTTCTCATTAGTTTTACTACGGGCGCAATATTTTGGGGAATTTGTAGTATTTTCGGCATTCGCTTCGCCTTGTTTTGGGGATTTCTCGCATTCGCGCTGAATTTCATCCCAAGCATTGGTTCGATTATAGCCACTATTCCGCCTATCCTTCTCGGAATCATATACATAGACTCCGGCGGGCGAATTCTCCTGTTTGGCATACTTCTAATTGCAACGCAATTTATTATCGGCAATATCCTTGACCCGATACTAATGGGCAACCGCATGAAACTCAACACTTTAACTGTAATCCTTGGGCTTGTTTTCTGGGGTTATATTTGGGGAGTTGCAGGGATGCTGTTGTCCGTGCCGCTTATGGTGCTCCTTCGGATTTTGCTCGAACAAAACGAAGATACTGCAGTTGTCGCCCGCGCGATGAGTTCTACGAAAAAAAAGAAACTCGCCGAAGTTGTCGCTAAAGACTGATCCCCGAAATCAACGACTTTCCTGATAGTGCGCTCGGGGGGCGTCGGCCCCACCTGCGATTTGACAAATCGCAGGTGGGAGCGAAGGAGTCGGTGGCAAGTCTTACGCCTCAAACATCGATTTCGCCCCGACTACTTCGCTGGCCGTTTACGGCCGCCGACGCCCCCCGAGCGTGCATTTAGCGAAAATCTTCACATGCAAAAAATCAGCCTTGACAAATGCATGTTCATCGGTATTATAT
>DSAF01000151.1 GCA_011388305.1 Candidatus Zixiibacteriota bacterium | reverse complement strand
TCGATGATGAGCGTTTTCGATGCATCGTCGAGAAGTAGTGGGCGGAATGTGCCGTGGCGGAGGCATGAGTTTCGTTCTCGAAGGCTCGAGATATATCGGACTGTCGATAGAAGCTCGGTGTCCCATGTGTCCTGCTCGTGCCAAGGGAAGGCCTTTCTGCAGTCGGGGTCGGCGCCGCCGGTCATGCCTATCTCATCGCCATAGTAGATGCACGGTGCCCCCGGCCAGATGAGCGACCATACCATCGCGAGATTAAGCCGCCAAGACTCGCCGCCTGCGATAGTCAGAAAGCGCGGGGTGTCGTGGCTTCCGATGAGGTTCATCATCGCCTCGTTGACGACCGTGGGGTGCGAGGCTATCACTCCGCCGAGCCTGTCGAGGAACTCCGTGGGCGTGATGTTCGATTTAGCGAAGAACTCAATCATCGCATCGCGGAAGCGGTAGTTCATGACGACATCGAACTGGTCGCCGCCGAGCCACGGCGTGCCATCGCCCCAAATCTCGCCGATGGAGAAGGCCTCGTTGTCCACCGTGCGGATAGTGTCGCGGAAATCTCTCCAAAAGTGATGCGGGACATCCGGCGCGACATCGAGGCGCCATCCGGCAGAGCCGCGCTTGAGCCAGTAGCGAATCGCGCCGAAAAGGTGCTCGCGGACGCCGGGGCGGTCAGTGTTCATTTTGGGGAGCGAGCCGAAGCCCCACCATGATTCGTAGTTGGGGTTCTCCGGCCCTCGCACGGGATATTCGCGCACGAAGAACCAGTCCGCGAACTCACTCTCCGCGCCCTTCTCGACGACATCCTGAAAAATTGGACTGCCATAACCGATGTGGTTGAACACGCCATCGAGAACTATTCTGATGTCCCGGCTTTCGGCTTCCTCGATGAGCCTGTCGAAAACGGCATCATCGCCGAAGGCTGGGTCGATCTTGAAATAATCCCATGTGTCGTATTTGTGATTTGAGCCGGCGTGGAAAATGGGGTTGAAGTATATCGCGCCTACGCCGAGGGAGTCGAGGTAGGGCAGGCGGTGGATTACTCCGGCGAGGTCGCCGCCCATGAAGTTGTCGATTTCGGGCTTGGATCCCCACGGCACGGAGCCTTCGGGGTTGTTCGAGGGGTCGCCGTCGGCGAAGCGTTCGGGAAAGATTTGGTAGAATAGTCTCCCCTGCGGCCATTCGGGGACATCGAACAGCGGGATTTCTTCGGGGATGGCCGAGAAGTCGGTGTTATCCGGCGGGTATTTGCGCACGATATCGCCATCCGATACCGAGAAATGGTAATCGAAGGCCTTCTCAAACGGGACGTCCAGCTCGAACCACTCGAACGGGTGGGATGCCGAGAGGTATCGCATGGGCAGGGACTGGATTTCGCCGCTCTCTGGGCGAATGACGAGGTGGGCGGCTTCGATGTCGCCTTTCTTGGCGCGGAGACGAATCCACGCCTTGCCTCTGCTGTCATCGCAGATGTAATTGACCTTTTGCTCGTGCCAGATTGCCTCGAACAGGATTTCGCCGTCGCCGCGATGCGCCTCCCCTAAAAACCTCTCCCAGTCCCCCACGACGATGACGGAGTTGCTCCCGCCGAAACCATCCGGCGCGCCCTTGGGGTTGTTAGGGTCTTGAATCCAGACGTTGCCATTCACGACGAACTTATATTGATATTCGCCGTCGGGCAGGTCGATTGTCACCGTCCATCTGCCGTCGCCGTCGTCATCGGACATTGGCGTCGCCTCGGTGCTCCAGCCGTTGAACGAGCCGGCCAAGTTCACGCTCTCTGCCGTTATGTTCGGCGTGAACTCGAATGCTACCGGCCGCGCCAACACGGCGATAACGAAAATCGTGAGAATAAAAAACAGCTTCTTCATAAAAACTCCTCGCATAGTTCGAACATCGAGAAAATACGCCATCCTGCCTTCCCGCGCAAGCGTTTTTGGACAAAAATTTCCGCGCAGGCCGGGGGGCGTCGGCCTCCTCTGCGATTTGCCAAATCGCAGAGGAGAGCGAAGTAGTCGGTGGCGAGTTTTCCGCGCGAAAGCACAATCGCGCCCCGACTACTTCGCTGGCCGTGCACGGCCGCCGACGCCCCCCCCCCAGCGCTTGCGGAAGAAAATCGTCTTTTGTCTTTTGAGCGAACTTTTTCGATTTTATCTCATCGGCGATGTCTTTTGCGAACATTGAGTTTGCAAATTTCACAGAAAGTATCTATAATTTGCACTATCATGTTTGAAGAGACGAAGAAATTCTATGAGGACGGCCTCCGCTTCACCTGCCGAAGGTGCGGCGAATGTTGCAGAGGCATCGATGCCTATGTCTGGCTCTATCGCGGCGACATCGAGGGGATGGCGGAATTCCTCGATATGAGCGAGACGGAGTTCCGCGCGGAGTTCGTCGATGTCTTCGATGGCGCGCTGGTTCTCAAGAGTTTCCCCGATGGCGACTGCATTTTCCTTGAAGACGGCGCGTGCAGTATCCACGAGGCGCGCCCGATTCAATGCAAGGCGTTCCCGTTTTGGGTGGAAAACGTCCGAAGCGCGCACTCGTGGGCGATTGCCGGAAAACAATGCCCCGGAGTCGGCTCCGGCGAGCTTCACTGCAAAGAGGAAATCGAAGCATACATCAAACAAATGGGCGGTCTCTAATGGACATTTCGACTGCGCGGGAGAAAATCGTAAGCTTCATTCGCGATTATGTCGAGGGCAACTGCGGGGGCGTCATTGTCGGCCTGTCAGGCGGGCTGGACTCGGCAGTCACCGCCGCACTATGCGCCGAGGCGATAGGCATCGAGGCCGTGGACTTGATAGCATTGCCATACAGAACGAGCGCTCCCTCGAGCCTCGCCGATGCCCAAAGAATCGCCGAGCATCTGGCAGGCGAGCTGGAGGTCATGGACATCTCCGCGCCCGTTGACGCGATGGTCAATCTCGCCGGCGGCACGGACAAGCTCCGCCTCGGGAACATCGCGGCGCGAATGAGAATGATAATCCTCTACGACATCTCCGCAGTGCGCGGAAAACTCGTCGCAGGCACGGGCAACCGCACTGAACGCCACCTCGGATACTCAACGCTCTGGGGCGACATGGCATGCGCGTTCACGCCGATTGGCGGGCTTCTCAAAACGCAAGAGCGCTTACTCGCCCGCGAGATAGGCCTGCCCGAATGGGTTATCGAGAAGACCCCCACAGCAGACCTCTGGCAAGGCCAAACCGACGAAGGCGAGATGGGCATTACATACAAAACCGCCGACGAGATAATCTTCGCGATTCACGATGAGGCTATCTCCCGCGAGGAACTCATCGCCCGCGGAATTTCGCAAAAAGACATCGACTTGGTGCTCGAGCGCGAGCGAAAATACGAATTCAAAAGGAGAATGCCGGCATATCCGGAACTCCCCGGACTGCCGCTGTAAATCATGATTGAAAAAGTAATCTCCGAGCTTCTAAAAGCCGAATCATCGGCCATAGCCAACCTCATAGGCACAATCGAAAAGCCGCTTCTGTCAGCCGTAGATATCTGCTGTGCCTGCACGGGGCGCGTGATAGTCTCCGGAATTGGCAAGAGCGGCCTCGTGGGACGCAAAATCTCCGCAACGCTGGCATCGACCGGCACATCGAGCGCGTTCATACACGCCGGGGAAGCTCTCCACGGCGATTTGGGCATGATTCACGAGGGCGATTGCGCCCTCCTCATCACAAAAAGCGGATGCACTCCGGAAATCCTCCAGCTGATTCCCCCGCTCAAACGCCTCGGCGTGAAAATCATCCTCATCACCGCGAGGCCGGATTCATCCGCCGCAAAAGAGGCCGACATCGTGCTCGATATCGGCGTCTCAATCGAGGCCGAGCCGATAGGCATAGTCCCGACGACATCCACCATCGCGACGATGGCCGTGGGCGATGCTCTGGCAATCGCAATGATGACCCGCAAAGGCTTCACCAAAAAGGATTTCGCGATGATTCACCCCGCCGGCAACCTCGGGCACTTGCTGAGGCGCGTCTCCGAGGTCATGCACTCCGGCGACGCCATGCCCGCCGTCCCGCGCTCGGCCACCGTGATGAACGGCATACTCGAGATGAGCGAGAAGCGCCTCGGCCACGTCATCGTAGCCGAAAGCGGCAAGCTCATGGGCATCTTCTCCGATGGAGACCTCCGGCGCGCAATCCAAGCCCATCCCAACGAGGAGATTATCTCCCGGCCGATTTCGGAGTTCGCCACAAAAGACCCCGTCACAATCGACTCCGACGCGCTGGTCGAGGAGGCGGTGCGCATCATGGAAACGCGCAAAATAACCGCGCTTCCCGTGCTCGAAAACGCCTCGCTCGTAGGCATAGTCCATCTCCACGACCTCCTCGAAACGCGGGTTGTGTAGCCCGTGTCGCTCCGCCGAGACCTCATACGGGACACCGTTCTCTATGGCGTCGGCGATATCCTCACCAAGGCCATCGCGTTTCTCCTGATTCCCCTATACACAAACGCCCTCCTGCCCGATGAATACGGCGTTTATCAGCTCATCGTCCTCTATGTGACAATCGCGATGGTGTTCCAGCTTTCCGGCATGAATGTCGCGCTGTTCAAGCACTTCGTAGTCACGCCCGAAGAAGCCAAGCGCCGCGAGCTTTTCACAATCACATTGATTTGGGTGTTCTTCAGCTCAATCGCAATCATCGGGCTTTCGATATTGCTATCGAGACCGCTGTCCGAGCTGGTCGCGGGGACATCCACGCGCACGGATTTGGTGGGCTTGGCCGCGCTCAGCTCCGGCCTCGATACCATTCTGCTGGTGATTCTCCTCATTTTTCGCATGGAGAAACGCCCCATCGATTATGTCGCATATTCGTTCATAAAAATTCTCCTCATTCTCGCGGGGAATTTCGTTCTGGTATGGCACTTCCGCATGGGCGTCTCGGGCATTCTGCTCGCGGGGATAGTCGCGAACCTCGTGATTCTGTTGCCGCTTATCTATCGCGTAAGTTCCTATTTTGTATGGCCAATCTCGCGGAAGCTGTTCGCGCATCTTCTCATGTGGGGGATTCCGTTCATCCCAAGCTCGCTGGCCACGGTGATTCTCACCCTCTCCGACCGCCTTCTCCTGCGATACATGGACGGCTTCGAGTCGGCGGGGATTTACTCTGTGGGATACAAGATTGGCGGTGCGGTTTTGCTTTTATACACCGCGTTCCGCTTCGCGTGGGGGCCGTATATGTTCGAGCTGGCCAAAAAGAGCGAAACCGCGCGCCGAACATACCCGAGAGTGCTGAACATCCTCATCGCAATTCTCGGCGTGGCCGCGATGGGACTGGTAGGATTCTCGCAGGAGATTTTTTCTCTATTTGTTGGCGAGCTGTATTACTCGGCGCGGGCGGTGCTGATTCCCATATCGCTGGCAGTGCTTTTCGATGCCGCGTCGCTGTTCTTCGGCGCCGCGCTCCAGACGCGCGACCGGACGATATACATCCCTGCCGTGACGAGCCTTGCGGCCATAGCAAATATTTTCCTGAACATCATGCTAATCCCAAAATTCGGCTTCATGGGCGCGGCATGGGCGACTCTGGCGTCCTATATGCTCCTCGCTCTGATGAGCTTCCGCATAGCGAACCCCTTCATGCCCGTGAAATATAACTGGGGGAAGCTTTTCGCTATTGTTTTTGCCGTCTCGGCGGGCATGGCGGTAATGTGGCACTTGGATTTATTGCTTATGAGAATAGGCATTTTCTGCACATTCACTGTGGTGATACTGTTCTGTTTGGAAGACAACCCATTTAAGATGTTGCCCAAAGGGAGACTCTCCGAGAAGCCTTAATTGTTGAGAGCGGTTTCTTGATAAAAAACTTACATCGCTTAACGATTCTTTTAATTATGAAAGAGTTGGCTCGACATGGTAATTTATCGATAGAAGCATTTATCTCCTCGACTGCGCATGCTCCGATGAAAGTCAACCGCAAGTTTCAGTTTGTTCTGTAATTACTGAAATCAGTGAAATCTCCATTCATAAAAACCGCCTCAAAGCGCGGAAAGCACCATCAGAAGGACACGCGAGCAGTTTAACAAAGACAATTCGTTGTTTCTTGGCTCTTTTAATCCATAAAATGAAGTCGGGGAAGAACCCTTTCATCGCTTTCGACTCCTTTTAACATAAATAACCTAAACTATTTATAAAACAACAGTCTTCATAATTAAGCTACATCCGAAAAATATTCAAGGAATAGCCATATATTGGAATAACATACGGGCAAAAAACTCCTTACAGACTGTTTTTAAAACATAAGCATTGACTTTTATCAAAACTCAATACAATTTAAAATATTATAATCTTTCTCGCAAGTATAATTAAGGGATTAAACTTGTGAATAGAATTATCCTCGGTTAAATACCATGATTGCGACATCTTGTTATCACGACTTAGCTAATTCCGAAGCTAAGTGCCAACACCTAAGGAGGGTGCCATGAGAAAAGCCGTCTTTCTTCTTCTGCTATGCATAGTATGTATTGCAGGGATTCCGCAAACCATCAATTATCAGGGCAAGTTAACTAATTTGTCCGGCGTCGGAGAGAACGCAGAACTTGACATGCGATTCCGCATTTTTGGTTTCGAAGTTGGGGGTGATAGTCTATGGACAACAACTATTGACGATGTCCCCATCGTCCATGGCCTGTTCGATGTCAATATCGGGCCGATCGACCTGCCATTCGATGAGCAGTATTGGTTGGAGATTGAAGTTGATGGCCATATTCTCTCGCCAAGAATGAAGCTCATGAGCTCGCCCTACGCTTTCCGGGCCGCGGTGGCGGATAGTTTTACGGGAGAAGGCCCGATTGGCCTCGAAGGCCCGCAAGGTGAACAAGGAATTCAAGGTGTTGTTGACATTCGAACAGTCACCTCTAATACACTATTAGATGATACCTATCACACTGTTCTTGCCGAAGGCACGCTGACAATTTCTCTCCCACCGGCAGACGAGTCCGAAGGCCAAATCTATGTGATTAAGAACATCGGAACCAGCTCGATTAGTATCGAACCGGACGGAGCAGAGTTAATCGAAAGCGCGGCTTCATACAAGCTCGGAACGCAGTATTACTCCATCAAAATTCAGTCTGACGGAACGCAGTGGTGGATACTGTCCGAGAAGAGGACGCCATAATACACCAAGCGGAGAGAAGACTAAAGACCCATTATAGTAATGAAAGGACGGGAAATGAAAAAACTTTCTCTTATCGCTTTCGCGTTGCTCATCCTCTCGGTCGCCGCGCTCGGCCAGCAGTATGAAAACGTCTTCAATCGTCCGGATATCGACGGGCTTGTCGGGGGAACGGAAACCGATCTCGACTATGTCCGCACGACGGGCCTTGGCGTAGGCCTCATGCTCGCGGTCTATGCCGACGGCCAGATGCGCGTGTATCAACTCATCGCGGGGACGGACGCCACCGACGAACCGTCGGTCATTCGCCCCGTCGATTTCGACGACCCGGACAACGCGAAGGTATGGGTTCTCCGCCTCTCCGGCGACCCGGAGGAGACGGGATATTCCGGCGGCGGAGGCGACGACGGCGACTGGACTATCGACGGCGACGACATGTATTCCGCTGTTTCCGGCAAAGTCGGCATCGGGACGACAGACCTGACCAATAAACTCAATGTTAACGGCACTATCTCAGGCAACCTTGTGAGGGTTAATGGAAACACAGACGGCTCGGCCTGG
>DSAF01000071.1 GCA_011388305.1 Candidatus Zixiibacteriota bacterium | reverse complement strand
ATTTATTGCATATTCAAGAAAAAAAGTTTATTATTATATAATCAATTATGGCCGCTGTTAGGCTTCTTAACAAGAGGAGACTTATGAACATAAGCGAAAGATTTTCCATCGCAGTGCTTCTACTGTTATTACTGCTTCCCATTGCGATAGGCGCATATACGGTCGAACACGCCGATGTCGAGATGCGCGACGAGGCTCTTATGGCGACGACCGTCTATCTCCCCACGGCAACGCCGCCGCCTTGGCCGGTAATACTCCAGCGCACGCCGTATAACCGAAGTTTCGACGACACCGTTGTCTCTTACATCACCGATGCTATGGGCTATGCTCTCGTCTCCCAGAACTTGCGCGGCACGGGCGGCTCCGGCGGACTGCCGCGTGTCTTTCTCTCCGATGGCTGGGGCGAGCTTCAGGATGGCTATGACTGTATCGAGTGGGTCGTCGCCCAAGATTTCTGCGATGGCAACATCGGCATGTTCGGTGTATCGGCGCCGGGAATGACGCAGTATTTCGCCGCAGGCACCGGCCACCCGAACCTTAAATGCATTACGCCGGTTCTCGCAGGCCCGAGCATCTATCACCATGTGGCATATCAGGGCGGATGTTTCAAAAAAGTCCTCATGGAGACTTGGCTTTCCGGCCTCGACATACTGTTCCTTGCGGATACTTTCGCGAATTTCCCCCTATATGGGCCTTTCTGGGAGGGAGTCAACCTCGCCGAGCGATGGGACGAGGCAAGCGTCCCCGCTCTCCACTTCGCCGGATGGTTCGACTTGTTCACCGACGGCCAAATCGAAGCCTTCACCGAACTTAACGCCCGGCACGGAAACCAAGGCCTAATTATCGCGCCGTGGGGACATAGCTACCCCGTAGGCACGAATATTCAAGGAGATTTGACCTTCCCTGCGAACTCCGTTTGGCACGAGGCGGAACTCATATATATGTGGTATAACTACTGGCTCAAAGGCGACTCTCTGGACGGCGAATACGCGCAGGGCGTCCTCTATTATCTCACCGGGAGACTGCGACACCGACGACACCACATATTGGAATAGATGGATTACCACCGACACATGGCCCGTCCCCGGGATGGGATACGAGGACTATTACTTCCACACGGACATGTCGATTAAACCCTATCCGCCCGACGACTCCGCCGAGTTCACATATACCTACGACCCCGACGACCCCTCGCCTACGATTGGCGGGCGCGAGTTCATCGGGCTTGGCTCCGCCGGATACGGGCCTAAAAACCAAGCACCCATTGTGGAAACGCGGGAAGATGTGCTCATCTTCTCCACACCGCCGCTGGAGGAGCCTCTCAAGCTCGTCGGCAAAATCAAATGCCGGCTCTATGCCTCGTCCGATAGAATCGATACCGATTTCGCCGTGAGAATCACCGATGTCTATCCCGACGGCAGGTCGATTCTCATGACCGACGGCATCCTCAAAGCGCGCCATCGAATTGGCTTCGACCGCGAGGATTTCCTCGTGCCCGGGAATGTCTATGAGTTCGATGTCGATTGCTGGAGCGTCGGTCACGTGTTCAACGAAGGCCATCAAATCAGGGCGATAATCTCCTCGTCGAACTATCCGCGCTTCGAGGTCAACCCCAACACCGGCGCGCCTCTCATGCGCAACGATCCCGTGCGACTCGTCGCTAACAACACAATTCACATCTCGCCGATTAACGCATGCAGGCTCGAGCTTCCGGTAGTTCCGCTCACGCCGCTCAATCTTGCAGGCTCGGATGACGCCCCCCCCATCGGTAAGCCGGAGAGTTTCGCCATCTTCGCCTATCCGAACCCGTTCAACTCCACGGTGACGATTACCATCGATGGCGTAGGGCCGCACGGCCGTGCGCCCATGCAGGTGGAGATTTTCGATGTGTCGGGGAGATTGGTCGAGAGAATCCCCCTTGCCCCCCTTAATAAGGTGGGTGTCGAGCCTCGCGAGACGGGGGGATCATTCATTTGGCAACCCGACCCCGACCTCCCCTCCGGCGTCTATCTCGTCCGGGCGCGATGGGATTCGCGGTCGCTGAGCGGAGTCGAAGCGACCGAGGGCGGTCGAGGAGACCTCGACCCTACAGGGACCGTGGCGGCGAAACGGTTGGTGTATCTGAAATGAGCCCTCGAAGGATTGCTATCAGCGTGGGCGACCCATCGGGCATCGGGCCGGAAGTTCTCTCCAAGGCGTTGCCCGAGTTTGCATCGCATGATATCGAGTTCGCGATTTTCTGCCCTCGCGCGTTTTTTGAGAAGCTCGCTGAGAAGTTCCTTTGGGCGCGAGATTTAACCGAATTTCCGCGCGAGCGTGTTCGCTTTGTCGATTGCTTCGAGCCGAATTGGAGCGAGGGGTTCGGCGAGGCCGAGGCAATCAACGGGCGCTTCGCGATGAACTCGCTCGAACATGCGGTTGAGGCGGTTTTGGCAGGCGAGGCTGATGCACTCGTAACCGCGCCGCTATCAAAACTCATAGTTGAGATGGCCATTGGAAGCGGATTCCGCGGGCATACGGAGTTCCTCCGCGAACGTTCCGGTGCCGATGAAATCGCCATGATGCTCATCGCGGACAATCTCCGCGTAGTCCCGCTGACAAGGCATGTGCCCATCGCCGATGTCCCATCAATGATAGACGAAGCCTCGATTGTCAAGGCAATCGAGATTATCGCCCGCGCAATGATAAAATTCGAGAAAATCCGCAGGCCGAGAATCGGTGTCCTCGCGCTCAATCCACACGCCGGCGACGGCGGCCTCTTCGGCACCGAGGAGGCAATCATCGATAGCGCAATAGACTCTGTGCCGCCGGATGTTTGCGAGGCCGTCGGCCCGCTCGTCCCCGATGTCGCATTCATTCCGGACGTCCGCGAGAAGTTCGACGCCATCCTCGGGATGTTCCACGACCAAGTGCTCATCCCACTCAAAATGCTCGGATTCGACCGAGGAGTCAATGCCACGCTCGGTCTGCCGTTCGTCCGCACCAGCCCCGATCACGGCACGGCGTTCGATATCGCCGGACAAGACCGCGCCAATCCCTCAAGCATGATAGAGGCCATCCGCCTCGCGATTAGATGGTGCGATAGTTAGATTTCCGTGCTCGGCGCGGGGGCGTCGGCGCGTTCACGCGCGCCGACGAAGTAGTCGGGGCGCGATTGCGCATTGAGGCGGGGACTGACTACCGACTACTTCGTGCCCCTCTGCCACTACGTGGCAGAGGGGGCCGACGCCCCCCAGCGTGAAACAAAGAAAATTTGGTGGATATAGCTTGGTCGTGTTTATTTTTCAGGCGGTGAAATCTCGGTTAATCTGTCGATTGCCGAGGGATTATTTTTCTCGATTGTCTGCTTAAGCGTATCGTTTATCTCGGCGAAACTTTTCTTGTCGAACGGCTCTATTGCGGTTATGATTCTTAATAGCTCGATCCCCGCGTCTATCTCGCCTTCCCAGTCCCCGGAATCGCGGGCAATGTTAAACGCCCTTCTTGCGCCTTCAAGAGCCTTCGAGGTTTTGCCTTCGGCGAAATCGTCGAGAGCTAGTCCCAACTCCGCATCGACTATTCGCAGAGGATCGTCGATCTCACGCGCAATTTTGAGGCTCTCGCGGTGAAGTGCTCTCGCGCGTGAGACCTCGCCCGTCTCGCGCTCGACATCGCCGAGATTCGATAGACACAAAGCTGTTCCGCGCCTGTCGCCAATCTTGCGAAAAATCTCGATCGCCGTTTCATACTGCACAGCCTCGCGCTTTCGGTCGCCCTCCATGCGAAGTATCTGCGCGAGGTTCACCGCGTTTATTGCCATGCCTCTGAGATTGCCGAGGCGCTGGTCTATTTGTCCAGAGCGCTCGAGGTATCTCTCCGCCTCGTTCAGCCGGCCGGTCTGAGCTTCAAGCCACCCGAGATTCCCCAGAAGGTTAGCCGCGCCCGCCGAAACGGTCTCGTCTGCCACAAGCTCGATGCCCTCCAAATAAAGCTCGCGCGCTCTGTCCAGTTCGCCCAAATCGGAGAGAAGCGTGCCATAGTTCGTAATCGCCTGAAGTTGCCTCTCGGTCTCATCGGGCAGTGCGGTGAGTTTTTCGAGAAGGAGTTCATAAAGCTCACGCGCTTTCTCGAAGTTCCCTAATTCGTGGTTCGCAAGAGCGATACGGTTAATCGAGTCGCTCTCGAGCCTCGCGCTGTCGATTTGGATGGCAATCTTCCGTGCTCGCTCATTTAATTCGATAACCCTCTCCAAATCTCCCGCGAACCAAAACAGTCTGCCCGCAGACTCAATAGCCGAAAGCAATTCGCCCTGCTCGCCCCATCGCCTGACATCTTCATCTTCCGCTGATAGCGCTCGCTCATAGTAAAAAACAGCCTCTCGATTGGCGAAGCGCCTCTCTTGCTTGCCTCCCGCCCGAATGTTGAAAACGAATGCCTTCTCGGGGACTTCACCGATTCCGTAATGCTCGGCGAGAACCTCATAAAAACCCTCGATTTCGCCCGCAAAAAGTTGCTCTATTCCGCCGCCGGCAGTTCGGTGAATCTGCTTTCTGGATTTCATGAAAAGCGACTCGTATGCCGCCATCCGCAGTGGCGCGGAGACGAACTTCAACACTCCATCGACCCTTTTCAGAAAACCGCTCTCCAACAGCTCGCCGATCCCTCCCTCTAAAATGCTCTCACCTGCGATTTCGCGCAGAAGCAGTTCGGGAAATTCCATCCCCAAAACCGATGCCAGCCGCACGACCTCCCTTGCATCGGCGGAGAGGTCGTCGATGCGCGCAGACATTATGCTCTCGATTCCCCCCGGCAACACTTTCTCCATCTCGCCTTCGAGCTTGGCCACTCCGCCCAAAATATTCACCATCCCCCTCTCGACGAGAAGCCGCGCCAGCTCGACGATGAAACCCGGATTGCCGCGCGTCTTTTCAAAAACTTTTTCGACAAGGTCGGCGGAAAGTTTTTCGGCGTCGAGAGTTAGTTTGAGAAGCTCTCTCGTTCGGCGCTTGCACAGCGGTTTTAGGGTGATTGTCTTCCGGGAGACTTCCGCCATCCACGAAGAGAACTCCCGCGCGGAAATCACAACCGTGAAATTCCCTCGCGCGTCGTTTGCCATCTTCAGCAAAATTCTGCGCGTCGATGGGTCGATGTGGTCTGCGCTGTCTGCGAAGACAACGACTTTGTCCTTCGGTGACGATTGCGCGACAAGTTCGACAATGAGCCTCTCCATGAGATCACGCTTTTCGTCTTGCTTGAGGTATTTGGTGCGGTCTGTGTCCGGCTCATCGATGCCGAGGATGCCTGCCAACAGGGGAAATGTGTCCGCCTCATCGGGGATGAGTTCGGCGAATTTTCCCATCGGCCTTTCGCCGAGAATTTTCGCTATCACAGGCTGAATCGGCGCGTATGGGACATTGCCCCAACCTTGAGACCCCTCGATAGATGTTACGCGAATCCCCTCGGCTTCGAGCTTCGCACGCAGAAAGTTCAGCAATGTCGATTTGCCAAGCCCAGCCTCGCCTATGAGAATCGCACTCTCGCCCAAGTCAACCGCACTTGCGAGAGACTTCCATTGTGCGCCTCTATCGATAATTGTGGGAAGCTCTGCTATGGCGCGAGATTGCCTTCTGCCAATGACCTTTCGCGCCTCGATGGGTGAACTTTTGCCTTTGAGAGATAGCGCCGTCGGCGGTGCGAAGTCGAACATATACTGGCACTTGCGGAAAGTCTCCGGCCCAACGAGAATTTCCCCCGGAAACGCCGCGCTTTCGAGACGCGAGGCGACATTCACCGCATCACCGATGACCGTGTATTCGCGGTGCTCATCGTTGCCCACCACTCCCGCCACAACATGGCCGGTATTGACGCCTATCGAGACGCCGAGTCCCTCGTATCGGGACATCACGGACATAATCTCCATGCTCGCGGCGATTGCCCTCGCCGGATCATCCTCGTGGAAAACAGGCGCGCCGAAAAGAATCATCGCGGCGTCGCCCAAGAACTTATCGACGGTGCCGCCAAATTTCATTACCGGCTCGAGAATGCTCTCGAATAGCTCGTTGAGGAGAAGTATTACCTCTTCGGCGTCTCTCCCCTCGCACATCGGAGTGAAACCGGCGATATCCACGAAGACGGCCGTCACTTCGCGCCTTTCCCCCACCCTGTCGAGATTTTCCGGATTGCGAGAGACGCGTTCTAATACCTGCTTGGGCACGAAAGAACGAATCGCCCTCAGGACGAGTGGATTCTCAAACAATAAGCGTTCGCTATTGTCCATAAATTCGCTAACCAGACTTTATTGCATTGCATCGTCAACTATATTCTGCGGCATTCCGTCGGGGTTGATTATCCAGACATCAATCGTCGGGTCATTATCTACATTCCCCTCGGCACGAATCGAGAAATAGTTCGGTTTGTATTCGGTAATGCGAAGTGTGTAGTATGTGCCTTTGGTCTGAACGTCCAATTCATCGAGCCGCCGGGCGTATTTGCCATGTTTCGTAAAGTGTGAGCGCTGGGCAATCTGCGCCCTGCGGAGTAATTCTTGCGCCTCACGCTGACGCAATCTCACGCTATCGATAGAGACATCCTCGAACTTCGGCCCACTAATGTATGGCAGGCCGTATTCGAAGAATAGATACACACCACCTGCAATGAGCAATATGATTAGAACTACCTTCATAGAGACCTCCTCGTAATATTCTCTATCATATCAATGATAATCCTATCCACTGTAAAATCCAGCAGGATTTGCTATAATCTATACTTTTTCAACCATCTGTAAAGTGTCCGTATGCTCACGCCCAGCTCCTCGGCGGCTTTGCGCTTATCGCCGTCGTAGCGTTCCAGCGCGGCGGTTATGCGCCTTCGCTCTAAATCCTGTGTTTTGGGTTGCTCGAAGTGCTCGGAAAGCCGGTCGAGACGGTCGCGAATGGCTTCGAGTTCTTTGAAGATCAGGATTAGCGCACGTTCGATGTTTTGGGGCATCATCTCGTCCGCTGTCCTCTCACGTAGAACCGGAAGCGCGCGCCCCATTAGCTCGTGATCCTCAAAATATGGTTCGAGGTCTTCGGCGGAAATAGGTGCATCGCCTGAAAGAAGAATCGCATTCTCGACAAGATTACGAAGCTCGCGGACATTCCCCGGCCAATGATAGTCCATCATCCGCACGATTGCGGCCTCGGCAAAACCGCGATTTTCAACGCTGTGTTCGAGCGAAATACTTTGGGCAAATTTATATATCAAAATAGGAATGTCCTCCGGCCTCTCGCGAAGCGGAGGGATTTTGATTTTCACCGCGGATAACCTGTAATACAAGTCCTGCCGGAATTGTCCATCCAACGCCCCGCCGATAAGGTCTCGGTTGGTAGCGGCCAGAAGGCGGACGTTTGTATGAACCGTCTCCGACCCGCCAACGCGCATAATGTCGCCGGTTTCGAGAACGCGAAGGAGCTTAGCCTGCACGGGGATCGGCAGTTCGGCGATTTCGTCGAGGAACAAAGTGCCGCCGTCGGCCTGCTCGAAAAAACCTCGATGCCGCGCCGATGCACCCGTGAATGAGCCTCTCTCGTGGCCGAAAAGCTCACTCTCCAGAGTCCCCGGCGCGATGGCCGCGGCGTTGATAGGCAGAAAACGCTTCTCGGATCTTTTGCTGTGGCGGTGAATCGCTTTCGCTACGAGTTCTTTGCCCGTGCCGGACTCGCCCACAATGAGCACTGGCAAGTCGGTGGGTGCAACGCGAAATATCAGCT
>DSAF01000076.1 GCA_011388305.1 Candidatus Zixiibacteriota bacterium | reverse complement strand
ATCGATCCGCAAATCATATCGTCGATTGGCGAGGTCGGCTTTCCCGTTTCTCTTCCGGTCAACGTGGCGAAACTTCGTCTCACGGGGATATCCCTGACCAACCCGTCATTCGGCGAAGATCCTCTGGAGACGGCGCAACTCAGGCTTTCGTGGGAAAATATCGGCAGTGGGCGTTCTTCCAATCCGAGTGTTAGCATCGCATGTCCGGGCGGAGAGTTTTATATATCCGGCTCGCCAGCCTCGGCGCCGTCGGTTCTCCCCGGAGATTCAATCACCGTAGGGCCGTTCGAGCTATCGTGGTCGTCCGGCATCGCGCCGATGTCCGTCGTTCCGATTATCGCCGAATTCTCGCCGTATCCGCCGGAAACGCTACATCTTGCGACCGTCCCGCTGGGCTTCTCGACCGATGTCGAGACCTCGGACTATCCCTTCATCCGGAATCCCGGGACTCTCTGGCATCGCTCGAACGCCCGCGCCCGTAGCGGCTCGTTCGCGTGGTATTGCGGAAATCCCTCATACGGCAGATATTCGCCTAACATGAGCGATGTCCTCCGCACGGAGCGTTTTGTCCTCGGCGACCGCTCCGAATTGCGCTTCTGGGCGCACGCAGAGTTCCCAAATTACGGCACGGACGGCCTTCATGTCGAGATTGCAGGCGATGTGGATACCGTCGTTCTGGACTATATCGGGAGCGGCGGCGCGCTTCTGAGCTTCGTCATCGGTTGGGCGGAGTATCGCTACTCGCTCGAGGGTCTGCCTTTCGCACCGGGGGACAGCATCGAAATTCGTTTCCGCTTCGTTAGCGATGAGAGCGACGAGGAGGAGGGCATCTTCATCGACGACATTTCCCTCGAAAGCCCGATGGCCGGCTTCGTTTCGTCGATAGCCGAACGAACACAGCTCCCCGCAAAACTCACGATTTCAGCATACCCGAACCCGTTCAATTCCTCGGTGAGGATAGAAGTTGAGAGTGGAGAGTGGAGAGTGGAGAGTTTGGAGATTTTCGACATCGTCGGTCGGCGGGTGGATGAATTAATCCCCCCCAGCCCCCCTTTAACAAGGGGGGAGGTAGAGAAGTCCTCCTTGTCAAATGGGGATTTAGGGGGATTCCTCTGGCAACCCCGCGCCGCCCTTCCCTCGGGCATATATCTTGTGCGTGCAAAGACAGCCGTGGGCGATGTCGCCGTCAGGCGGATTGTTCTTCTAAAATGATGTCCCTGCGAACTTGCCCCCCTCGCCACCCCGCGCCGGCACGGGACTTGCCAAGCAAGTCGCGCGCCGGCGCCCATCCAAACTATAAGCGCGCGGCGTGAGATAGGGGATGTTGTTTCTCGGACAAGTTAACCGCGCGCTATTCAAAACCGATTATTTTATCAGGGTCATCTTACGAAATTCCTCGAACAGCGGCTCGCCGCTTTCTTCGCGGACGGCCATTTTGCAGAGATAGATTCCCGACGGCAGGGAATAATCCGCCACATCGAGGCCGTTCCACATTGCACGATATGTTCCGGCGCGAAGGTTGCTATCGATTAAATTTACGATTTTGACTCCGTTAATATTGTAAATCTCGATTGACACATGGGCATCCACCGCGAGATCGAAATCTACTAACACATTCGAGTTGAACGGGTTCGGGGTGGGCATTCCGAGGCGAAAAACATCGGGGATGCACTTTTCGCAGTCCAAATCGTCGAGTTTTGCCAGACGCGCCTCTCGCGGGCATTCAATCTCGCGGTTGTCCGCCCGAATATCGACGTTTTCGGGAATTATGAGCGTATCGAAGTAGCAGAAGTTGGCGGAAATTGCCTCGCTCTCGCCTTCGAATGTCCACTCGGCAGTGCCGGTATAGATACAATTGAGTCCTTCGGCCTTATCGCCGAAATCGAGAATGCCATTGGAAACTGCACATGCGTGCACGAAATTTTTGAAAGTCGAAAATTCTGCCGTGGTTCGCGTGTTCTTCTCGGAGCTTATGATTATTGGACCGCCTCGCGCGTCGAAATTGCAGGCGAAAAGCTCGATTCCCGCGGGATAGAGCGCGGAGGAGCGATTAATGACCGCCGTGCCTTTGCCGGAAAAACCGCAATGCCGAAAAACTGCCCGCGACTGCCCGTTAACCTCGCAGGCATGGCTCTCGAAGCCGATGAACTCGCATCTCTCGATAGTTATCTCCTCGACCTGCTCGCCTATCGTGATTCCGCTCTCGCCGCGGAAACTCGAACGTTCGATTCGCGATTTTCCTCGCCAACCCGATAGCTCAAGGCCAACAACGAACACGCAATCTTCGATAAGCAAGCTGGCCCCTCGGGCGCGATTGGTGATTGAAATATTTTCATCTCCTTGAAATTTCGAAGAACTAATCATCAGATTCCCCGCGAATTTCCCGGCAATCTCGATTCCTCCAATGCCCTCCAGCGAAGTGTGAGCGATGCGTATTGCGCCCCCGTCACGCGCGAGGAATTCTGCGGATTGTTGACGATACTTCGCCGATGTCCTTACTTGAATGGGGTCATTGACGGTTCCATTGAATGCAATTAGCGAGGCATCGCCCATTGCGGAAAGTCTCCCCTCCCCCGCGAATATGATTTCCGTAGCGGGCGATATGCGCAGAGTATCGTCTCGGCCAACGACTACATCGCCCCATATCTCGACGTCTCCCCAGAGAGAGTCTGCGCTTGTCAAGCTAATCGACGATAAAACTTGAAAATCCACATATCTGGTGCATTTGATTAGAATACGAAGCGGCCTGTCTCGCTCGATATAAGGGAGCGAGAGTGTTCCGGCGTCGTCGAACGCATCGTCATAGTGAATTCGCACACCATCGTCCGAGAAGACAATCACGAGGGCGTTATCGATAACGCGTCCGTTTTCCGCATCGCGAATTGTGACGAGCTTTCGCCTCCAGTCGATTTCGACGGCAAGACGCCCTGCACTTTGAGCTTCCGGCGGATTTGGAAGGCCTCGAAATAGTTCAAACAGCCCCGATGCGCCTTTCGCCTGCCCTTTGATAGTAGTGAAGGTTGTTTCGGGAAATGAAAGTGTTCCCTCGCCCTGCACGTGATAGAAATATCCCTCACCCTCGGCGACGAGCATCGTTGGCCGGAAGCAGTCGCGTTCGGCGTCGTATCGAATGAGAAAATCCGGCGTTGTTTCGATACCGCTCCCGACGAATCGGTGTGACGTTCCCCAAACAATATCGTTACCGCGAGAAATAACCGAGCCGACCACGTTCCACTGAGAATTTATTTCGCGCTCCCAGCGCATAACCGGCGCACCGGTAATGCTCACCGTATCGTTATCTTTTGTGAATAACAGCCAATACCCCAACGATGCATCGGGGACGCTCATAGAAGCGTCGATGTATGTTTCCGTGGAGTTATCCCACGTGAGGATTTGCCTTGCCTGTGGAAAGATGTCCGCGAGCGTGCTTCCGCAAATATTGAGCGGCACGGAGATGAGATTCCATCCGGCGCGAGGGAAGTAATGCACGGTCGAATCGATGTTAAGCGTCGATGCTGTGGGGAGTTCCACGGTTTGCGTTATAAAATCTCGTTTGTAGCATGTGATGAATAGTGTGTCCTCACCTATTAGGTCGAGTCCTGCAACGGAACGCACCTCCTCGGGCGAAAAGACCACTTGATTCCCCGCGTATGGGACGACTTTGCATACTGGCGCTGTGTTCGAGATGAACCCCGACGTAATGCAAATCCTTGTGTCGTGGAGCCAGCGCGCGGGTCCGTCGGGCGCAATGAATACATATAGGCTTTCGGCGATATCCTCGTCGGTGTAATAGTAGCACTCTGGGATTGTGCTTACGAAGAACTTCGTTGGCTCGACGGAGCCATAGAAGCGTGTCAGCGGATCGCCGATAAGCCTCGGCGACCAAATTAGATGACTTCGCCAAGCATCGCCGACAATCTTCGAGTATCCGCGTATCTTGCTTACAAAGTCATGCGGCGCGGCACCGTCAAGGATGCCGCCGTAGTAAAAGAGCGCGCCTCGTCCGACGAACTCGTATCCGATTTCCCGCGCCGTCCGGCATCCTCCGGAGACTACGCCCGTGGGGTATCCAATCGAGCGGAACATGAGGTCGTAGCTGGTGATTGCCCCCTCGCCCGAGCCTGCACATGCAGGGCCGCTCTTGAACCATGCGCCGTGCGTGCCGTGCCCGAAGTGCCATACCGCGGCGAACTTATCAACCTCCAGTGCCGTGATGATGGCGTCATTCATTCCGCGAAGAGTTCCCGGCGGGAGCATGCCCATCGTGGTATCGTGGCAGGTGTAGTGTGTCAGGTTGAACCCGGCGTCCTGGATTGCGCCAGCCTGCGCCTGCGCATCGACATAACCGAAGATGACATCCGATGTCTGCGAGACGAACATGAAGTCCATCCAGTTGCCTCCGGGAAGATACTCCGTCTCGTTCTGCAGGATTCGCTCGATTAGGAGCTCCGTGCCGCCCGCGCCGTATGTTCGAACCGCCCACATTCGCCCTACGCCCAGTTGGGGCATATATGTAGGCAGAGAATATGTCGATTCCGTCACCGGCGGGCGAGTTCCGTCGCCGATCTTCACTGCCGGCAGGCTGTCGAGGTCGTGATCATCAGGGCCGATAAGGCCCACATAACTGAGCGATGCTATCCCCGAGAGGTCTCGGTAGAACTCGAAAGTATCTGCTATGAAATGGCGAATCCATGTGGTTTCGGAGTCCGCGGGATAGAGCGGCTGATAGACATCGTATATTTCCCCCGCAGAGACAAGATGGACTCGCCAGCCCTGCTTGTATCGCAAATCCGCGAGCTTGTTCGCGAGATTACCATAATAATCATTCGAGTGATCAGCATAAATATAAAGAACTTGATAGCTCTCTGCGACGCCCGATATAGAATGCTCTTGCTTTGCGATATTAGGAAAATTCGCCAAATAGACCTGCTCGAGCCACGACTCGAGAACAAGTTTGCCGAATGCACCATCGGCGGAAATTTTCGCCCGAACTTTGCGGTGAATCTTCAACGAATCGCCCGACGGATTGAACGAATATAGATTAAAGCTAAGCCCCACGCCATTGACCGCGCGCCATCGGAAAGGCTCGCCGAGCGTCATGATATCCGAATAATGCCATTCGCTGGCGGGCAAGCCGTCATCGGAAGGCGGGATACAATCGCCGGAAATCGGACATTCGCATGAAATCGACGCAAGTTTTATCCCCGCAAAAGTCGTGTCCTCAACTTCGATTATCTCGATGGAAACGCCTTCTATCGAAGGCAAGGCCAGAGCGAAATCGAGTGTCATCTTTGCGGGAAAGTCGCTGTTTGTGGTATTAGAATGAAAGCCCGCCCACGGAACTTTCGGCACAAAGACAAACTCGCCGCCAATTTCTACGGAGTCGAGATAAATTTTCGGGATGGCAATCTCGATAAGGACGCCGTCATCGCCGGAAGACAGCACCTCGAGTGGCAGAGTTCGGTGAACCTCGTTCGGCAGGAGCAGAAGAGTTCTTCCGAATGCAGACCCTAATAATAGAGTAAAGACCGCGAGAACTTTCGCGAGAGTTTGCCCGCGCAAGAGCGGAGAAGAGTATGGCATGATTCGACCGCTTCATAATAAAGCGCAACCCTCGCTTATAGTATAAAAATTTTAATCATTTTTACAAGTAAAAAATTAAATTTTTATTCAAAGGGCTAAATAACGCAGGCAATAGAGGGTTTATCGGCTTATCTACTGGCATGAACTAATTGGTAATAATTGACAAGCTGTCGATATAGTAGCATGCACGGGAATGAAATTCCAATGTCTTGGGCAGAGCATGTTCACGGCGCGATGTCGCCATCAAGCGGATTGTTCTCCTAAAATGACTGTCGTGAGTAGTTTTATGTTGTCCCCCTACTCATCTATCTCGGCGACGCCAACGGGCATGGCATATAGTGGGATTTCCCTTTTGCCGAGATCGAGATGTTGAATTATGCTGTTTTGTCTTATCATGCCGATAATGCAGGTGCCGTAGTCGAGCGCGGCACATGCGAGATGGATATTCTGCGCCGATGCGCCGGCGGTGGCGTGGCCGTGGTTTATCTTGCTCTCTTTGGAGATTACCACGTTCACGGGCAGTTTATACGCGCTGATGTCCGTGACGATTACTATCACGAATTGCCCCGTGCCGACAAATCTCTGGACGCCGATGTCCTTGCGGATGTCGTTCGGATTGACAAGCTCGAGATGGTGGCCTTCCGGAACATATCTCCACGCGCCGTCTTCCATCGCGACGAAAATGCGGAGATAATCCGCGCCGGTCGCGACCGGGACAGTCTTCTTGCCGTTATCGCGATTGACGCCGTATGCCGCCCAAAGGATTGTCGCGAGGTTCTCTTCGGGTATCGGCTCGTCGGTGTATGAGCGGATAGTTCTGCGAAGTTGCATCGCACCGGCGAGGTCGAATTCGAGGTCCTCCCGAGGCGGCGGAAGCTGACGGATTTCCTGCGCGAGAAGGCCTGTCGAAAGTATCACAATTAAGATTCCGGTGAGATTTTTCATAATGCTTCTTCGTTTGTTATTGTTATCAATATAAATAGCGAAATTCGTAGGAGGTGCGGGCGGCTAACGCCCGAAAAGCCTCGCCACGGGGCTTTTGACAAGCTCGAAAGCCTTCTCCGGACAGACTTCGTTGCAACATAGGCAGGTGATGCAGGCCTTATAGTCAATCTCGGGGGGATTGCCATCCGCCATGCGCATTGCATCGACGGGGCAACTCTTGATGCAAAGGCCGCAACGGATGCACTTCTCGTCGATAGCGCGCGGGCGAATCCATATCACCTTCGCTAAATTGCGAAGTATCCATCCGGGAATAGGCGATGTGAGCAAATATTGCGGCGCTTTCGAGGGCAGGACGAAGGGCTTCTCGAGTATAAATTCATCGAAATTGCCGCCGAGAATCTCGATTTTATCGACATCGCCCTCACCAAGCCCGCGATTAGCCGCGATAGTTGTAATCGGGCTGTCGGTGGGTTTCTTGATGCCGATAATCCTCTCCGCCACGCGGTCGAGCGCAACGCCATCCGTGCTTGCCAAAATGAGTCCAACATCGCGGAGGTCGCCGCTGGATGGGCCGTTGCCCTCCATCCCGACAATCGCGTCCATAATGTGAAGCGTGGCGTGTGCCTCCTCGTATATCGAGACGACGACTTGGGAGAAATCGCGAGTGAGCGGGTGGCTTTTGTGATAGGCCGTTTTGCGAAACCCCGGCACGAGGCCGTAGAGGTTTTTCACTGCGCCGGTATAATATGTATAAGAGTGGGTTTTGAGCTTGCAAATATTGACAATCTTGTCATATTCGCGAAGAGCATTGGTCAGGTGGAGGGTCGTGCCGTCTTCCCGATGCACCGCAAACGCGCCCGACTTCTCGAAGTTTATCCACGGGATGCCAAGTCTCTCCGCCACATCGAGCATTCCGGTATTCCGAAAGACCCGCTCAACGCCCTTGTGCGCACCGGCGGGGGAATCTCCGATAGCGACCTCCGCGCCGAGGTCGATAAGTTCCATCGCAATAGCCTCGACAACCGATGGGTGCGTCGTCACGCCCCTATCGGGAGTGCGCGCCGAGAGGAGATTCGGCTTGAGAAGAACCCTATCGCCGGCCACAAAGAGACTCTCAATCCCTCCCAGCGGCTCAAGCAGGGATTTAACTTTAGGGCGAAGGAACTTCGCGTCGTATTCCTCCGCCCTGATAATTGAAACGCGTGCCGGCAAATCTAATCTTTCAGAAGATGCCAGGCGTTGCGATATTTCGCGTATTTGCTCGGCGGATCGCCGTTGCGCTTTCTGCGATAGTCAGAGT
>DSAF01000019.1 GCA_011388305.1 Candidatus Zixiibacteriota bacterium | reverse complement strand
GCCGAGAAGGTGGGCAAATCGCGCCCCGTCGTGGCGAATACCCTGCGCCTTTTGAACCTTCCGGCGGATGTGCAGGCGCTTATCGGCGAGGGCAAACTCTCGCCGGGCCACGCGCGGGCACTTTTGGCCATCGAGGACGAGGAGAGGATGATTCGGCTGGCATATCTCGCCGTGTCGAGGGGGCTGTCGGTCGAGCGGCTGGAGATTCTCGCGAGGGAGGACAAGCCCTCGCCGAGACACAGCAAGCCCGGCGCATCGCGCAAAACATCCCGACGCCTTACGCCGGAGATTTCCGCGCTCGAGGACTCGCTCAAACGGCACTTCGCGACGAAAGTGAAAATCACGCTCAACAACAAGGGCGGCTCGATAACAATTCATTTCTTCGACGACGAGGACCTTCAACGAATAATGGAGATTATCTCGGAAAGCTGATGCCGACTAAACACGGAATAACGATTTTCTTCGTGCCGCACAACCGCAAAGACCCGTTGAGCGTCCGTCTCAAGGGCTGGCAGGTGCTGGCCGCAGGGATAATATTCGGCATTGCGCTGGTGCTTTTCGTCCTTGGTGTGGTTTTTGGCGGGAGGTCAACGCGAATTATGGCCGAGAACCGCGCGATTCGCGCCGAAAACGAGCGCCTTCGCGAGCAGAGGCTCAAGATTATTCAGTTAGAGAGGGAGCTTGCGGGGACATCGGAGCTGAGGCGATGGATGCTCGAGATGGTTGGCGCGGATGAGTTGGCTCAAATTCCCGTGATGACCGCCGGTGTCACCGAGCCGCGGCTCACGGCGTTTTTCGACAGGCCGTTCCGCTCGCGCCTTTTCCCCGAAATGGAGGAAGCCGCCGAGGCCACGCGTCGAAGGCGAGATTTCGTGCCGCGAGGGCTTCCGGTCAAAGGCACAATCACCGCGCGTTTCGGCGAGATGGATCATCGGTTTCTTAAGCCGCACTCCGGCGTGGATATCGCCGCGCCGAGGGGAACGCCCGTGCTATCGACCGCGACGGGCATTATCGCCGAGGTCATCTCCGACCCGGTGCTGGGCAATGCGGTCGAAATCGACCACCTTAGCGGATTTACCACGAGATACGCGCACCTCGAACTTATAAGCGTCAAGCGCGGCGACTGGGTCGAGCGCGGCGCGAAAATCGGCACGGTGGGGAGCACCGGGCGCGCGGAGGGCGCGCATGTGCATTACACGCTACTCGAAAGCGGCACCCCGATTAACCCAATAAACGACAACAAGATAGCACAGGAAGGTTGACATATGCCTAAGCCAGAAGCGGAACAGAAGCTGAACACGATTATCGGCCCCGCGAGCCGAATCGCAGGCGATATCGAGGTGCAGGGCGGCCTGCGCGTCGATGGCACAGTCGAGGGAAAGATTGTCGCCACCGGCCCGCTCACCGTCGGGCAGGAAGGCTCGATTGTCGCGCCGTCGGTGACCGCATCCAGCGCGACTATCGGCGGAAGCGTCGAGGGCGATATCGAGGCGCCGGAGAGAATCCGACTCGAACCATCGGCGAGGGTGATTGGCAACATCATCACGCGCGTTTTGATTATCGAGGAAGGCGCTGTTTTCGCGGGGAAGTCCGACAATCCGGAGCTTTCCAAGGGAAAAGAATAATGTTGATAACATGTGGACTACTCTGTGAGTCTTTGTTTTCAAAGGCTTTATTCATAAGCGCTTGAAGCTGTTTCAATTGTCCACATGGTAAAGCAATGAAGGCAATGAACTTCCGCTAATAACGAAAGATTTTTCAACACAGGAGCCGTCATGGCGATAGACATCGAGAAGATTAAATCCGCCGAGGAAGACGCCACAGCGCGCATCGCGGAGGCCAAAAAGCGCATCGCCGGCGAACTTGCCGAGGCCAAAGATTCCGCCGAAGCCAAAGTCCGTGAGGCTGAGTCGCGCGCCAAGCAGTCCGTCGCCGAGGCCGGAGAGCGCGGCAAGAAGGAGGCTCTCGACAAGGCCGAAGAGTCCAAAGCGGCGCAGGCCGAGAAGATAGAGAATTTGCGCAAATCCGCCGAGAGCAAAGCTGACAAGGCGATTGACAAGATAGTCGAGGCGTTCTGATGGCCGTCGTTCCAATGAAAAAAGTCGGCATTGTCGCCCATGCAGGGGATTTCGAGCGGCTGACCGAGCGGCTTGCAGAGCTTGGAATGGTGCAGATTACCCGCCGAGAGGGCGAGGCGACCGACAGCGCGAAGAGGCTCGATGCCGACCTCACGGCGCTCGAACGCGCCATCGCATTTCTCCAAAGCAGAGTCGATAAGAGGCCGCCACAGCTCAAGCTCTCGATTGCTCAGCTGTCCCGCATGAAAGCGGAATTCCCCATCAAGGACAAGCTGGGCGAAATCGATGCGCTTCGTAAGAGCATCGAGGAGCTATCCGCCCGAAAAACCTCGCTCGAACACGCGATTAACGCGTTAGAGCCATACGCGCCCCTGCTAATAAATTTCGCCGATGTTAGAAAATTGCAGTCAACGCGCGTCCGCGTGGGGCTTATCCCAAAGATGCTCGCCGACGCTCTCGATGACTTCGACTGCGAGCTTTGCGAACACAGAGTTTTCAACTCCGATGCCAACGGAGTATATGTTGCATTCGTCTGCCACAAATCGGCGGAGGCAGAATTGGACGCGCTTCTCGAGTCCTGCGATTTCGCGGAGTTCCATCCCGAGAAGCACTGCGACATTCCCGCAGTAGAGCTGACTTCCCTGCTCGAACAACTCGCCCGCGCAACCGATGAACTCGAAACTGCCGAAAGCTCTGCGAGGGAGACGGCGAGGGAGCTACTCCCCACGCTCGATGCCATTCGCGCCCTCACCGCGATGGAGCTTTCGCGCGCGAACCTCGCCGCATCCGCCGAGAGAACGCAGAAGACGCTTTTCTTGACCGGCTGGACGAAACGCGACGACTTCGAGGGCCTTCGCGAGAATCTTCTCGACGACTTCGACGCGGTGGAATTCGCGGAAATCCCGCCCGATGAGGGCGAGACTTCGCCGGTTGCGCTCAAGAACCCGCCGGTCATCGAGGCGTTCGAGGTCATCACCGACCTATACGGCAGGCCGCGTGCGGGTATGGTCGATCCCACGCCGTTCATCGCGCCGTTCTTCCCGATTTTCTTCGCGCTGTGCCTCACCGACGCCGGATACGGCCTGCTTTTGGCGCTCTTTTCCGGCGGAATGCTTGCTTTCACAAAGCTGGGCGCGGGCGCGCGAAAATTCATGCGCTTCATACTTTACTCCGGCATCACGACGATTATAATAGGCGCACTCGCCGGCGGATGGTTCGGAATTTCGCTCGACCCAGGCGGCGGCTTTATCTCCCGCGCACTGCTTTCGATAAAGCTCTTCGACCCGCTGGACAACGCAATCGAGTTCTTCGCCGCGAGCGTATTTCTCGGAGTTCTGCAGGTGTCCGTTGGCTTCGTTTTGAGCGGCGTGGTCGGCGTGCGCGAGTCCGCAAACGCCGCTCTCAAGCTTCGCGCAGGGCTTCTCGCGCTGTCATGGATAGCCGTCACGGTAGGCGCAGGGATATTCGTCGCGAATTTCCTCGTGCCGGAGACTATTGCGCCATTCGTGCCGATAGGCACCGCCGGGCTGAAATTCGGCGCTTTGGGCATAGTCGGCTTCTCGATAGTGTTGGGGATTATCGGAAGGCGCGGTGTGGGCGCGTCTATCGGCGACGGGTTGGCTTTCGACGGTCTTTATGGCATAGTCAACCTTTTCGGCGACCTATTGTCATACGCGCGAATTCTCGCTTTGGGCCTCTCGACAGGCGTTATCGCGGGCGTGATAAACATCATCGCCGGCCAGCTCTCGGAGATGATTCCCGGCGTGGGGATAATAATCGCGGGGCTTTTGGTGATAGTCGGGCACACGGCATACACGGGGCTTTCGGCGCTTGGGGCGTTCGTGCATCCGGCGAGATTGCACTTCGTGGAATACTTCACGAAATTCTACGAGGCCGGTGGCGAGCCATTCGAACCTTTCGCCCGCACAATCGACGGCGTGGAGATAGTGGAGTGAACTTTAGTAAATTGCATAATTTCGACATTTAGGAAGTTATCGTGTATATCATGTATTCAGATGAAAGCGGAGACACTGGAGTCGCTAACAGCCCTGTGCGATATTTTATTCTCACTGGAATGGTATTTCATGAGATGCGGTGGAACGATCTTTTAGAGTCATTAATTAATTTTAGAAAAGAATTAAGAGATAGTAAGGGCTTGAAGTTAAGAGAAGAAATCCATGCTGAGAAGTTTATCAACAGGCCGGGGCCATTGAAAAGAATTCCTCGTAATGATCGCTTAGATATTTTAAAGAAATGTCTCGATTGGGCCGCTAATGAGCCAGATTTGAATATAATAACAGTTCGAGTTGATAAAGTTCGAGTTGATAAAGAGAGAGTTATTTCTGATGTTTTTGAAAAAGCATGGGCTGTATTTATCCAAAGATTCGAAAACACGCTAAGTAACCATAACTTTAGAGGGCCTTCAAACCCAGATGATAAAGGTTTCATAATTTCTGATAATACTGACGGTAAAAAGTTAACTGCTCTGATACGAAAGATGAGACGTTATAACCCTATCCCCAACTGGGGTGCTATGTTTGAAGGCGGTTATAGAGATATTCCGTTGCGAAATATTGTCGAAGATCCTTTTTTCAAAGATTCAGCCCATTCCTTTTTTCATCAGATTGTTGATGTAGTCTCCTATTCAGCGAGACAAATTTACGAAACAAATAATTACATGAGAAAAAAAGGTGGCAGGAACTTTTATAAGCGCTTATTGCCTGTTCTTGTGACGCAAGCATCTAGGTCAAACGAGTATGGAATTGTTGAAATATAAAAAAGAGCGGCTTTCACCGCCCGGGGGGATCCTACCGAATAGTCTAGCTATCTTTCGGATCCACTGTAATTATAATTATTTTCAGAAAAATGTCAAGTGCAAATCGAAATAATTAACAATTATCAAAATAACTAACTTTCTGGAGGTTCGATGACCCGAAAATTTACGTTCGCTCTCGCGATTATCGCGATTTTATCCGTGGCTACCGCGTTCGCGCAGGAGGCCGACCACGAAGAAGGCTGGTTCAAGTGGGATGCCGGCTCGCTCGCGCTCATAGGCGTGGGGATTGCCGTCGTGCTGGCGGGGTTCGGCTCGGCAATTGGCATTGGAATCGCCGCGAACACATCTATCGGTGCTATGCACGAGCACCCCGGCCTGTTCCCGCAGTTCTTACTGCTGTCGGCGCTTCCGGGCACGCAGGGCATATACGGCTTCGTCGCGGGATTTCTGATCATCCTGTGGACAGGGCTTCTCAACGACCCATCGGCGCTGGCATCTTTGACGCCGATACAGGGCTGGCACTTCCTGTTCGCGGGCGTGCCGGTCGGCCTCGCGGGGCTAATGTCCGGCATCCATCAGGGCAAGGTTTGCGCGTCGGGCGTGGGGCTGGTCGTCCGCGACAAGGCGAACGTCGCCAAAGCCATGACGCTCGCGGCTTTCGTCGAGTTCTACGCGATTCTCGGCCTTCTAGCCAGCGTCCTAATCCTGCTCTCGATTAGTTAAAATGGGCATCGACGGCATTATAAATAAAATTTCCGCCGACGCCGACGAGCAAATCGCTAAGCTCGAAGAGCAAAACAGCGACGCCATCGCCGAAATTGAGGACGAGGCCGACGCGAAAATCGCCGAAATCGAGGCCGACGCCAAATCTCGCGCGGAGGCTGAGCGCAAGCGAAGTTTCGAGCAAACGCTCTCGCGTGAGGAGGCAAAGCTCCGCGTGGAACTCCTCGAAGTCAAGCGAGAAGTTGTTCGGGAAATTTTCGGGCGTGCGCGCGAAAAGATTCTCGCACTGCCCAAAGACGACCTTCGGGCGCGCTATCGCGAGCTGATAAAATCGTTCGACGAGAGCGTGGGCAAAATCGTTGTCGGCCACAAAGACGCCGAGCTTCTCGACGAGAATTTCGTCGAGTCTGCCGGCTCTTTCGAGCGCGAGGTCTCGGAGAATTTCGAGCACGGGCTTATCCTGATTGCCGGCAAAATCCAGTATGACGCGCGTTTCGACGAGCTTTTCCGCGAGATTGTCGAGCATAAGACCGACGAGGTTGCGCAAATTCTGTTCGCCGAGGAGGCCGAATGAGCTTGAACGTCCCGATGGTCGTCGCGCCGGATGCCCGATATGCATACGCCACGGGTGTAGTTCGCGGCAAGTGGCAGAAGCGGCTCGGAAGGTCGGAGTTCGCCCGCATTCTCGAGGCCGAGCCGGAGAATGTCGGCAAAGTCATTGCCGAGCTGGGCTTTACGGGCGCGGACAGCGATGTCGAGACGGCACTCGCCGATGAGTGGCGCCGGACTGTAGAGCTTGTCGAGTCGCTAATCGGCGGGGATGGCTTGGCGAAAACTCCGCGAATGCTCACGGATTTTACCAATATCGCGGTTGCCATTAAGGCGGAGCTATTCGAGTTCGAATATGAGCCTAACCACCTTGCCGGAGGGAACGTTTCCGCCGAGAGGCTGATGGAGCTTGTCTCCGGCGAACCGCCGCAAGGCCATATAGAACAAATGCTTGCCGACATCGCCAACGACGCCCGCAATGCATATTCCGACACCGAACTTAAGTTGACAATCGACTCGGCCATCGACTCGCATTTCGGCGAGTGGCTGAAGGAAATCATGTTTGCATCGGGCAGGGAGTTTCTCGTCGAATTCGCCCGCAGATGGCTGGATTACAAGAACTTCACGGCATATCTGCGCCTTCGCGTAGCGGGCTTCGACATCGAGCACTTCAAGCAGTTTTTCGTCGAGGGCGGCCATCTTCCGCGCGAGGAGTTCGCGCGCTGGGAGGACGGCGAAATCGACGCGATACCATCGAGGCTGGTGTTCTCGATTTACGGCAAACCATTGGCCGATGCCGTCGGTGCGTCGATACGCGAGCGAAATTTCTCGCCGATGTCGGCCTTCTTCGATGTCATGATCGAGGATTTCCTCCGAAACAACGTCTATGTGCCGTTCGGCGTGGAGGTAGTGGTGGCGTTCGCATTTCTGAAACTTCGCGAGATTCGCGCGGTCGGCGCGATTGCGCGCATGAAGTCCGCACGCCTCGACAGAGAGGCGATTTCCGAGAGGGTGCGATATGGCGACATATAAAACCGCGGTGATAGGCGATTTGGCGACCACGCTTCCCTTCAAGGCAATGGGATTGACCACGATTATCGACGACGGCGATGCCGACATCGGCGCCCAGTTCGATGGGCTGGTGAAATCCGGCGAGTTCGGCGCAATTTTCATCACCGAAGAATCCGCCGACAAAATCGCCGAGCAAATCGAGGCCGTGCGTTATAATCCTTTGCCGTCGGTCATCCTCATCCCGACCGTCCGCGGCTCTTTAGGCAAGGGCAAAAACGCCGTCCGCGAGACGATGAAACGCGCCGCCGGCCGGGACATCATGGGCGAGTGAGGAGAGGGGGCGCATAATAGGAGGTTAACTGTTATGAATCGTTGGACTGAGTTGAGCATCGAATACGCTAATCAGAGGTCTTATCTCGACGACCTCTTCCAAGTCTATCCTACAATACCCGAAGGGATTAGGGAAGTGGATGAGGAGGTATGGGAGAGAGTTGAACAAGCCTTCGACCAAAAAAATAATCCTGCCCTTCTGAAAGAACTTTTTAGACTAGAACTATTTCCGATAAAAGATAGCTATGTCGCATTTCTTAAGAAAGACAAATCAGCTATTGAGAGGAATCCAAGAACAGTCAACAGACTATGCGGAAGACTGTATGAAATGGGGTTGAACAAAATTTTTGAACGATGTAGTGAACCAAAAGAAACAAACCGACAAATTGGC
>DSAF01000092.1 GCA_011388305.1 Candidatus Zixiibacteriota bacterium | reverse complement strand
GACGAAGATGAGGTCGAGGTTTTTCGCGGTGAGTTTATCCCTCGCGTTCTCGATTTCGTTCTCGGTCTCGACTGCGAAGCCCACGGCAATTTTGTCGCCCTTGGCGCGCCCCAACTCGGCGAGGATGTCCGTCGTTGGTGCAAGCTCGATATTCCAGCTCGTCATGTCGCCCTTCTTGACTTTGCCGACGAACTTCTCCGGCCTCCAGTCGGCGACGGCGGCGGTCATCACTATAACTTCCGCCTCGTCGAAGCGCTTGAACACCTCTCCGGCCAGTTCCTCCGCCGTTGTGAACTCGACCCGTCCCGCGCCGTGGATTTTCGGAAGCGCGGGATTGCCGGACACAAGAATCACATCTCCTCCGCGAACGGCGGCTTCGCGGGCGATTTCCCAGCCCATCTTGCCCGTCGATGGATTGGAGAGAAAGCGGACGTCGTCGATGAACTCGCGCGTCGCTCCGGCGGTGACGAGAATCCTCTTGCCTGCGATGGGGGATTCGTCGGCGAGCGCACTCTCCACCGCGAAGACGATGTCCTCGATATCCGACAGCCGCCCCTCGTCCACATCGCCACAGGCAAGAACGCCGCTTCCCGGCCCCACGAAATCCACGCCACGTTTTTTGAGGGTTTGCACGTTCGCCTGCGTAGCGGGATTTGCCCACATGCGGTTGTTCATTGCCGGCGCGACGAGAACTTTGGCGTCGGTCGCGATGAAAGTCGAGCTAATGAGATCGTCGGCGATTCCGCCGGCGGCCTTCCCGATGAAATTCGCCGATGCCGGCGCGATGAGAAATATATCCGCCCACGCAGAGAGGTTGATATGCGCCAGCTTGTCGTCGGCCTCGTCAAACATATCCCAGCTCACGGGATTGGCGGTGAGCGCCTCGAAGAGCATTGGCGAAGCGAACCTCGTCGCGTTTGATGACATCACGACACGGACATCGGCGCCCGCCCTTATGAGCGCTCGCGAAAGCTCGCAGGCCTTATATATGGCAATCGAGCCGGTGACGCCCAGAAGGATTTTTTTGTTCTTAATGCTACCCATCGGTATTCTCCATTTCCCTTAAACGCTTGCACTCTTTGCAGAACTCCGGCATTTCGCTCGTTTCGAGGTATTTCCAAAATCTCTCCAGCCACTCCGGCGGCGAATCGGATGCGCCGACGAACTGCACGAATGCCGCGAGCCTCGCCGTTGTGTCCGCGCCGATTGAGTGTTCCAGCTCGCAGGCTTCCATGTCGGCGGTCTCCGGCGGGACGCCGAGGATGTCCCTCAAGAACTGCGCCAGAAGGCGATGGCGTTCGGCCACTTTTCTCGCGATTTCCCGGCCCGTCTCGGTGAGGCGGACATCGCCGTATGGCACATGCTCGACAAGCTCGAACTCGATCATCTTCGCGACCATCTGAGTCACCGATGGCCGCGAGATGCCCATCATTCGGGCAATTGCGCTCACAGTCGCAGGCTTGCCATTGGAAATGAGCCTGTCGATGATCTCGAGGTAGTCTTCCAAATTTGGCGAGATGTAGTTCATTTAATCAAAATTAGGTTTTCTTATGCAATTTGTCAATTTTTCGGTTTGCAGGAACATAAAGCCCCGCGTTCGTGGCTCGAAGCCGTCAGTTCGAGGAGGGGAACTCGCTACACTAAGAACGAGATTTCTCGCCTTGCTCGAAATGACAAACACTGCTTGCTCGAAATGACAATAAGCGTCTTGAGAGCGGAAGCGAATGCCTGCCATTGCGATACTTGCCCTAAAACGGCGCGTTGAATTTATACAACGCACCGAGAACTATCGTCCCGCCTGCCGATGAGCCTGTGATGTCCCGCCTGTATGCGAACTCAAAAAGGAAATCCGAGAACCTCAGCATAATCCCCCCGCCGACTCCCGCGCCGACCATGGTTATCTTCTCGAAGTTGTTATACGGCGAGTCGTTGAGCGTCGCTTGAGCATATCCCGCCTGAGCGCCTATGAAAAGCAGAACGGGGTCGTGGAACAAGAAATTATAGTCGATGGCGGCTGAGATGCGCCATGTGTCCACGGAGTTGACCGTCGGGCGAACGTCGTCTTTGGTAGAAAGTGCCGAGTCAACAACTACGACGACCATCGAGTCTCCAACCCAAGTTGTATCATATTCATAAGTATAAGGGATTGGGTCTTTGAGGAAATAGTTCCTCGCTGAGCGGTTCGAGCCGAAGCGAATAGAGCCTCTCAGAAAGATTGTCTTGTGAACATAGCCGAGATTAACGCCGATTTCGTTGAGAGTGGCGGCGTAATATTTCATCGAGAGCGTGTCGTCGATAACCGAGTCGGGGAAGGTCGCGACGAATTCCTTGTCCTCGGAGAGGCTCACGGTGTAAAATCCGATGCCTGCGACGAAAGGCTTCGTCGTTCGAAACGCCTCCATCTCTTGCCTAAGTTCGGCGCGCCTTCGCGCCTCCTCCGCCTGT
Source organism: Candidatus Zixiibacteriota bacterium (assembly GCA_011388305.1). Classification (GTDB taxonomy): domain Bacteria; phylum UBP14; class UBA6098; order UBA6098; family UBA6098; genus UBA6098. The sequence goes on along the minus strand of DSAF01000092.1, from coordinate 5,507 downwards.
TGCGTGCGGATGTCGCTATGAAGGGATTCGCGGCTTGCGGCTTGGCGCTCGAGAAGAGCGAGCCTCGCATTGGCGGCCTTGCACCTGTCGGCAAACTCGCCCTGCGGGAACATCGAAAGATACCTATCGAGATGTGGGCGGGCTTTCCGGGCCATTATCATGTCGTCTGTTTGCTCGGCCTTGTCGGCATATAGGAGTCCGAGATTTGCATGATACGCAGGCGCCAGCTCGACGAGCTTCTCCCAAACCTCGATATACTCGTAGTGAATGTTCAGCGCGGCCTCATAATAATGCGCCGCCGAATCGCGTTCGCCCATAGCGAGGAAGACATCGCCCAATTTCGCGTTGATGAACGCCATGTTGGGCTTCAGCTCGCGGGAGCGGTGAAGATGTCGCAGGGCGTCATCGTATCTGCCGGCTTCGTAATACGCCCATCCGAGGTCGAATTGCCACTCGGGGTTGTCCTTGTTCGAGTCTGCCCGCGGGGCGAGGCTTGCGTGGCTCTCGCCGCTACGATGATACTCCTCCGGCGCGGGAAAAGCCCCTGCGGTGATGACGAGCAGAAACGCCATCGAAAGGAAATAAAGCGCCTGTCTAATATTCATCCCTCTCCTATCATTATATTATATGTCTAATCCCAAGAATTAATGGTGATTTCCTGTTTGGCCGAGGGCGCCAATTCGCCCTCGCCGAGCCACAGCGCGACATGCGCCACAGTGAACATGCCAATCTCGCCAGTGGTGACATCGATGGGAATCCAGCCCGGCCTTCGCCCAGCCCATGCCTCGACCCAATGATGGCGAATCCAATAATTGTGTTCGAGATAGAAGCCGCCAACAACCCGCGCGGGAATCCCCACCGAGCGCAACATGGCGGCGGCGAGCCTCGATTTGGCCAGCGCAGAGCCGTTGCGGGAATCGAGCGCAATCATCGCCGATGATGTCCGCGTCGTAGTCTCGATGGAATCGAAGGCAAAGCGCGCTATGTTCGTTATCGCGCACCAAAAATCTTCACAATCTTCGGCGAGTTGGGCTGAAAGCCCCGCGATTCGTTCGTTATCGCTCTGAATCATAGCCGTCGGCGAAAGCGTGCCTTGCTCCGGCTCGGCGATGGGGCCGGGAGGGAAGGTCTCTGCGCGCCCGCCTGAATAATCCATTCGCTCGAGCTTTGCCGTGCCGGATATCCTGCCGCCCTCGACATCGCCCTTAAAACTTTGATTGGCCGTCGAAAGGTGGGGCGACAGTCCCTCGGCAATGGTCAATTCTATCTCGAGTTCGAGCTTTCCGACAGCGGCGGGATTGCCTATTTGGGCGTTTGCCGGAATGTGCGTCTTTGCGCCGGTTTTTGCCATAAGGTCGGCCTCGGGCTGTGCCTCGATGAACTCCGCCTTGTCAAGCTCGGCAGTCCATACGGCCGTGAAGCCCGGGCCTTTCGGACTCCAGTGGACTATGCGCTTGTTTCTCGTGCGCATGAAGAACTCCGCCTCGATGCCGCCCAAGTCTGCGAAGAACTTGCGCATCTCGCCCGCGCCCTCGCCCTCGATGTGTCCCGGCACAATAGTGAGCGGAGCCGCCCTTCCGAGCTGGGCTTGCAGTCCGGTGACGACGAACGAACTATCTCGCGAAGGGTCGATGGACTTGGCCAGCAGAACCCATCCCTCGGGCGTGCTCGTGTCGATGATGAAGAGCGGCTTCGCAACGGGAACGGCTCTCCGCGCCGAGTCTATAGTCACGACCGCCGTGTCGCCTTCGAGGACGACCTCGATGGTCTGCTTAAGCTCATAGCCGGAGAACATCTCCATGCGATACTCGATTGGAGACATGTCGTGTCCAAGCTCCCAGTTCGACACGAAGCGAACCATCCCCGGGCGCCCGCCTGCAAGGATGTTCATGAACGTTTCGGCGGACATTTGCCAGCCGCCGGCCAGCGGCCTCAAAGAATATGTGAAATAGCCGGCTCTCTGCTCGCCCCAGTGGAGAATATAGTGATTTTCCTCCGGCGGGAAGTCCATCTGCGAAAACGCCGAGACGGCAAGAAATAAACAAACGATGATAATTCCGGCAAACTTCATTGGAAAACCTTTAGTGTTTAACTTATTAGCTTATAAGCTGTTATTGTCGATAATACGCTCGCAGTCTATTCGTAAACTACTCGATTCGCTCGCTCTCGAAGAATATATCCTTTGCCATAACCGGCGGATATTCCGTGCCGAGCCAAATCGAAATGTGTCCGGCGCTGAGCCTTCCGCCCTCGTCGAGCGTGGGATCCATCGGCCCCCATTCGGCTTTCTCGCCGAGATAGACTTCGAGCCATGTGTGATCCATCGGGCCGTCCGCCCAAAGCACTCCGGAGACGATTCTCGCGGGGATGCCTACGGAACGGCACATCGCGGCGCAGAGAAGAGCTTTCGCCCTGCTGTCGCCCCTCTGGATTTTGAAAGTCTCGCCTGCCCCGCCGCTGACTGCGTCGTATTGAATGTTGCGGTTGACCCATATATTGATAGCGCGAGCCGCATCCCACATCGTCTTGGCAGGCTCGATAATGCGCTCGGCGCGCGCTTTGATTTGTGGGTCGTCGGAGTCGATTCCGCGCTCGGGCATGGAATAGATTTCGTCGTAGCCTCTCAGCGGATAGATGAGCGGCCATTCGGGCGAGTTGGTCACTTTATATGCGAGGTTTTTCACCTCGACCTCGCCCATAACGCGCGATTCGGTAATCTCGCCGGCGAACTCTTGCGAGTAGTGGTTCAGAAAAAGCCTTTCGGCGTCGGCTTGGCCGAAGTTGAATGCCATATTAGCCCTAAAAGTCTTAATATTACCGACTCGCCGCATGAGGTCTCTGTCGTCGATGTTGGCCTTCGAGAGTGGATTATATCCCTGCGGCCTCTCGGCGACTTCTCCAATACCAACGTGTTTAATCTCGGCCTCGAAGTTTCCCGCTACTTCGAACTGCAGAACGGTTTTCGTTTCGGGATTCCACAGCGCATCGAAACTCCAGCCGCCCGAGCGCCTTCCGCGCACTTTGAGAAGTTCGCCGTCCATCTCGACTGCCTCCAGCGAGACTCTCGATTCGGACGCATCCAGCGGGAGAAGCACGGCATATTCGGCTCTCGTTCCGGGGTTTTTCAAATTTGCCCTGTGGAGTAGCATCACCGCGCCGGCGAAAGTGATGTCCTCAAGCCAAGGCGAAAGCGGGGTAGTAGATTCGGCCTTCAGCTCTTCTTGCGCCATCCCGACCCTCATTTTAATAGTCGCACCGCTTTGGTCGAATGAGACTGTCGCGCGCGTCTCGCCGGATGGTTCGGCAATGCTGAAATTATAGTCGGTTGGTAGCCAGTCGCCGCCGACGGTCGCCTGCTCGCGGATTGTCCTCTCGATTCCGCCTTCGGTGGAGACGGCCTCGGTTCTGACGGAGAATCCCGCGCCACGCGGCGATACGGCAACTTCGGCCTCGCCGATGACTCGCCCGCCGGATGTCAGCGTATAAGTTTCGGCAGTAATCGCGCCCGCGCTCAAAATGAGCGCCGTCATAACGAATAACATTGCTGTTCTCATGTGTCCTCCCTTTCATTTGAATTTCAAACAGATCAATTTCTTGTCAAAAAAGGCTCCCGCCGCGGCTGTCCATCGCGACTATTGCGGGGAAGTCCTCGATTTCGAGCCGCAGGATCGCCTCTGGGCCGAGATGTTCGAGCGCGACGGTCTCGCACGACTTCACGCACCGCGACAGAAGCGCGGCGACTCCCCCTGTGACGGCGAAATATACTGCGCCGGCCTCGACCATCGCGTCGGCGACCTCTCGGCCGCGCGGGCCTTTGCCCATAGTGCCTCGAACGCCCGCGCATAGAAGCTCCGGCGTGAACCTGTCCATCCGTCTGCTCGTCGTAGGTCCGATGCTTCCGACCACAGCGCCGGGTTTTGCGGGCGTCGGGCCGGCGTAGAAAATCACAGCGCCCGTAGTATCGAACGGCAAAGGCTCTCCCGAGCGAATCATATCGACGAGCACTTGATGCGCAGTATCGCGCATGGCGAAAATCTCGCCGGAGATTGTGACTTTCTGCCCTACTGCAAGACTTCCCGCCAAATCCACAGTCAGAGGCGTCACTATTTTAACAGTCTCTCTCGATTCTTCTCTCGATTTCAACAACATTACATTATAATAAGACTATTCACCGTCTTTGGCAAATGATTTCGCACATGTTCGCATTTTTTAGGAAATGCGTTTCGGAGTGCAATAAAAAAAGCCCTTGCATTTTTGTCTCTTAAAGATAAAATGTTAATGTCCGAAGCCTCGGAGGTGTCGATAGTGCTCGCGCCCTAAAAAGTGCCTATTTGAGTTCAGTTAATATTTGCCAAAATAGTGTTCCTCTCGGCTAAGCTATATTTGACGGGCTTTTGAAAAATTAAATTTTTCCTTGACTTTCTGGTTTTGAGGTTTATTATTGTGCCTTGCGAACGAGGAAGACACCTCGTGGCTCTTTGAAAACGAAATAGTGCGCATACATGACGAGCGGGAAGTAAATACTTTCGTCAATTATCTCTAAGATATACACACGGAGAGTTTGATCCTGGCTCAGAGCGAACGCTGGCGGCGTGCCTAACACATGCAAGTCGAGCGAGAAAGCCGGAATTTATTCTGGCTGGAAAGCGGCGAACGGGTGAGTAACGCGTAGGTAACCTGCCCTTTAGTTCGGGATAACATTTCCAACGAGGTGCTAATACCGGATACGGCCCTTTTATCTTCGGATTTTTGGGTTAAAGATGGCCTCTTTACAATGCTATTGCTAAAGGATGGGCCTGCGTCCTATCAGCTTGTTGGTGAGGTAACGGCTCACCAAGGCTAAGACGGGTAGCTGGTCTGAGAGGATGATCAGCCACACGGGGACTGAGACACGGCCCCGACTCCTACGGGAGGCAGCAGTGAGGAATATTGCCCAATGGGGGAAACCCTGAGGCAGCGACGCCGCGTGGAGGACGAAATCCTTCGGGATGTAAACTCCTTTTATTTGGGAAGAACCCTTGAGAGAATAATACGCTCTCAAACTGACGGTACCTTATGAATAAGCCCCGGCCAACTACGTGCCAGCAGCCGCGGTAAAACGTAGGGGGCAAGCGTTGCTCGGAATCACTGGGTCTAAAGGATGCGCAGGCGGACCGACAAGTCGGGTGTGAAAGCTCCGGGCTTAACTTGGAAATTGCGCTCGATACTGTCGGTCTCGAGTAGAGCAGAGGAAAACGGAATTCCCGGTGTAACGGTGGAATGTGTAGATATCGGGAGGAACGCCAATAGCGCAGGCAGTTTTCTGGGCTCTTACTGACGCTCAGGCATGAAAGCGTGGGGAGCAAACAGGATTAGATATCCTGGTAGTCCACGCCGTAAACGATGGGTGCTAGTTGTTGGGGGAGGTTTCCCTCAGTGACGTAGTTAACGCGTTAAGCACCCCACCTGGGGAGTACGGCCGCAAGGTTGAAACTCAAAGGAATTGACGGGGGCCCGCACAAGCGGTG
>DSAF01000174.1 GCA_011388305.1 Candidatus Zixiibacteriota bacterium | reverse complement strand
CATCTATGTCGAGGACACGACCTTCACCGGCTACCTCGATGTCGAGTTCGACGCGACAGTCGGCGGCGACATTCAGGTTGACGGCGATGGAACCATCTCCGGCGATCTCACAGTCGAGGGCGAGGCAACATTTGACAGCTTCGCTACCTTTAACGACTCTGTGTATTTCGAAGGCCCGATCGGCTTCGGCGATGATGTCGAGTTTAGTCAAGGAATCTCGCAGTCGAGCAGAAATACGCTTATCGAGTTCGGCACGGCGCCTCTGCAAGTTATCACGCCCCTTAACTTCGCACCCAAGGGCGATGTAATCAAGTTAGTGGCGAATCTGATACTCAGCGACGAGTATTCTATCACGCCGAACTACAACGGCGCGAAAATCACCGTCGAGCTTTACGACGTCACAAACAGCGTGAGCCTCAAATCATACACTGTCTTCCTTCAGGATAGAGACTGGTATGAGATTAAAGAGGTTTCCATATCTCATGTGATTTCCACTCCGGCAGTTGCAACCGAATACACGGTTCGTTGCTACGCCGATGGGTGGGGCAACGGCGGCAGGGTTATTCAGGGAGATTTGAGCGCTATTGCGATTCAGCACTAATCCCCTCGGGGCGTCTTTTCGGCGCCCCAATTTTGAAGTTGTTTTTTACGAACTGTTGATAAAGAGGTAATACAATGAGAAGAAGCGCTTTCATTACATTAATAGCAGTGCTACTGCTCGCCCTGCCCCTCTCGGCGCAGATGAAGCATCCTATTGTGGACGACGGCACGCCTGTTCCGATTGGGAGCATGGTGAAGCTCAACGCGCTCGGGCAAATCTCCGCCTGCGGGGATAATGACGCCGATGTAGCGGGCATAGTCATCGCCGTGATGAACGAGGGAGGCACGGACTTCTACCTTCTGGCCTCGTCGGATGTTTTTCCCGCGCGGCTCGATGGAGCCGTCACCGCCGGCGATAGGCTGACAACATCTGCAAGCGGTGCTTTGCGCACTGCTGTTGACGGCGAAATGTCCGTCGGATGGGCACTCGAAGACGGCCACGCCACGGAGCTTCGCAGGGCGATAATCTCGCTGGACTATCCGCAAGCTGTCGATTGGGACACGCTCGGCGCATACGCCGACACGAATATCACGAACGCCTTGTTCGACACCCTCGGCGCATACCTCGATACAAATTATACCATTGATTGGGACACGCTCGGCGCATACCTCGATACGAACTATACCGGCGACAACCTTGGCGACCACACCGCCACGGAGAACCTCCAGATGAGCGGCTTCTGGATTTCCAACGACGGCGGCGACGAGGGATTATTCGTAGATACCGACGGCAACGTCGGCATTGGCACGGACAGCCCCGAGTTTGCCCTCGATGTGGACGGCGGAGTTATGATGCGCGGCGACAGATATTGGGGCACTGACGCCTCCGGAGCGGACAGTTTCTGGATTTACGACGACGGCGATACCACCCGCTTCAACTCCGACAACCCAATCAAAATCGGCAACTCATCCCTGATAGTCGAAACCGACGGCGATGTTTTTGCCAGTCAAGCTCTATTCATCGGCACCGTTCCCGAAGGCTCGACCGACGACTCCGTCCTCGTGCATGATAATACTACTGACCAAGTTAAGAAAGTCGCGCCCGGCGATATAGTCGATTGGGACACCCTCGGCGCAATTTATGACTCTATAGGTGGAATGCAATTCAGTGGTGTTTCGACAATCAAAGTCCACAAAACCGACACACTGCTAAACCCGACAACCAATCAATGGTTGCCATTCAAAATGAGCGAAGGTGTCGCAGAAGAATCCTTTGGCACGGCCTTCACATGGCCGGCGATAGTTGGCGGAAGTCCCGATTCGACTGTCATCCTCATAAATGAAGATGGACTATACGATTTCAGCGGATGTGTCCACTTCAGAAATATGGCCGGTTCAGCAATGTCGAATGTTAAGGTTCTCACGAGAGTTATTCAGATTACCAACAGCATGGCTGATACTGTCGAGGCTCGATGCGGCCAGAGAGAATGGATAGGGAATTTGGAGGGCAACTATGTCAACAGCCTCAGCTATAGAGGCACCGCCTATTTAGAAGATGGTGACCTCGTTCAACTCCAATATCGCGTTAGCGGAACCAATGCGAACTTCGCATTCCTCAACGATCCGGCGTTCGATAGACGTGTTTCAGCTACGATTCTACTACAGAGGATTAAATAGCTTAGTCTCGACAACAACAATTTGGTTCCCTACGGGGCGGGTCGTTTGTTTCGGCCCGCCTTTTCTTGTGCCTCCGCTTTGATATTCCGCGCCCGCACACCCGTAGGGAAGGGATTCTTCGGGTTGCCAGATTATTTCGTAGGGGTTTGACGGTGGCAAACCCGCGCGGGCATGTCGCCGCCATGCCCCTACGGGGATTCCCGCGCCTCCTATCTGTCATTCCCGCGCCCCAAGGCGTCCTTTGGACGAAAGCGGGAATCCAGCGCATCTAACTGGATTCCCGATCAAGTCGGGAATGACATTTGATTATCGACGGGCGGCATATATGCCAGCTCTACAATTATTTTCTCGTCCCATAGCTCCAGCCTGCTTCGATTAGTCGAAACGGAGCTGTGGAACGAGGGGGGAAACAACAAGTCCCCATTGTGAAAGGGGATTTAAGGGGATTAATTCCTTGATTGGCGCGGCGCGCCCATTTAATCCCCCCGGCGCTGGGGCGCCGCCCCCCTTTGACAAGGGGGTGAAGAGATTACGCTCCTCGAAATGACAATAGGCCGCTGGCTATTACGGGGATGGCGGTGTTTCCCTATGCGTAATCCTTCGGGGCTTCCTCGCCGTTTAGGACTCTGAGCGCGCCCATCACGAGGCCCTCAAGCTCGTCCTCGCCGGGGTAAATCCGCACCGGCGCAATCCACTCGACATAGTCGCCGATTTCGCGCATTATATCATCGTTGAACGCGATTCCGCCGGTGATGAGTATCGCATCGACCTCGCCCTTGAGCGCCGAGGCATACGCGCCGATTTCCTTCGCCACCTGATAGACGAACGCGCGAACCGCGAGGTCGCACTTGGCGTCGGTTTTCCTGCGCGAGCTGATTTCGACCACATTGTCCGAGCCTACGAGATCGGAGAAGCCGCCGCGTTTGAGGAGTTTTCCCATAAGCTCCTTTTCGGCGTATTTGCCCGAATAGCAGAGTTTGACGAGTCCTGTCACCGGTAGCTGGCCGCAACGTTGGGGGGAGAACGGGCCGCCGTCGTTGGCGTTGCTGACGTCTATCATCTGCCCCGCGCGGTGCGCCGTCACGCTGATTCCCCCGCCGAGATGGACGATGACGAGGTTCGACTCGTCATATTTTTTGCCGGTCTCGCGGGCATATCGTTTCGCAATCATCTTGATGTTAAGCGCGTGGCTCAGCGATACGCGTGGAAGCTCCTCAATTCCCGATACATAAGCTACGTCGTCGAACTCGTCCACGCTCACCGGATCGACGATGAACGCCGGAATTCCCAGGGGCTGGGCGATTTCGTCGGCGAGAAGGCAACCGATGTTCGATATGTGGTCGGCCTGCACGTTGCCGTTTTCAACGTCGGACTTCATCGCTTCGTTGACTTTATACGTGCCGGACACCAACGGCTTGAACGGCCCGCCGCGCCCGACAACGGCGTCGAGCGCCGCGATGTCGAAGTTATGTTTTTTGAGGCACTCACGAATCGTGTCCGAGCGGAACGTGTGCTGGTCGTTCGTGCGTTCGAACTGCCCAAGCTCCTCGGCGGTGTGGCGGATGACCTCCTCGAAAAGCGGCTTTTCGTCCTCATAGACGGCGACTTTTGTCGATGTCGCCCCGGGATTGATGGCTAAAATTTTCACCATTCCTCCTTATTATATGTTCACATAAATATTCTATCGCTGTTGTTTCAGTTCGATTAAGGCTAACAATTTCTATTCCAATGTTGTCAAACCCATGCGAATCCCGGCTTTCACGAGTTCGGCGATGCTCGTCGCATCGAGCTTTTTCATGATATTCCGCCGGTGCGTCTCGATGGTCTTGATGCTAACGCCCAACTCGAACGCGATTTGTTTCGTCGAGTGTCCCTCGGCAATGAGCTGGAGGACTTCGCGCTCGCGATGAGTAATATCATTAGGAGCCGCCTCGCTTTCGCCTGACGAAATATTGATGTAATCCCTTACGATAACTTTCGCGATGGATGGGGAAAGGTAAGACATTCCCACGGCGACAACGCGAATGGCCGACTCAAGCTCCTCGAATGCGCAGTCTTTGAGCAAATAACCCACAGCACCGGCTTTGAGCATTTCTGCGATGAACGAGCGGTCAGAATGAATTGTAAGGGCAATCACTTTCACCGATGGGTTGTCGCTGAGTATTTTGCGAGTCGCATCTATGCCGTTCATCTCCTGCATCGATATGTCCATGAGCACGACATCGGGCGAGATTTCCCGCGCCAACTCGACAACTTGACGCCCATTCTCAGCCTCGCCCACGACTTCAATCCCCTCGCAATCTTTAATAAGGCGAGTAATTCCTTGTCGGAATATCTTGTGGTCGTCGGCTATTATCACTTTTATCATAATGTTCTCCCTTGTAATCGCCATCTTAATATAGTAATCTCATAAGGTATTTCAACGAAAAATCCTCCGCTCACAATATTTATTAGAAAAAACCTTGAATGTTATGCCTGAATCAAATACAATTATCTATGAGAATTAGCTAAGCGATTTCGAGATTATGCCTTCACTTCAAATATATAAATCCAAGCGCATGTCCGAAGTGGTTTCGCCTGCGAGGGCAAAGTTTTCTTGGGAGGGCTGTTTCTATTTGCCTCATTATCATCGAGGAGAAGCCTCGGCACGCGCTTTTATTGAGATTGCCGAGACCGAAGGCCTTCTCGAGGCTATTCGTTCCGCGAGAGGCCAATTTTACGCCGTCTATAGCGATTCCGACGCAGATTATGCGTTTATCGATAACGCGGGATTTTACTGCGCATACATAGGCGAGGATTTCGTCTCGCCGTCGTTTCTCGATTTGATAGACAAGCGCCGCTTTTATCTCGATGATGTTGATACGTGGGGTATGTTCGAGCTAATTCAGGACGGCTCGATGAATTTGGATCGAACTCCAATCCTTTCGATTCGGCGTCTTGGCGGCGATGTTGTCGTCCGCTTATCTCGACTGGGGGATTTTACTATTGAGACTAAGGGAATTCCTGATATACTTTCCACTAATCCCGCTGTGTCATTTTTCGAAGAAGTCGATAAAATTTGTAGTTCGCTCGACAGCGACGGACTCTTCGCGGATTTCACCGCCGGACTCGATACTCGCCTCCAGCTTGCGATTTTGCTCTCGAAAGGCATTAGGCCGAAGCTATCTTCGACGGGTTATTCAGGACATCCCGATATCGAGATACCCGCCAAACTCGCTCGTAAAATAGGACTCGAGTTTTATCCCGTTTTGCACCGGCCGGAGGAGCTTCACGAAGACTTCCCTGTTTTGCTCGAAGCCTCCGATTCCCTTTCGAATCCAGTAAACCACCACCGCGACTACCAGCTGATTCAAGCAATGAAAACCCGTGGAATGAAGATGAGACTTAACGGTGGCGGCGGCGGTTCTTTTAGAGATTTTTGGTGGTTGTCTGAGTGGCCGCATATCCGTTCAAAACATCCAAAGTTGCGTAAATTCTACATGGCAAGAGTTGCTACAAAAATATATCAGCCATTGTTCAAAAGAAGTAGCCTTGCTCAAATAGCAGAAATTTATCATACCAAATCTATAGCCGAAGTTGAAGAGCTATACTCCATTAGACCTGCGAGAATGGCTGATGATTATTGTGCGTATTATTACCATTCCCGCGCGGCCGGCGGACGACACCTCACTGTCGATAACCGCTTCGTCGATACATATTTCATGTTCTATGAGCCGGATTTTGTGCGTGCGGCGTCGCAATTGCCCTATTCCGATAGGCGCAATAACCGTCTTATTTCGCGCCTAATCGCCCAAGTAGAACCGCGACTTGCATCCGAGAAAACCGACCGTGGATGGAATCTTACTGATAGTACATTTCAACATTTTTATAATAATATCTACTCATCGCTCGATGTCATCGGAAGAGCTTTCCGCAAAATGCGATATTACGCCACCGGCAAGTCCGTGCGCAAATCGCCCAATGACGAGAGATTCGAAAATGTCGTCCGCTCCCTGAAAGATTTTGATGGTGCTCTTAGCGAGCTTAAGGCCGCAGGTTTTATCAACTCGGATATCACCGCCGATGATGTGCCTACGAGAAATATCGGTTCGATTATCGCCGCTGGAAATATTGTTGCAAGATTAGAGTAATGGCGGAAATCTCGCGCTGGCGCGCGGGTTGCCCTCGCAACCCCCGTGCCAGCGCCAACTTGCGGAATTCGTGCAATCACCCTATTGCACCCCGCCAGAAAATAACTATAATATAATTATGCGAAAGAAGGACTCTGCACCTAAACTGTTTCTAATCTATGCCTTCCTCATTGTGTGGACGGTCGGAACGCTGTATCCTGCTGTGCGGGTGATTACCATTTCGCTCCGCCCGACGAACAGACTGTTGTCCACATCATTGGCGGTAATCCCCGAGGGCGCGACATTTGCCAATTATATTAATCTATTTACATCGACCCCCTTCCTGCGGTGGATGCTGAACTCCCTTATCGTGACATCGGTGGTCACTGTCTCTGGTGTTGCACTGGCATCGATGGCGGGCTTCGCGATGAGCAAATTCCGCTTTGCAGGCAAGAAAGCCGTCATGCAGAGCCTTCTGACGACGCAGATGTTCCCCGCGACCATGCTTCTTCTGCCGATGTTCATCATGCTCGCCAAGCTCGGCCTTGTGAACTCATACCTCGGTTTGATGATAGCCTACTCGGCGACAGCCTTGCCGTTCTGCATCTGGCAGATGAAAGGCTATTACGACACGATCCCAACCTCGCTCATCGAATCGGCGCGCGTAGATGGTTGCGGGAATTTTGGCGCATGGTGGCGCGTTATTCTTCCGCTGGCGGCGCCCGCGCTGGTGATAACCGCGCTATTCTCGTTCATGGCCAGCTGGAACGAGTATGTCGTCGCGGCGGTGATTCTCCAAGAGCCGAACATGTTCACACTGCCCGTCGGACTCAAGATGTTCCAAGGCAACATGTCCACGCAGTGGGGCTTGTATGCGGCGGGAAGCTTTGTAGTGAGCGTGCCGGTTGTGATTTTATTTATAGTTTTGAGCAGGTGGCTTGTGGGCGGCTTAACACTCGGCAGTGTAAAAGGATAGACTTTATTACTTAAAGCTATACATTAAATTACGCATAAAATATTCCGCGCTTTATACTTTTTTATCTTGCTAATTCAGCCATTCAAAATTATCTTATAAAAAAATAGTTCAATTTCCCCCTAAAAAGGAGAGCCATGTTTTCCAGTCGTGTATGTTTCTGTGCTATTGCTGTATTTTGTTTGGCGATTTCTGCCATGGCAATGCCGCACGTCATTCAGTATCAGGGCAAGCTCACAGACCCTGCAGGCGTAGGTTATAACGAAAGCCTCGAGATGAGCTTCCGCCTCTTCTCCGCCCCGACAGGCGGCGCGGCGCTGTGGACCGAAATCCACGACGGCGCAAATGAAGTTGCCGTCGATAAAGGGCTTTTCGATGTCGCGCTCGGGGCGATTACTCCGATAAACCTGCCCTTCGACGCCAATTATTTCCTCGAAATCACTGTCGATGGCAACATTCTCTTGCCGAGAATCCCACTTACCACATCGCCTTATGCTTTCCGCGCTAGAATCGCGGACAGTGTGGCAGGCGGTTCCTGTGGATTCCAACAGCTTCGCGTCGATGCTTCGGTTTGGCTGACCGACAGCGTGACATTCGCCGCCGGAACCGGCATCGACCTCGATCAAGTCGGCCAGACCATCACAATTTCTGCTACCGGCGGGGGAGACGCCCTTTGGACGGACCACGCAGTCGATCCTT
>DSAF01000116.1 GCA_011388305.1 Candidatus Zixiibacteriota bacterium | reverse complement strand
GGCTATGGTGTTCGGCAACATGGGCGATAACTGCGCCACCGGCGTGGCATTCACGCGCAATCCCGCAACCGGCGAGAACAAATTCTACGGCGAATATCTTATGAACGCACAGGGCGAGGACGTTGTCGCGGGAATCCGCACTCCGAACCCGATTAGCGAGCTTAAAGACGCCATGCCCCAGCAATACGCCGAACTCATCGAAATCCGCGAGAAGCTCGAAAAACGATACCGCGACATGCAAGATGTCGAGTTCACAATCGAAAGCGGCAAGCTGTGGATGCTCCAGACAAGAACCGGCAAGCGCACAATCTTTGCGGCGCTTCGCATAGCCGTCGAGATGGTGGAGGAAGGCCTTATCAACAAAGAAGAGGCCATCATGCGCGTCTCCGCCGACCAGCTTAACCAGCTCTTCGCGCCAATTCTCGACCCAAATGACCAAAAACACGCCCGCGACAACGACGATGTCGTCGGGCACGGGCTTCCGGCATCTCCCGGCGGCGCCACCGGAAGGATTATCTTCAACGCCGACAGGGCCGAGGAGGTCGTCGAGAGGGTGAGAGCCGAGGCCGAGAAGATGACCAAGCACCAGCGCATCCGCTTCTTCGAGGATCAGGGCACGGTCATCCTCACGAGAATCGAGACTACGCCCGAGGACATCGGCGGCATGGCCATCGCGAAGGGCATTCTCACATCGCGCGGCGGAATGACGTCGCACGCGGCGGTTGTCGCCCGTGGGATGGGCGTGCCGTGCGTTGCCGGCGCGGGCGAACTGGTAATCGACTACAAAAATAAAACGCTCAAAGTTGCCGGAAAGACATTCAAAGAGGGCGATTTCGTCTCCATCGACGGTTTCACCGGCGAAGTTTACGGCAGGCCCATCGAGATCAAGCCCTCGGAGATTCTGCAAGTCCTTAACGGCGCGCTCAAGCCCGAGGATTCACTGCTTTATCGCCAATACGAGGAGTTCATGGGTTGGGCGGACGAGATTCGCAGGCTCGGAATCCGCACCAACGCCGACACGCCCAAAGACACAGCCGTCGCCGTTAAATTCGGGGCGCAGGGCATCGGCCTCACGCGCACGGAGCACATGTTCTTCGAGGGCGACCGCATCGTCGCTTTCCGCGAGATGATAATGGCCGACGACCTCGAGGGCAGAGAAAAAGCGCTCGCCAAAATCCTCCCGATGCAACGCGAGGATTTCGAGGGTATCTTCCGCGCCCTTGAGGGCAGGCCTGCGACAATCCGCGCGCTCGACCCGCCGCTTCACGAGTTCCTCCCCCACGATGAGGAGGGGCAGAAGCAGGTCGCCAACGAAATCGGCGTCTCGCCCGAGGATGTCAAGGCCAAAGTCGAGAGCCTTCACGAATCCAACCCGATGCTCGGCCATCGCGGTTGTCGGCTGGGCATTATTTATCCGGAAATCACCGCGATGCAGGCGCGCGCGATTATGGAGGCCTCCGTCAATGTCCTCAAAGAGGGCATAGAAGTGCACCCAGAAATAATGATACCGCTCGTAGGCGAGGTCAAGGAGCTAGAACTTCAGAAGGATGTAGTCGTCAATGTCGCTGAGGAGGTGCTTGCAAGCGCTGGTTTATCCAAGAAGGACATCCCATATCTCGTCGGCACAATGATTGAAATTCCCCGCGCGGTAGTGACCGCCGACGAAATCGCCGAGGTGGCGGAGTTCTTCAGCTTCGGCACTAACGACCTTACGCAAATGGGTTGCGGCTTCTCCCGCGACGACGCAGGCAAGTTCCTCCCGGACTATGTCAAAATGGGAATTTACGAGAAAGACCCGTTCCAGAGCCTCGACCAGCGCGGCGTTGGCAAACTCGTCGCGATGGGCGTCGAACTCGGCAGAAAGGCGCGCCCCGACCTCAAAATCGGCATCTGTGGCGAGCACGGCGGCGACCCCGATTCGATAGATTTTTGCCACCGAGTGGGGCTGGACTATGTCAGCTGTAGCCCTTATCGCGTGCCCGTGGCGAGGCTGTCTGCGGCGCAGGCAGTATTGAGAAATTCATAGGCGAATTGCTATTCGCCCAAGTTTCAACTCGTCTTTTGACGAGAATGAAGGACGAGGAGAAATCTCCGAACTATCCGCGAGATTTCTCGCTTTGCTCGAAATGACAGGGATTATTATTGATAGTGCTCTTAATAATCTCGGCTATTAAACACATTTAGGAAGGATAATGATGGCAACGAAAACAAGTTCTGACGACCGCGAAAAGCTCCTCATCGAGCTTACCGACGCATTCGGGCCGAGCGGTTTCGAGGAAGAAGTCGGACAAATTGTCGAGAAGCACCTCGGCGGGTTCTGCGAGATTATGCGCGACGGCCTCGGAAGCACAGTAGGCAAGAAGGTCGGCGCGGCGAAATCCCCCTCCATCCTCATCGCCGGCCACATGGACGAGGTCGGCTTCATGGTGTCGGGCATCACCAAGAGCGGCTATATCAAAGTCAACCCGCTTGGCGGATGGTGGCCGCATGTTCTCCCCAGCCAGCGCGTCGTGATTCGCACCAGAAGCGGCAAGCTCGTTCACGGAATCATAGGCTCCAAAGCCCCGCATTCCCTGAAAGCCGAAGAGCGCAACAAGGTCATGGACCTCGACGATTTATACATCGATATCGGCGCATCCGAAGACAACGAAGCCGCCAAGAAGTTCGGCGTCAAGGTCGGCGATCCAATCGTTCCGTATGCCCAATTCGAGAAGCTCGGGCCGGACGGCAAGTTCCTCATGGCCAAGGCATGGGACAACCGCATCGGAGTCGCCGTCGCCATAGAAGTCGCCAAGGCGCTCAAGAACGAGAAACACCCGAACACGCTCTTCGCCGGCGGCACAGTGCAGGAAGAGGTCGGTCTTCGCGGCGCCGGGACATGCGCATATTTCGTCGATCCGGACATCGCAATCGCCATAGACGTAACGCTCGCGGCGGACATCCCCGGAAGCCCGCAGGCCGAATGGGGCGAGAAGATAGGCAAAGGCCCGTCGATTAGCGTCATGGACGGAAGCCTCCTCCCCAATCCGCGCCTTCTGGACTTCGTTCTCGACATCGCCGACAAGAACAAGATTCCATACCAGATGGGCAGTCTCGGCAGAGGCGGCACCGACGGCGGACGCTTCGCCGTGACGAAACAGGGAATCCCAAGCCTCACGCTGAGCATCGCGACGCGATACATCCACAGCCACTATGGCATTCTCCATCGCGACGATGTGGACAATCTCGTGGCGATTCTCGTCGAGACTATCAAAGCACTCGATGTCAAGGCTTACGAGAATATTAAGCCATAACTTGACGAAAGCGAAGTAAAAACATATATTATGGCAATATATGGGAAAGTATAGCTTTCAAATAATCCCCCCGCACTCGGGGAAGGTCAGGCAGTTGAGGGTCGAGGGCTCTCGGCTCAAATGGGTTCTTTTCGGTCTCGGAGCCCTCGTCCTTATCAACGCCTTTATCCTCGGGTTCAATCTGTTTTATGTCGGCAAGGTCGCGGAGAACCGCACTGCGGGCGAGACTAACGAACAACTCTCGGCCAGCCTCGACGCCATGTCCCGCCGCGCCGATTCGCTCGCGACAATAATTTGCGATCTGAGGGAGATGAGCACGCTCGTCCGCGACAAAGCCGACCTCCCGCCCATCGATCCCGCGCAATACGCATACGGCATAGGCGGCCCGGAGCTGGATTTCCTCGACCCTAATAAACCGATTATCCTCGCGAGGGCGCGGGACATCGACCGCAAACTCGACTCGCTTATCCTATCTGCCAAAACAGAGCGCAAAGCGCTGGAAGAAGCTCGCGAGCATTTCGAGAAGAAACGGCATGTTTTGGCGCACACTCCATCGATTTGGCCTCTGCGCGGCTATGTAAGCTCCGGCTTCGGGCGGCGCCTCGACCCGTTCACGGGAATTTGGAAAATGCACGAGGGAATCGACATCTGCGCTCGCAGGGGCACGCCGGTTCGCGCCTCCGCCGATGGAACAATCAGATTCGCCGGATGGTATCACGGATACGGCAAGATGGTGCGCATCAATCATACCTATTACGAGACGCGATACGGCCACCTCGACGACATCAAAGTGCGCCCCGGCCAGAAAGTCAAACGAGGCGACATCATCGGGACGGTAGGCAACACCGGCAACGCAACGGGCGTCCATCTGCACTATGAGGTCAGAGTCTCCGGCAGGCCGGTTGACCCGAGGCAATACATTTCCCCCGAGGTTGTCGTCGATTAGCGGCCTCGCCCCCCAAGTAATCGTTGTAAACTGAACTAATGACGGCAGATTATTGGGCATTATTGCCCAAAAAATTTTGGCAATATTCCCCATCTCTTCTCGGATTTCAGTTCAACCTCCCGCAAACGCCCATAACTCGTTAAAAATCCGATGGCATCGTTATTGCGATTTTAATTATGTTTCTGTAGATAGACTGTAAACTGGAGGCAAATATGATAAAAAGAGAAATTTTTGTGTTAATTCTGCTCTCTGTGTTCTTTTGTTATGCTCAGGTCGCTGAAATTCCCGCAACCGAAACTACCACCGACACAGTCGCGCCTCGCGAACGCCCCGAAGAGCCGATGGACGCTATGGCTCTCCAAATCGGCGAGACCGGCGGCATCGTTCATGTGCTGTCAAGCATGGGCATTGGGACGGATAGCCCGGGAGATCAATTGAACATTACGGGCATAGCTCGCATTGGCGGGACAACTTTCCCCAGCCCGGACGCGAACAGCGTGATAAGAATTCCCGCGCAAGGCACAGCCGGCGAACATCGAAACTATATCGAACTTCAAGGGGTTTTTGCTAACGACGCTACGAATGAAGACGGCGGTGGCTTCATCAAGTTCAGGACGAGCACGGCGGCGAACTACGGCCCAGAAATAGGCGGAGTTCGCCGAAGCGGCGGAACGGGGGATTTTCTCATTAAAACTGGCGGCAATAGCCCACAGGAACGACTCCGTATTCTCGATAACGGCAACGTCGGCATCGGGACGAATAGCCCCGGGCAAGCGCTTGATGTCTCTGGATACGCCCGCGCAAGTTCGGGCTTCTGCATCGGCGGCGACTGCATTACCTCGTGGGGAAATGCCGGCTATTGGACACAATCGGGAAGCAACCTCTACCCGAACAACACGGGCTGGAACGTCGGAATTGGGGGAATTACTTCCCCTAATACAACTCTCCATGTTGGCTCGACCAGCGATCCCACTACAAGCACGCAGGCAATTACAGTGGAAAGCAGAGGCTTCGCGGGGCTGAACCTCATCGGCGATACGGACAATGTCAGCGGCGAGCCGGGAGGCGCTTATGTGTATTATTCCCAAGATGGCGGCGCGGTGCATGGAATATCCGGCATTCTGCAAATCGCGGGCAACGATCCAAGAGGGCAGTCTTATTCCGGCACTACGACAAATTCTATGCTTTTCGGCTCGTATGGTTCCCGCGATGTTCACCTCGGGACGAACGACAATGTCCGCCTGACCGTCACGTCCGATGGCAACGTCGGCATCGGGACGACGGAGCCAAGCGGAAAACTGCACATAGAAGGAGATGACGATAGCAACATCATCAGTTTTCGCGGAACGAGTAGCGGAGAGACGACAAATATGGCGCATATTGTTTCCGCTCGTGCCGCAGGGATTTCTTCCGGCAGATATGATCTTGGGTTGCTGGTTTCCACTGGAGGAAATCCGAGGGATTTCTGGATGAAGACCACTACAGGGACTTTACGCTTGAGAACCGACCATATTCGCACCGACCAAGATATAATCGTTGACGGCAACGTCGGGATCGGGACGACAAGCCCCAGCGCAAAACTACATGTTTATATACCTGGGTCTTCAAGTGGCACAGCCTACGAAGCTCTGCGCGTTCAATGCTCTGGTAATGGTGAGCCAGCAATACTCCCTACTACCGATCAATGGGGTGTGGTCGGAGCAAGTTCCACTATTTACCCTTCAAACCGCCGATTCTGGCGGATGTATGCAAGCGACGGCTTTTATACATCAAGCTCCACTTCATTGAAAAGTAATATAACCGATATTGGCGATTCTCAATTTGACCAATATCTTGAAAAGGTTAGAAATATTAGATCTATCCGTTTCGATTTTAACCGTGACATACAAGAAGCAAAAGGAGTTACTCCCGATGGTCGTCTCATTATCGACCGGAACGGCAATGAGGTTTTTCAGGTCCAAAAAATTGGCGTAGATGTATCGACCCTCCCGCCCGAAGCTACTGATGAATTTGGCGAGAATGTTGCGATTGGAGGCTTGCAAGGCCTTGAAATAGTGGCGATTAAGGCTTTAGATAAGAAAATAACAGAACTCCAAGCCGAAAACGCGTCTCTCCGCGCCGAAATCGACCGCCTGCAAGCTCTCGAAGCCCGCATCGAGGCACTGGAGAGCAGGTAATAGTGTTTACCTGCGATATCGAATGGCAACCGATGTTCATACAGACTGCCATAAGACATTGAGCTACCAAAATCATAAGATAAGCTAATACCCCATTGTTTACGCTAATTCGGGATGAGGTTTTCGGGGAGAATCTCCATCGATACTAAATTCTGTGTTTAATTTTGCTTGCGAAAAACATAGCTACGAATATATTTTGCCAATCAAAGCCTTTTATGGCTGTCAACTGCTAAAAGGAGATTTCATGGAGAATAAGCTGGCCAATCCTGCGCCTTTGGGGCTTATGGGTTTCGGCATGACCACCGTCCTTCTTAACATCCACAATGCGGGTTTTTTCCCAATCGGCTCAATGATACTCGCGATGGGGATTTTTTACGGCGGAATCGCGCAGATTATCGCCGGAATTCTCGAGTTCAAGAAAGGCAACACTTTCGGACTCACGGCGTTTTGTAGTTATGGCCTCTTCTGGCTTACGCTAGTCGCGCTCATCGTTATGCCCAATATGCCGAACCTCGGGGTTATAGCCCCGGCGACAGAGTTTGTTGGTTGGTATTTGTTTATGTGGGGGCTTTTTACATTTTGCATGTGGTTTGGCACTTGGGGCAAAAACCGTGCCTTGCAGTTCGTTTTCCTCAGCCTGACGATTTTGTTCTGGCTGTTGGCAATTCGTGACTGGACGGGGAGCGAGCTTATCGGCAAAATTGCGGGGTATGAGGGCATAATTTGCGGACTATCAGCGATTTATTTGGCAATCGCCGAGGTGCTCCATGAGAGCCATGGTAGGTTCATTCTGCCGATTTGCGAAGTTAAGAAATAGCAAAATAATAACTAACTTTTATGTGAATGAGGTAGATATGTCGAAGGAAGTGAGAAGAATTCTCGTCACGGGGGCATGCGGCCAAATCGGCACGGAGCTTTGCTTTGCGCTCGGCGAGAAGTTCGGCGCGGAGAATGTCATCGCGTCGGATATTCGACCGGCCAATGAGGTCAATATTCATAATGTCGCCGGATATGAGCTTTGCGATGTGACGAATTTCGAGCAAGTTATCGCGCTCGTTGAGAAATACCAAATCGACACGATATTCCACATGGCGGCGATACTTTCGGCAGTAGGCGAAAAGAACCCGCTACTCTGTTGGGATGTTAATATGAACGGGACGATTAACATACTTCGGGCGGCTATAGAGAAAGAACTCGTTCGCGTGATAATCCCCTCATCGATAGCGGCGTTTGGGCCGGACACTCCGCGCGACAACACACCCAACGACACGATTCTCCGGCCTACCTCGATGTATGGCGTGACGAAAGTTTGCGGCGAGAGGCTCTGCGACTATTACGTCCAGCGATTCGGCGTGGATGTCCGCGGGCTTCGCTATCCGGGGATTATCTCATCGGAAACGCTCCCCGGCGGCGGCACGACGGATTACGCCGTCGAGATTTACTATAAGGCGGTCTCCGAGGGCAATTACGAGTGCTTCCTCGCGGAAGACACGATGCTCCCGATGATGTATATGCCGGACTGCATCAAAGCCACGCTGGACTTGGCATCTGCGCCGTTCGAGAAACTCGTTCACCACAGCGATTTCAATCTTGCGGCGTTCAGCGTGACGCCCAAAGG
>DSAF01000213.1 GCA_011388305.1 Candidatus Zixiibacteriota bacterium | reverse complement strand
GAATAATACCCAAAAATGCGGCGAATAGTGCCCAATATTTTGCCCCAATTATGAGTAGCAAAAAAACGATCTTTCGTAATATCAAGTAGGGCAATGGGATACAAGAACTCAAAAAAGTTGGCACGAATATCGCGATATACAAGTTGAATTGAAATATTGAGGAGGTCATCATGCCGAGAAAAAAATTGCCCAGAGCACTTAAAAAGTGCGAGCGAGAGGGATGCGAAAATACTTTTATCATTAAAGTTGGCGCTAAGTATTCTCCCAAATACTGCTCCAGCCGATGCGCGGCGCTGGACACTCGCGATGCCAGAAAGCGCAGAGTCCGTCGCCATAAGAGCGATTATAATGCGCCCAACCCAAAAGAAACACGCGCCGTCAGTCTCTCGCAAATCCAGAACTACCCCGTCAATTTTTCTGACGATGGCGGGAAATTTGTAAAAATGCTCAATAAGATACTTGCTGGCGAAGTGTCATATTTGGGCGTCGATTAACCCTTCACTTGCATCCTCCTACGCTTCGCAATTCATTGAGTTGCGAAGCTTTTTTATTTCTGCGGCCCCGGCTCATCAGCGCCGCGGAAATTGGAGATGTATTCCGCCATATCGATATCATCGGAGATGTTGCGATGTTTGAGAGCCACTTGGCGGACATAACTCTCTGTCACATGGACGCAAGCGAGAATGACAGAATCTGAGACGAAGAGCAATTCGGGCGGGATGCGAATTCTTCCGCTATCGTGAATGAGGCGCTGTGCGGACTCGAGGGGGCGAAGCAGATCTACGAAGTGAATGGCATCAAGCTCTGGAAGGCATCGCGCCACATCTTCGACGGAGAAACCTTCAAGAAGGCGAAGCCTGAGCATAAGAAATTCGGCCACGCGTTTAGGTAGATCCAGCGATTCAACGAAATCCCATAGTTGTTCAGCGCTGTCAATTCTGCGCAAAAAACTGTGGACATTACTTACAACGGACATTCTAATCCATCGCGGCGGCCCCTGTATATAGCTATGCGCACCGGCACCAATACCTATATAGCCCTCGCCCGTCCAGTATTTAGTGTTATGTTTGCTCGATTTACCGGGTTTTGAAAAATTAGATATTTCATAATGTTCATATCCTGCCGTCATGAGTTTTTCGCGTGCCGAATAGAACATTTTATGCTCTTTCTCCGAGCCTACGGGAGCGATTAGCCCCTTACGGAGTGCGTATGCAAAAGGTGTTCCCTCCTCGAATGAAAGGCAGTAGATTGAAATATGATCGGGATCAAGTTCGATGGCGCGGTTGATTGTGGCGTCCCATTCTTCCAACTGCTGGCCGGGGACGCCGAAGATGAGGTCTATCGAAGTAAGGAAAGAATTGCGCTTCAAAATGTTGAGTGCGGTAATCGTCCGTTCGGCGGTATGTTTTCTGCCCAGAACTGATAGCTGGCGCTGGACAAGCGACTGTGCACCGAGCGAAACACGAGTTGCGCCGCAGTGAAAGAGCAATGTCGCTAAATCCTCCGAGACGTTTTCCGGGTTGAGTTCGACGGTGATTTCCGCGTTGCTGGATAGGGGCAAGATTTTTTGGAGCCCCACGAGCAGTGTCTCGAGTTGCGTTGCGGTAAGGCAACTCGGCGTCCCTCCGCCTATGTAGAGAGTATCCGACTCCGGACTGCTGGAGCGTCTCGCTTGTTCGAGAAGCGCTGGAATATAGTCATCTGCCATATATGCCGAATAGGGCACGGAGAAAAAGCCGCAATATGGGCATTTTTGCCCTTCGCAGAAAGGAATGTGGACATAACAACCGTAGCTCATGTGACCTTCTTGCCAATGCGGTCGAAACCGGCTCGACCGAAAAATTTAAACAGATTGTAGAAAAATGCTTTTACTACATTAAATGGAGAATCCAGCGCTGGAGCGTTGGGATCGTGTTTCCATGTAAAGTAGATATAGCGAGGTCTGCCGATAACGAGTTCCACCGGCAACTCATGCCAATATCTCGAATCGATGCTGTTGTCGCGGTTATCGCAAAGGATGAAGTAGCTGTTTTTGGGGAGGTCGAACGGCCCAAAAAAGTCGCGCACCGAGAGCAAGTCGCGCTCTATGTTCCTATCTGTGAAGAAGACCGTCGGCGGTTCATCTATCTGAACATTATCGACATAGAGTTTTTTCTCGTATATCTGAACTCTCTGGCCACCTGTGGCCGCGATTCTTCCGAAGCGATACTGCGAACGTTCCGGCGGATATTGGAAGACAATGATATCGCCGACCGAAAAGCTATCGCCGTCCTCGACATATTTGACCATGACGATATCGCCTTGGCGTAGCGTAGGTTCCATGAAGTCAGACGATACGAGAAAACCGCGATATTTTCCGCGCACGGGGACGATGATGAGCAAGGCCACCGCTATCGAGATCAGCACCCAGAGAAATAGGTCGGGCTTTCGTTTTTTTTCTTCTCGCTTTCGGGGCGTTTGTTTTGGTCTGGACATATTATCGCCTCTCAAATTGCACTGCTAATAACTACTATCAATTAAAGTAATGTATTTTTCGTGCGAAGGTCAACATGAAAATTTTGTTTTGGGATTAAATTTGTCTTTGGTGAATCTCGATGTCACGCCCCTCCCCCTGCGGTGGCACGGGTGGTGCAGTGCCAACCCGCGACAAGCAGAAAAGATGATTTTTAACAATCTTTGGGACTATGGACCACAGTCACTTACGCGGACGAATCGAATTGCAATGACCAAGTTATCGTTAATTTACAATCGTTTTAGAGCAAATCGCTCGCCAATTCGGCCAGCTCGCTTCTTTCACCCTTGAAGAGCGTGACATGGCCGAACAGTTCTTGTCCCTTCATCCTGTCTATTAAATAGGTAAGGCCGTTTGAGCGGCTGTCGAGATATGGCGTGTCGATTTGGTATATATCGCCGGTGAATACTATCTTCGCCCCCTCGCCGGCACGGGTGATTATCGTCTTAACTTCATGCGGAGTAAGGTTTTGCGCCTCATCGACGATGAAGAATATTTTTTCGAGACTTCGCCCGCGAATGTATGCCAATGGCGAAATCGTAAGCTTCTCGGAGTTTATCATTTGGTCGATCTGTGCAAACTCAAGGCTGTCCGATGGGTATTTATGGCGAATCACCGCGAGGTTGTCATAGAGCGGTTGCATATACGGCGCGAGCTTCTCCGAGACATCCCCCGGAAGATAGCCGAGGTCTCGGTTGCCAAGCGGCACTATCGGCCTTGCGAGATATATCTGCCGATATCGCTTCCGCTGGTGAATGGCCGCGGCCAAGGCGAGAAGCGTTTTGCCGGTGCCGGCCTTGCCGGTCATCGTGACGAGTTGGATTTCAGGGCGGTTGAGCGCATCGAGAGCGAAGGTCTGCTCGGCGTTGCGCGGCTCGATACCGTATGCGTTAATTCTATTGACGCGCTCGTATATGCCCTCGCGGGGATTGTAATACGCAAGCACGCTCTGCGAGCGATTTCTCAATATAAAGTATTGATTGGGAACTATTTGCGGAAGCTCAAGCTCACCAACGGGAACAGAAAACGGCTCCTGATAGAAGCGCGAGATTAGTTCTTTGTCGAAACCGTCGAACATAGCATGGCCGGTGTAAAGCTCGTCGATGTTGGCGATCTTGCCGGTCTCGTAGTCCTCCGCGGGAATTCCGAGGCTCTTGGCCTTCATGCGCAGATTGATGTCTTTCGAGATGAGGATGACATCGCCCTCGCCGTGTTTGTCTCGGAGATTGGCGGCGAGCGCGAGAATGCGGTGGTCGGGCTTGTTGTCTATAAAGGCGTCCGAGAGTGCTTTCGAGTCGAAATTCGAAACTTCGATAAACAGCTTGCCGAGACCTTTCCCCAAAGACACGCCTTTGGTGAACAGCTTATCGCCGGCGATTTTATCCAGCTTCCGAACGAACTCGCGAGCCTCGAAATTTATTAAGTCGTTGCCCTTCTTGAATTTATCAAGCTCTTCGAGCACGACAATCGGAATGACGACATCATGTTCTTGGAAATTATATATTGCCGTATGGTCATAAAGGATGACATTCGTGTCTATCACGAAGATTTTCTTCTTGCGGGGCATGTTGGCCTCTCTAATGGTTCAAGGAACCCACCGGCGAGCGTAAATTTTAAATCTCGCTGTGCGATTTGTCAATAGCGGAGTTGAATTTCGTGGCGGTTTGCCGACCGCAAATCCTCACAAAGCGGGCGCACAAATAGGTGCACCCATAACCCATAACCTAACACCAAAAACCTACTTATGATATTCTTCGCCGCGTATAATTGTGAAAGCGCGGTAGAGTTGCTCGAGGAGCACCGTGAGGGCGATATCGTGCTGGAGCGTCATCTTTGACAGCGAGAGGCGCATATCCGCGCGGGATTTCGCCTCTTCCGAGAGGCCGAACGCGCCGCCTATGATGAAAGCGACCGGCCGTGCGCTCAATTCGATGTCCGAAAGCAATTCGGCGAACGCGACCGAGCCAAGTTGCTTGCCCTCTTCGGTGAGTGCTATCGCGAAGTCCCGTGCAGAGAGCTTTTTCAGAAGATTCTCGGACTCGGCGGCGATAGCCTTGTCCTCGGGGAGGCCTCGCGCTTGTTTGACGGATACGATTTCGAACTCGGCGTAATTGGCGATTCGATTTGCGTAAGTCTCTACTAAATCGGCGATTAACCGTTTCTGCTTGCCAACATGGATAACTCGTATTTTCATCCGCGAATGATGTTTATTGAATTGCTCGCGCCGATTCTCGTCGCACCCGCGCGAATCATGGCCATCGCCGTGTTGAAACTACCGACTCCACCGGATGCCTTGACACCGAGCTTGTTCTCGACCGCCAAACTCATCAACGATACCGCTTCGACTGTCGCGCCACCGGACGCAAACCCCGTGCTGGTCTTGACATAGACGGCTCCCGCTATCGAGGAAATCGCGCAGGCGGCGACAATCTCTTCCTCGTCGAGAAGCGCAGTCTCGATGATGACCTTGACGGGCACGCCGCCCGCAATATCGACAACCGCCGAAATGTCATCGAAAGCCGCCTCCCAGTTGTGTTCCTTGAGCCTGCCGACATTCGCTACCATGTCCAGCTCGTCCGCCCCGGATTCGATACATCGATTCGCCTCCTCGGCCTTAATCACCGTCAAATTCGCGCCAAGAGGAAATCCCACGACGGTGCAAAGCATCACGGGCGAGTCGCCGAGGGTTTTGTCTGCTGTCGGCAACCAATAGGGATTGACACAAACCGACGCGAAGCCGTGTTCGTCGGCTTCTCTGCACAG
The DNA here is from genome assembly GCA_011388305.1 of Candidatus Zixiibacteriota bacterium. Lineage (GTDB taxonomy): Bacteria > UBP14 > UBA6098 > UBA6098 > UBA6098 > UBA6098. The sequence goes on along the minus strand of DSAF01000213.1, from coordinate 2,778 downwards.
CTCGAGGATGTCGCGCTCAGTCGCCGTGGGCTTGAGAAGCGTATGGTCGATGAGGGGTGCGACATCGCGTGGAGTTTTTATTTGCGCCGTATGGCCGCGTCTTGCATGCTCCGTCGAAAGCCAGCTCGCGGAAACGGCGTTGCCTATGCTCGGTCTGCCGAGCCTGTCCTGCACGCTTTCGACAATCTCCCGAATTTTTTCGTCTCGCATATATTCTCCTTAACGGCAATTATTCTCCGCATCCCAGATGCCTCTTCCGTCGGCGCTCGCCTCGCCCTCTGCAATTGCGAGCCTATTCCAATAGTCGCTCCGGATGGGGTATCTGTCCCACGCGATGCTCCAGCCGGCACGGACAATCTCGACATTCATGCAGGCGCTGTCCGGCAGGATGTGCACAAACGCCAGTGTTCGGCCGTATCCGTCGATTGCATCGCCCACCGGCGCGTTCGTCACGAGGTAGCAACTTTTGCCCTGCGAGAATTCCACGGCGAACTCCTTGGCCTCGATTGCGCATGGCTCGGGCGTTCCGCCGTAGTTCATCTCCGGCGTGTCGATGCCCACGAGGCGAACAAGACGACCGTCGTCAAGCTCGATTGTGTCGCCGTCTTTGACATCGACGATGACGAAAATTGGGGTATCTTCGTCGTTATCTTGGGGTGGGGGCGACTCGGCGGTTCGATTGCAGGCCGAAAAGAGCGCGGGAATGATTAAAATTGCTAAATGCTTTGTGTTCATGGTGTTAGCTTCAAAATTACAGTGTTACTCAACTTCACGAATCACACCTGCGATGTCCTCAGGCAGGGTGGCCTCGACGGTGATTTCCTCTGATGTCATCGGGTGGGCGAACGACAGCCTTCGCGCGTGGAGCGCCTGCCGGTCTAACATCTTGAGTAACCTCACAGCCGTCTGGCGGAACTCCGGCGCGAACCCGCCGATGCGCTCCTCGCGCCCGCCATATTCGGGGTCGCCGAAAATCGGGCGTCCGATGTGGCTCGTATGCACGCGAATCTGGTGCGTCCGGCCGGTATGAAGGCGGAAATCCACGAGCGACAGAAAGTGAAAATCCTTCACGACGGAATAGTCCGTGCGCGCAGGCCTGCCGCGTTCGACAACGGCCATCTTCTTGTGGTCTTTTGGGTTATGGCCGATGTCGCCCTCGATTGTGCCTGAGGATTGCGGCATTTTCCCCCAAACAATGCCGACATATTCGCGCTTGATTTTGCGCTCGGCGAGGGCCTTGGCGAGTCTTCGGTGGGCAAGCTCACTTTTTGCGAAGATAATCAAGCCGGATGTGTCCTTGTCGAGGCGGTGGACGACGCCCGGACGCATTTCGCCGCAGCAGTCGGGGAGCGATTTGCAATGCCCGAGTAGCGCGTGCACGAGCGTGCCCGTAAAATGCCCGCGCGCCGGATGCACAACCATCCCCGGGGGCTTATCGACCACGACGAGGAACTCGTCCTCGAACACGATGTTCAGCGGGATGTTCTCGGGGGTGAGGCGCGGGCGCTCGGCCTCGGGGATTTCGATGTGTATTGTCTCGCCGCCAATGAGGATAAACGCCGGCTTGACACCCTTCCCCGGAATGAGGATGCGCTTCTCCCTAATGAGCTGTTGTATCTGGCTCCGGCTGAGGTCGAGGTCCGTGGTCGCCAGAAACCTGTCCAGTCTCGTCGGGGTCACCTCCTTCGGGACTTCTATCGTCAATTTTTTTGCCGTCATCTTCGACACCCGCAATTATGAGTATTACCAATCCCACGACTATGGCCGCATCCGCGATGTTGAACGTCGGCCATCGCGTTCCGCCAAACCCGAAATCAAGCCAGTCAATTACCTCACCGACACGGAAGCGGTCGATGAGGTTGCCCACAGCACCGGAGAGTATTGTGAACAGTGAGTATCTTATCGCCACATTGCTATTGCCTGCTTTGATAAGATACGCCACGACAAAAAGCGACGCGAGCGACGCGACAATGATGTAGAAGGTGTTTCCGCCGAATTTTGTGCTGAATGCGCCTCCGGGGTTTCGGACGAATGTGATTCTGAAGAAATCACCGATGACCGAGAAGCCCTGATACAGCGGAATTGTGCGCTCCACCCAAATCTTAGTCGCCTGATCCAGCACGACGAGAACCGCAAACAGCGCTATCCCCGGCGCCCACTTCCTCATTGGACAACGCCTTTTGCGGAGACAACCTTCGGCCTCGCTCGTTCGACTATCGTGTCACGGTCAATAGTGCATTTGGCCGCATCGTCCAAATCCGGAAGCTCGAACATGATGGGCGTCATCACCGCCTCGAAGATTCCCCGAAGTGCCCTCGCGCCGGTTTTTCGAGTCATCGCCTCATCGACGATTGCTTCGAGCGCGTCATCGGTAAACTCCAGCTCGATTTCGTCCATGTGGAACAGCTTTTGGTATTGCTTGACCAGCGCGTTTTTAGGCTCGGTGAGGATGTGCATTAGCGCGTCTTTGTCCAGCTCGTCGAGGGAAACCGACACGGGAAGCCTCCCGACGAGCTCTGGTATGAACCCGAACTCGACGAGGTCCTCCGGCGCAGTGCGCGAGAGTAGCTCGCCGACTGGCAGGCTCTTCGCGTTGACTATTTCTGCGTCGAAGCCTATCATCTTCTTGTCGATTCGCCTTGCGATAATATCGCCGAGGCCATTGAACGCCCCGCCCGCAATGAAAAGGATGTCGCGTGTATCGACCTCAACAAGTTTTTGCTCGGGGTGCTTTCTTCCGCCCTCCGGTGGGACATGGGCTTTCGTGCCCTCGAGAAT